>NZ_BAAANO010000052.1:0-2478 GCF_039529845.1 Brevibacterium samyangense | reverse complement strand
TCGTGCCGGCGGGGGCCAGTAGCCGTCGCGGTGGGGGCCACTGGCTCCCGCCTTCATTGGGTCACTGGGTCTTGGCGGCGTGTTCGCGCATGTTCCGGTTGCCGGTGTCGATCCAGATGGTGTTGTGGACGATGCGGTCCATGATCGCATCGGCGTGGACCCCTCCTCCGAGGCGTGGATGCCAGTCCTTCTTCGCGTACTGGGTGCAGAACACTGTCGAGCCGGTGTCGTAGCGGAGTTCTAGCAGTTCCAGCAGCATCGAACGCATCCCCTCGTCCGGATGGTCCAGCAGCCATTCGTCGATCACCAGCAGCGAGAACGTCGAGTACTTCCGCAGGAACTTCGTCTGGCCCTGGGACTTGTCCTTAGCCAGGGCCCATGCTTCCTCGAGGTCGGGCATCCGGATGTAGTGTGCGCGGATCCGGTGCTGGCAGGCCTGCTTCGCCAGCGCGCATCCCAGATACGACTTCCCCGACCCGGTGAAGCCTTGGAAGACGACATTCTGCTGGCGCTGGATGAACGAGCACGTCGCCAACTGTGCGATCACGTTCCGGTCCAGCCCTCGTTCCTCGACCAGGTCCAGGCGGCGCAGATCAGCGCCGGGGTAACGCAGTCCGGCCCGGCGGATCAGGCCCTCGACCTTGCCCTGGTTGAAGGTGGAGTGCGCCTCGTCCACGACCAGCTGGAGGCGGCCCTCGAACGACATTCCCAGCACGTGGGTCTCGTCCTGGGCGTCGATGGCGTCCAGGAGCGCGGTTGCGCCCATCTCGCGTAGCTTCCGCTTGGTCTCGATATCGATCGCGGTCATCGAGCACCTCCGCCGTAGTAGTCCGCGCCGCGGACGAAACCGCCCTGCTCCGCTGGTTCCTCGCGGGGTGGACGCAGCCCGGCGGTCTTGTCCTGCCCTGTCGCAAGGATCGGTTGCAGATGCGCGTAACGGGGCGAGCTGATCCGGCCCGTCAACGCGAGCGCGCAGGCCGCCTCGACCCGCTCGGCGGAGAAGCGGCGAGAGAGCCGCAGCACCGCCAGCGCAGGATCCAGGCCCTGCTCCTGGATCGGTACGGACTCGAAGATCCGCCGGGTCACGATCACCGTCGCGGGGCCGATCCGCTCGGCCCATGCCCGTACTCGTGCCGCGTCCCAGGCCTGGTAGCGGTCCCCGGCGGGCAGATCCGCGTCGTTAGTGCGGTACTCGTTCACCGACCCCTCGGGCAGCAGCAGGTGACTGGAAAGCCTCTGGTGGCCGTGGTAGATCTCCAGCGTGCGGGCCGTGATGCGCAGATCAACCGCGGCGCCGATGTGCGCGAACGGCACCGAGTAGAAGTTCCGCGCGAACGAGACGTGCCCGTTCCTGGCCACTCGTCTGCCGTAGAGCCACCTCGAGATCTCGTAGGTGACCGCCGGCAGCGGCGTCAGCAGCGGCCGCTCCTCCGCGTCGAACACGCTGATGCGGGAGCCGGGACGTTTCTGGAACGGTTCGGCGTTGTATGCCTCCATCCGCGCGCTGATCGCTGCGGTGAGCTCGGGCAGAGTCGTGAACTGCTTCTCTCGCAGCCCGGCGATAACCCAGGTCGCGACGTGCGCGACGGTGTTCTCCACGCTGGCCTTGTCTTTCGGTTTCCGCACCCTGCCCGGCAGCACCGCTGCCGAGTAGTGACCGGCCATCTCGCGATACGCATCGTTCAGGACGATCTCGCCCTCGCGGGGGTGCTTCACCACGCCGGTCTTGAGGTTGTCCGGCACGATCCTGGGGACCGACCCGCCGAACGCTTCGAACATCGTCACGTGCGCCCGCAGCCACGACTCCTGGCGCATATCCAGCGCCGGGAAGCAGAACGCGTAACGGGAGAACGGCAGGCAGCCCACGAACAAGAACACCTTCGAGACCTCGCCGGTGACCGCGTTGATCAGCTCCATCGTGGGGCCGGACCAGTCGACCTCCACGCTCTGGCCGGCCTTGTGCCCCACCCTCGAGGCAGCGCCGGTGACCAGCACGTGGCGTTGGTAGGTGCGGCAGAACCGGTCATATCCCATCGCCGGGTCCCCGGCCGCCGCGGTGGCGTCGAGGTACTCGCCATGCAGGAGCTTCAGCGTCACCCCGACCCTCGCCATCTCCCGATGGACCTGCTCCCAGTCGGGCTGGGCGAACACGCTCTCGTGCTCGCCCCGGCCCGGGAACAACCACGCATACACCTGCTCGTCGTCGAGCTCGGCCACGTCGTCCCAGCCGATCCCCACCCCGTCAGCTGCCTCGAACACCGCCCTGACGGACTTCCGGGACATGCCCTGCGAGGCAGCGATAGCACGCCCCGACAGACCCTCGGCGCGTAACTGGAGCACCAGCTTCGCTCTGATCTTCCGTACCATCTTCGATTGCTCCTTCCGCCGCGTGCCCTATACACACGGCGGAAGGAGCGTAAGCAGGGTGGCCCCCAACGACACCACACCTGGTCCCCAACGACGCCATCGCTACGAAAA
>NZ_BAAANO010000051.1:0-7065 GCF_039529845.1 Brevibacterium samyangense | reverse complement strand
TTGCGATCGGTGGTGATGAGTGTCGGCGGGCGTGAACAGGTGTACGCCCCGCAGCTCAGCGATGAAGTGCGGGGCGTACTCGAGGACCTGCGGGGCCGGGGAGTCGAGCACTAAGGCAAATGAACCAACTCAGGAGCTAACTGCGGATCTATAGGTTGATGATCCGTACTATGGTGCTATGCCGCGAAAGGGCTCCTGCGACACCCGCCTGCAAAGGATCAAAATCAACGAGCGTTTGATTTAAGTGACTAGCGTCAGTCGGCCAAGATAGAAAGATGGCTTGACGGCTGGATGCCCAGCGAGGACAAAACCTTGGAGTATACCGCTGCTATCTCAAGCCTCCGCTTGTCCAATGACTTGAGATCTGCAGAGAACAAGCCGTCATAAACTGAGGATATGTTATCAACTGAATCCAAGGAAGAAACTTTACGGATAGTAGTATATGGAATACCCATCGTTTCGCACAGTTCCAAAGTGCGCGAGTCGTGAACCACGGGCATGGAAGGAATTCCAGCCTGAATGCCCATCATGTTTCCGTGAATCCGGGATCCGATGACGGAGGTGCGGGACCTCAGGTAGCTAACCCATTCATCGACCCGCGCGAAAGCGCGCGAGTTAGACCTAAGGGTCGCCCTCACTTCAGCGAGGTTAGCGCCAGGCGCCAAATACCGCGCAATCTTCCCGAGGTCCTCGTCGCGAACTTCATCGGCGTACCCGAAGCCGATCTTGCGGATGAGAATCTGGGATTGCCCTACGAAGTCGGCGTCCATAAAACGTACAAGCTGAAAAAGTAAGCGTTCAGCTTTGTCCGAAGTGGGCGTCCGTTTTGCAGCCGGGTATACGCCTTCAGTCACGGTAGGACGTTCCATGAGAGAATTTTGGCGATTTTTTGTGCCGATGGTCTCCCAGAGTTTCCGGTCGGAATTAATGAGCAGACTCGGGCATCCGACCGCCTGAACGTTCGTAATCCCCAGTCTCTTCAACACGGATTCCGTAAACTCACCGCGAACGAGAATGGCATCGGTTCGGGAAGAAACCTCTTGAAGGAACGAAAGCGTCCCAGTCGGTATAGTAGGAAACTGCTCAGGATCCGTCTCGATGTTGGCCTGCGCCCCGACTCCGCACAAGAATACCGGACGGTCTAGTTGTTTTATGAATCGTGCTGGCTTTGCGTAGTTGACCTGAGGGTTGACAAGGTTAGCCTCTGCGAGGACGACTGCATCTACTTGATCGCGAAGGGCCAAAGGGTCATCATTGAAATTAAAGTAGACAACTTCAGGCCCCACCAATTTGCCCGCAGCATACTTGAAGGCGAGATTCCCAGAGTTGGGTGTAACTGCCCTCGTGATCTCTTCATATGAAATGCCGAGGCGGTCCGGAAGACCTGCGTAGCTCTGGCCCGTAGCCGCATCGAATATCGCAAACCCAACTCTCATTATGTACCCGGGTTCCCGTCGGTGGAATCGTCTGCTAGAAAACTGGTGCTCGGGGACTGTTTTAGACGTTGGACCTCTTTGTCGAGCACTTCGATCTGCCGACGCACCTGGACAAAACGGCGATCAATCATATGTTGGACGGTGCGGAGAAGGTACCCGGTAGCTGGAAACTCCAATTCCTGCCAGTCCGCGTCTGTTTCATTCGGCAACGGATCTCTGAAGAGAATTCCGTCCGGTCGACCGAGATACTCGCGCGCGAGCCTTGAGTTTCCATCGTCGACAGTTTTTAGGATCTCTTCCCTCGCGTCGGGTGAAAGAAGGTGACTAGAGGATCCAGATGGGATGCCAAATGGCTTTCGTAGAACGCCATCGATTTGCGAATCAATGCCAGCCGCCACGAATGACTCAAGGATATGGACTTGATCTCTGGTCAGGCTGGGATTCGGGTCGCCTTTGGTGCGACGGCTTCCACTCAAGTCGTCAACGCCCAGGATTGAAAGGAAATCCGCAATAATATCGCCGTTGACGAACTGTGTTCGCTCGTATGGTTTGACGAATACATGATTCTTGCCGATGTGGCGAGCCCATTCTTCGGCCAAAGCGTAATAGTCGAATATTCCGTCTCGAGTTAGGCGATCTACCGTATTCTGTATCCCGCCTTTCCAGCCGGGGGAGCCCGCTTTTACAATTTGGGCGTGCCAGGATTCTGCAAAGTCGTCTTGGCGGCGAAAGTAGACAATGGTATTGAGCTCGATGGTGTCCAGCAGTTCTTGCGCGTACACATGCGCTATTTCTTCTGGAGTAACTCCCGGGAAATACTCGCTGCTGATGACGAAGGTCTCGTAGTCAGAGGTCGTGATCTCTTCCAGGAGGTCTCTTAAGCCATGTATGACCCTTGAGTTATTATCCGATTCGCCTCGCAGATAGTTTGTGCATAGGTTGTGATGGTTGAAGTTATGTCGCTCTGTTGTTGCATATTGAATGCGATGATTTGTTGCGAGCCAATCATCGTTCTCGGTGAGGAACCGTTGAATGGCCGTTGTTCCGGTTTTGCCGGTGCCGAGGTGAATGAAGAGTCGTTTCTTCATGCGATTTGGTTTCCGCTCTTTGGAGTTTCAAGATACTTTTGGCCAGCCTTGTAAGCTCCGTCAATATATGCGAATTTTGATGTGAGGAACTCCGCTATCGATTCCTCCGAGAGGCCGAGCCGGACAGCCATGTTGACGGTCATCTGTTCAGTCGCACGTTTTGCGTTCACGACGTCTCGAGCTGTGCGGTGCTGGACGAGCTTGAAGTTCTGGTACAGAGCGTTCGCCTCCTCGGTTCCTCGCTTGTACGCGATCTCCGGGGTCTTGGTGTAATCGTGGGAATGGTTCACAACCGCGGACGACGCGAACGCGCGCGAGTATCCCAGGACGAGGAGTTGTTGGGCGAAGGCCTGATCCTCTGCGAAGGGAACAGCCGGGAAGCCATACTTCTTCATGACGTCGCCGCGGTACCCGGCATTGTTGTCACTGTTGAACGAGAGCGCTGCGCGGAACCATGGTTCACGTTCGAATCGTTGGGGGTACATGCGTCGGCTGGCTAAAAAGCCGAGGCTCTCAAATCCATTGAAGTGTTGGATGAGTTCCTGATCGTATAGGGGATGGTGATCGGGGTATGCGCGATGGCGACCAAATGTGTACGCGCAATCCGGCAGCATTGCCATGGGGCTGACGAGGGATTCTAGCCAGTATTCGTTGGCCGGCGTGGCGTCATCGGTGAGGTAAGCGTAGTAATCCGCTTCCGGCACAAGCCGGGCACCGAACGTCCGCGTAGCGCCGTGCTGAAAGTCCGAAGAGTCGATCGGGTGCACTTGGTTCCGAGGATCCTTTTCGATCTCGGTAATGACGCCGGAGACTTCTCCGTTCCTCCGTGTGTCGACGATTTGGAGAATAACGTCGAAGCTTGTCCGCTGCGCATGCACGCGCTCCACAATCTGGTGAAGCTTTTCGGTCGGGTAGTACGTCGGAATGACGACGGCGACCTTCTCTCGGGGCACAACCGGAGCATCGCCGGCGAGCTTGTGCTCCTCGAGCCAGGAGGCGACCTTCTCGAACTCGTGTTCCCAGGAAATGCTACGCGCGAAGTCCATATACGGCCGTCGCAACTCGTCGAAATCGTTCTGTACGAGGTCGGTCGCGGCCTCGAGGATGAACGATACGACTGCGTCCACATCCGGCTGGACGGAATAGGCGCCGTGCGCATCGGTGGTGTCCTGCGTCGAACCTGAGTACGGCTGAACAACGACAGTGCCGGAAGCTGCGAGCTCCACTGGGAGGATCGAGTAATTCGTTGCTGAAGCCGCGAGACCGAACCGGGTGCGGTGGAAGAGTTCCGCCATTTCGTTCGGGGAAAGTACCCCGGCATTCACCACCTGAGGCGACACCTCGAACGGGGGGTTGTCATCACCGAAGATGACGACTTCGCCCATCCCGGATGCGGCGAGTTCGTTCGCGACCCGGACCATGAGGTCCGTTGCGCGACGCGGTGAATGCCCACGTACGTAGATCGCTGCAAGGACATCGCGGTCGGCAAGCGGAGGATCCTGCCGCGAGAACGCCGGTTCAGCGCACAGCTCGAAGCTTGTATGGAGTCCGCCGGTGTCCGCGACCATGTCTTCGAGCCACGGGCCCGCACAGACGTAGTCGAACCCCATGTGGTAGGTCCACTCGGCCTGCATGGCTCTGGTGCCGGCCGCATCGAACTGGCTCTCGCGATCCTGGACGAAGTAGAGACGAGCGTTGTTTCGGGTGTTTTTCTGCACCTCGTACGCAGTCGGCCAGGACGAGGCGATGAGGAACTCATCCTCGACGTCGTGAAAACCGTCGCCCACCCGACGGAATTCGACAGGAGAGACCGGGAAGTGCCCGATGAACTGCGCGTAGAGGTCGTCGATCTTTGCCGCATCCGTATCACCGAAGATCCAGAACACTGACTTCCAACCCAGACGTGAGAGGGTACGGGCACACCTGAAGATTGTCGTATGGCCGCCTCCGCCCTTCGAGAACGCGGGTATCACCCAGTTGAGCACCCGGCGGCGTGCAGTGCCCGACACCGGATTCGCCGGCAGGGAGGACTCGAACGTGGCGCTCTTACGAGGCGGCGACACACGGGAGACGGGGGCGAAAGTCGTCCGGCCGGTCCAGTGGCCGACCCACTCGACTGCAGAACGCGCCCCGGCCCGGCGCGCGCCGTCGGCCACCTCCGCGCTCGGCATGAACCCGTTGACGAGCCCTACCGACAGGAAATGAGCGAGTGCGGTCTTCGTCCAGCCCTCCAAGCTGGCTGCATACTTCTTCGAATAGAACGTGGGATCGAAGAAACGAGAAGGCCTTGTTCCCTCCGACTCGCCGCTCCCGTTGTAGTGGTCGAATGCGACGACCTTTTTGCGCGCCCGCGCGATATCCGGTCGTTGAAGGTAGTAGAAATCTTCGTCGTAGGCGAAGAAGTCGCGCGCTCCGGAGAGGGCGGACGGGCGATAGTAACTCCGGCGGCGTTCGTGATCGACATCCACGGGCGCCGTCGGGCGGTTCTCCAGATATCCGGATTTCGAGAAATGCTCGACGGGGTCGATCCGGCCTTCGGCTACGTCGGGATTCTTCGACCAGTACGCGACAGGGGAGAAGCTCGGGTTCGGGGCGAGCAGATTCGGCCGTCCGAATTTCTCGTAATGCTCTGAAGGGTTCGTGCTCGAGCCCAGTCCGTAGACATCGGCATACCACTCGGTATCGAGTGCGAGGATGGCGCGTACCTCTTCGGCACGCCGCCGAGCGACCGGATTCACCTTGTAGGGACGCGATTCCCGAATCCCGTGTTCGAGGTAATGGCGCATGGCCTGCCAACGGTTCCACGTCGACGGAAGCTTGTCATTGAGTTCCAGATAGGTGCGCCAATCGAAGTCGATCGGAAGATCGCCCTCGTCCAATCCGTTTGCCCGAAGCATCTCTTGGAACGTACCGAACCGGCCCGCCGCGCGCCCGCGCTCGTGCCATTCGGCGGAAAGTTCTTCTGCATTGAGATGTGAAAGGGCGGGGTACCAGTCGGTGTAGAAGTCGACGTCGAACTGCAGTTCGTCCACGGGGTTCTGATCCTTCGTGCGGAGTACGGCTGGGATGCGAGGGGGTAACAACGGCGGTCCGATTCTCCTGCAGAGGTCCGGACCGCCATCGCGAGAGTCGAACAGACAGGCCTGTGGGCCCGACGGTCACACCTCGTGCGGGAGCTGTCCGATCATGCCGGCGGCCACCGTCTTGTTCGTCGCTTCGTCCACGAGGATGAACGCGCCCGTGAGCGGGTTGTCCTGGTAGGCATCGGCGAACAGGGGCTGCGTCACACGGAGCTGGACACGGCCGATCTGATTGAGCTCGAGGCTCGTGGCCTCGCGGTTCCGGTGAAGGGTGTTCACGTCGATCTCGTACGTGAGGTCCTTCGCCACAGCACGTGCCCAGCGGGTCGTGTGCTTGATCGCGTACTTCTTGCCCGGCACGAACGGAGTGCTCTCGTCCATCCAGCAGATGAGCGCGTCGACGTTCTGCGTGGGCGTCGGCGCGTTCTGCGGACGGCACAGCATGTCGCCACGGCTGATGTCGATCTCGTCCTCGAGGCGCACGGTCACCGACATGGGCGGGAAAGCCTCGTCGACCGGGCCGTCAGCCGTGTCGATCGACGCGATCTTCGTGGTGAGCCCCGACGGCAGCGCCATGACCTCGTCACCCGGCTTGAGGATGCCGGAAGCCACGGTTCCCGCGTACCCGCGGTAATCACGCGCGTCGTTCTGCTGCGGGCGGATCACGTACTGGACCGGGAAACGCACGTCGACGAGGTTGCGGTCGGACGCCACGTGGATGGTCTCGAGGTGGTTGAGGAGCGTCGAGCCCTTGAACCACGAGAGATTCTCCGAACGTTCCACGACGTTGTCGCCAACGAGCGCGGACACCGGGATGAAGGACATGTCCTTCACCCGGAGCTTTGCCGCGAAATCGGAGAACTCGGCGCGGATGTCCTCGAAGACCTCTTCCGAATAGTCGACGAGGTCCATTTTGTTCACGCACACCACGATGTGCGGAACGCCGAGGAGCGACGCGAGGAACGCGTGTCGGCGCGACTGCTCGAGGACGCCCTTACGTGCGTCGATGAGGATGAGTGCGACGTCCGCGGTCGAGGCCCCGGTCACCATGTTGCGGGTGTACTGGATGTGCCCCGGGGTGTCCGCGATGATGAACTTGCGGCGCGGGGTCGCGAAGTAGCGGTATGCCACGTCGATCGTGATGCCCTGCTCCCGCTCGGACCGGAGTCCATCGGTGAGGAGCGAGAGGTCGGTGTAGTCGTTGCCGCGTTCGGTCGAGACCTTCTCCACGGAGTCCAGCTGGTCCTGGAAGATCGACTTCGAATCGAAGAGCAGGCGACCGATCAGGGTCGACTTGCCGTCGTCGACGGAACCTGCCGTCGCGAAGCGCAGCATGTCGAGCTCGCGGACGTGAGCCTCGGGCGCGGTGGTGGTTTCGGTGCTCATCAGAAGTACCCTTCCTTCTTGCGGTCCTCCATGGCGGCCTCGCTGACCTTGTCGTCGCCTCGGGTGGCCCCGCGC
>NZ_BAAANO010000050.1:0-2859 GCF_039529845.1 Brevibacterium samyangense | reverse complement strand
GAACGCATCGTGTCTCGCCAAACAATCGGGCCGGCTGATTTTGCTCGCGACTACTCATCCTGGCGAGGGGGCATGCTCGGACCATCCCATATTCTGCGACAGAGCGCAATGTTCCGAGCACAGAATGTCTCCAAGCGGGTAGCCGGACTCTTCTACGCTGGCGCGACGACCGCACCTGGTGTGGGTGTTCCGATGTGCCTCATCAGTGCTGAACTTGTTCTGAAGCATATCCGTGGCGACCGTACCGCAGGACCAACCGCCCCACAGACCAGTTCATCAGGGTCGGAGCTGGGGCAGCACGTATGACTCCAATAAAATCCAGCCTGACGATGAGTGATCGCAGGTCAACGAACCAGAGCGTGGTACGCCTGAAGAGCATCTGCCCGGGTGGTTTTCAAGTCAATGATCTTTGGCAACGTCATACTGTATGGAGCCCATTTACTTACATACGCACCGTCTGGGTCAAACTTCTTTTGTTGCAGATCAGGGTTGAAAATACGAAAGTACGGGGCTGCGTCGGCACCGCACCCAGCGACCCACTGCCAGTTGAACGGGTTACTCGCCTCGTCGGCATCAACAAGGGTGTCCCAGAACCACGCCTCGCCAATTCTCCAGTCAAGCCCCAAGTTCTTGGTGAGCAACGAGGCAGCGATCATGCGTACCCGATTATGCATGAAGCCCGTCTGCCAGAGTTCTTGCATACCCGCGTCGACGATCCCGAACCCCGTGCGCCCAAACTTCCACGCGTCGAATCCTGCGTTGCGTTCAACGATCCAAGGGAATGTGTCGAAGCGGGCATTGAGGTTGCGCTGTTCGAGGGGGCCGAAGTGAAATGCCGTGTGCTTGGCGAATTCACGCCACCCGAGCTCCGAGAGAAACATCCCGACGTGTCCGCCTGTCGACAGGGTCTGGTGCCAGACCTCGCGTGGGCTGATTTCCCCCCACCGCAAGTGGGGCGAAAGCTCGGATCCCGTCTCTTCTGCGGGAAAATCTCTTCGAGAGTATCGCTGCACTCGGTCTTCGAGGAACTCACCGAGCGTTCGATGAGCTGCACACTCACCCGGTTCCCACCGGCTGGAGATACCAGCAGCCCAATCAGGGTTGGCAGGAGTCAACAGCCAGGAGTCCAAAGATTCACTCTCGATATCACGTTGCACACTCGTCAATTGTTTGGGGGCCGGAAGTGGGTCTGCGGGTGTGTGCCCCGATGTGCATGCCCGCCAGAATGCGGAGTACACCTGATAGGGGGTGCCCGTCCGGGTTGCGATTGTCCACGGTTCGAACAGCAAATCACCAGGGTAGGAACGAACTACGACACCGGACTGCCGCAGCGCGGTCTTAAGCTTTGTGTCGTGATCTCTCGCCGCGCCATACCGCCGGTTCCACAACACCCGATCTGCGCCGCACGCACGTGCTACGGCAGGGATGAGTTCTTCTGCCGCGCCGCGGCGCAAAACAAGTGGAATCCCGAGTTGTCCAAGCGAATGCTCCAGCGCGCGAAGCGACTGGTGCAACCACCATTTTGCGGCTCCCCCAAGCGGTCGAAGGTGTTCAGATACTTCATCGAGAAGGTAGAGCACGACCACGCCGTCGGCATCGTCTGCGGCGGCGCTGAGCGCAGCATTGTCGCTCAGTCTCAAATCATCGCGGAGCCACACGAGGGTTGTCATCTCACTATCGTAAGGCTCGCACTGAATATCCACCTGCGCCTGATAGGCACAGGCAATAACAGGGGTAGGACGAATGTTTTATATGCAGATTCGGACCGTGGTGCCCATGGAGTGCTCGGCGAATATCGCTTGGCGCGCCGTTCACGATCCAGCTGTGGCAACAAAGCTGTACTGGCCGCTGCTCCAGATGCGGGCCAAGTTCGGAGCTCAGTTGCCGCAGGCGTTCCTTTCAGGATCCCAAGTAGATGTCGCACTGTATCTCTTCGGAAGGTTCTGTGTCGGTTCGCAGCGGATAACGATCGAAGATCTCCCACAGGACAAATTCGCTCCAGGGACAAGAACGATGCGGGATGCCGGGATGCCACTGAGTGGCCCACTCGCGCTCCTCAAATATTGGAATCACGAAATCTCCATCTGCCCAACAAGATTCCACACCGCTATTTGGAACGACGAACTCACCATCGGCGGAATTTTCGCGCCAGTCTTTTTCGTCTTACTCCAACCCATGTGGCATTGGCGAGGCACGAAGCTCAGACGCCTTTCACGTCATTGGGACGACCTGAGTTTGGTCAGGGTGTGATCAGTCGGGCTTCCGCACCGCTGTGACCAGGGGATTCTCTCTCGGCGGGTGCCGATTTCACACACTAACCGTGGGTCCGGAACGCGGATACGATCGACATCGTGTACCTCCGCCATGTCCGCACCGCCTCCGGCGCGACCGCCGTCCAGGTCGCCGAGTACCGGCACGGGCGCGAACACGTGCTCACACACATCGGTTCGGCACACACCCAAGCCGAACTCGGGATCCTCGACGCCCGGGCCCGGACATGGATCGCCGGCGAAGGACAGGGCGAACTCGACCTCGGACTCGAACCGACGTACCCGGTCCGTGAACCGACTCCCGCACCACCACCGGCGGCACTGTTCGACCCGCCCGCGCAGGTTCCGGAACGCTCAGGGCCGGCACGGGTCGTCGGCACGAGCGCCCGACTGTTGTACGACACGCTCGCCGGCGTGTACGACTCCCTCGGATTCCACGCGGCGGTAGGAGACGACTGGTTCCGTGACCTCGTGATCGCACGGGTCGTCGAACCGACCTCGATGAGCGATTCCAGACGCGTACTCGAAGAGACCGGGATTCCTCCGGTGCACCGGAACACCTTCCACGCCGCGCTGCGTCGGTGCGGGA
>NZ_BAAANO010000049.1:0-4120 GCF_039529845.1 Brevibacterium samyangense | reverse complement strand
AGAAAGCAGCACCAAGGTAGCGAGCATCCTGTGTGCCGGGGTTTAGCCACACACCGTGCGGCACCGACGGAAGACCACCATTAATACCCCAGGTGAGAGAGCGGCCGCGGTCGCAACAGTAGCTCATCACCGCTCCGCGTGCATCGGTGAGCGTCCCGCCCTTGTTGATTCCGCATCCTCCGCGGAAACGCCCGGGGCCGCCCGAGTCTGTCGTGATCTCGTGACGAGTAGTGAGCACGGGGGACAAACGCTCCTGGCCTTCAACGGGCTGGACGGCCAGACCTGCGCCGAAGACGGGTGCTGTAGCGTCCGATCCGTCCTTGGACGAACGGCCGCCCCATCCTCCGGCCATCCAGTCGTACCACATGAAGTACGGGCTGCCGTCGACTCGGCCGTCGTGTCCTCCAACGAGCAGGTACTCGAGGTTGAATGCACATGCCATGGCACGTTCAGGCATGATCGCGCTCCACAGCTCGAAGATCGAATTCATGATCTTCTCGTACGGGCCAGCACAGAACCCCGTCACCGCGTGCGGCCATCCGGCGTTCACCACTGTGCCTTCCTCACCGATATCGGCCGTGACCGCCTGGTAGAAACCGGAGTTGAGGGGCACCTCAGGGAAGAAGGTCTTCGTACCCGCATAGATCGAAGAGAATGCCGTCCCGTACCCCGAGTTGAGGAAGGTTGACACCGCGGGTGCAGACCCGTTGAGGTCGTAGTGGATACCCGTTTCGTCGACGGTGAGCTTCACCTTGATCGGGATGAGGCCCTCACCCTTTACTGGATCCTGGTCGAGGTAATCGACGGTTTCCCACGTGCCGTGCGGCAGATCCTTGAGCGAAGCCAGAACGGTTCGGCACACGTAGTCCTGTGTCTCCTGCATCGCTTCGACGACGACATCTTTCGAGTACTTGTCGACCAGGCGAAGGATTTCGCGTTCGCAGACTGCGGTCGCCTCGGACTGCGCGTGCAAGTCCCCCAGCGCCTGTTCTGGCGCGCGCGTATTCGAGACGAGGAGCTGCGCTACATCATGCAGGAACTTCCCTTGTGACCACACTCGGATCGGCGTGATGCGAAGGCCTTCGCCGAAGTGCTCGCTCGCAGTCACATCGAATGAACCCGGGGTACTTCCGCCGATGTCTGCCCAGTGCCCCTTGTTCTGCGCAAATCCGATGATCTCGCCCTCGGAGAAGATCGGGCGGATGAAGCTCACGTCATTGAAGTGTGTGCCGCCCCTATACGGGTCGTTTATGCAGAATACATCGCCGGGCTGGATATCTTCACCGAACTCCTCCATCACCGCCTTGCACTGGAAGTGCAACGTGCCCACGTGCACTGCAATGTCGGCACTTCCCTGCATCACCGTATTGCCGTACTTGTCGCAGAGCGCCGAGGAGAAGTCCCGCGAATAAATGACGAACGAGTAACAAGTCCGAAGTATCTGTTCGCTCATGAGATCGACGCTCGTCGAGAAGGCGTTCTTGAGGACTTCGAAGGTCACCGGATCGAGTGTGCGAGCAGTTGTGAGTGTCGCTGAGGTGTCATTGGTCGTAGTGGTCATGGGTTTTCACTCCCCGTCCGGCGAGCCGAGTTCGATACGGATGTTGAGCCACTCGTCGATCCACGCAGTACAGTTCGGCGGGACAACGGTGGTGGAATCGAGCTGATTGACGATTGCGGGCCCCGTGAAATCCGAGCCGGCGGGCATCGATTCCCGCTGGTATACCGGAGTCGCGATCCAGAATCCGTCGAAGTAGACATCCCGGGTATCGACCGGCTCCGGCCGGGATCGTTCCGTGACAGCAGCAGGCTTGAAGGCCGGCTTCGGCGTTACGCCGATCGCCTTCAGGTGAATCTGGTAGATCTCCACTGGGGTCTCCTCCTGCCTGAACGCGTAAAGCTTCTCGTAAGCGTCGTGGAAGTCGGCGACAGCTTTTCCAAGCGCTTCTGCGCCCGACCCGACCGGCACCTGCAGCGAACGCCATTGCCCCTGGTACCGCATCGAGATGCCACGCTGGAGAGTCGCGTCTTCCTCGGCCACGCCTTCATGACGCAGCCGTTCCGCGCCCTCGGTCTCGAGCTCAGCGAAGGCGGCTTCGAGAGCGTCGAAGTCGACGTCGACTGCAGATGCTGTGTACATCTGCGACAGATCGTGCTGAATGTCGACGAGAAGGCATCCGAGTGCGGAAGTGACGCCTGGATTCGGCGGTACGATCACTGCAGGAATGCCGAGTTCGCGAGCCACGTCGACCCCGTGAAGGGCGCCTGCCCCACCGAACGCAATGAGGGCGAAATCGCGAGGGTCGAGCCCCCGACGGATGGACACGATGCGCACTGCGTCGGCCATATTCGCATTGGCTACCTTGAGGATGGAGTCCGCAGCGCGGTCAACCTCCATCGCCATCGGAACCGCGATCCTGCGTTCGATGGCGTCGTGGGCGAGACCGCGATCGAGCGACATTGCACCGTCGGCGAGGTCGGTACCGAGGCGATTAAGCCAGAGGTTCGCGTCGGTATTCGTCGGTTCGTCGCCACCCTGGCCGTAACAAGCGGGACCGGGTTTGGCTCCGGCGGACTGCGGACCGTTCCGGAGAGAACCAGCGAGATCGATGTGCGCAAGTGACCCACCACCAGCACCGATCGTGAGAACCTCGATGCTCGGGAACACAATCGGATGCCCGTACTCAACTTCCCATTCATTCGTAACGTTGAGTTGCCCCTCATTAATGAGGGAGATGTCAGTGGATGTCCCGCCCATGTCGAGGCCGACCGCGTTCTGGTACCCGCACTGCAGAGCAATGTGCTTCGCCGCAATAGCTCCTGCCGCGATACCAGAGGCAGCGAGCCGGACCGGGAACCTCGACACCATCTCCGACGTCATGGACCCGCCTCCCGAGTGCAGCAGGAGAAGCTCTCCTTCATACCCGCCATCGGTGAGCCTGGAATCCAGCTCGTTCACATATCCCGAGACGAGTGGACCCAGCACGGCGTTCGAAACAGTTGTATTGAATCGATTGTGCTCAAAGATCTCCGGCAGAATGTCGGCGGACGTCGACACGCTCGTCCCCGGAAGTTCCTCGAGGAGGATATCCCTCATCCGGTGCTCGTTCTCGGGATTGGCGTACGAGTTGAGGAAGCATACTGCAATCGTCTCGACTCCTCGCTTGCGGAGAAGCGCAGCGAGCTTCCTCGCTTCGGTTTCGTCAAGCGGTTCGACGACAACCCCGGTGTAATCAGTTCGCTCGGACACTTCGAAGCGGTCGCGGCGACGGATGTACGGTCCGCTCACATCGTTGTACGCATCCCACAGATCATCCTTGGTACCGTCTCGAATCTCGATGACGTCCCTGAAGCCCCTGGTCGTGACCATTGCTGCTTTGGGGAATCTGCGAGTGATGAGCGCGTTTGTCGCCACCGTCGTTCCGTGCGAGAAGAGTTGCACATCGGCGAGGTCGACCTTCGCTCTTGCGACTCCATTGATCACGGCTTCCATTGGATTGTCCGGGGTAGAAGGCACCTTGGTCACCCGCATGACCTGGTCGTCTTCATTGAAGATGCAGACATCGGTGAAGGTTCCCCCAACGTCCACGGCAACGCGCAAGTCCGACATGACTCACTTCCTTTCGTGTAGTGGGTCACATCTTTCGAGCGCAACCTGGGCGCCGTCAATGTGCGCGACGAAGAGAAAAGGTGCATCATTTGTGAAATCCACAATCTCCGTGCGCCCACGTGGGGAGGAAATAATGAAGAAACAAGATTCTTACCTGAGCGAACTCGTTCAGGCGCTGAGTGGACAGGACCCCTTGGCATCGCTCGTCCAAAGAGCTGGGCGGCTGTGTGCAGGATCCGCCTTCGTCTTCAACCATCAGTTCGAATTGCTCCATTCGAGCGGGAAGGCCCCTGGCCGACTGATCACCGAACAATTGCGAGGTCCCGCAATCCGGGCAGAACGCTCCGCCGCTCCCCTGCCGATCGGTCGATGGCTCGTGAGCAGTCGCCCGGTCGAGGTCCGCCACCAGACGTATACGTTGGCGATTGCGGTGCTACGCGAAGATGACTCGGAGCGATGAATATTCGTAGGCATGGGAGCCACCGAATCGTGCCTTTGGGGGCCACCGAT
>NZ_BAAANO010000048.1:0-3034 GCF_039529845.1 Brevibacterium samyangense | reverse complement strand
TGGTGGTGCTGCCTTTCTGGAAGGTTGGATCACTCTCTATGAAACACGGGACGATTCACGAGGTGGTGGAGATCGGGTTCGGCACCGGACACAATCTCCCCTTCTTACCGGCCGAGGTGACCCGGTTGCGAGCTGTGGAGCCCTCCCAGCGCAGCATCGCCCTCGCCCGGAAGCGGATCGCCGCCTCGGAGGTCCCCGTGAAGGTCGTCGGCCTCGACGGGCAGCATCTGCCCCTGGAGAACGACTCCGCAGACGCGGTGCTGTGCACCTGGAGTCTGTGCACCATCCCCGAACCAGAGGCGGCGGTGTGCGAGATGGCACGCGTGCTCACACCGGACGGGCAGTTGCACTTCGCCGAGCACGGTCGAGCACCGGACCACGGCGTCCGTCGATGGCAGGACCGCCTCAACGGCATTCAGCAGCGCGTCGGTGGTGGGTGCCACCTCAACCGTGACATCCCTTCGATCATCGAAGCGGCAGGAATGAAGATCACCCGGCTGGACACCCACTACGCCAAGGACATCCCGAAGCCGTACGCGTTCATGTACGAAGGCGCCGCAGCCGCCGGCTAGCCCGGCCTCTGCAAGCGGCCATCCGCAGGGCGGGATCGTTCCTCGAGCTCCGGGTCGCCCCGGCGCAGCCACCGGTCATTGGGGCCCTCCGCGGCGAGGCCGCACTGCGGGGAGCCCGGCCTCAGCGGGCTTCGACGGTGCCCATCATGCCCTGGTCCTCGTGGTCGAGGATGTGGCAGTGGTACACGGTCTTCCCCGGGAAGTCCTCGAAGGCGATGAGGACCTTCACCTCCCCGAAAGCCGGGACGTTCACGACGTCCTGCCACCTCGGTTCGGGCACGTCGCGGTCCCCATCCTGGACGACCTGCATGGGCCACACGTGCAGGTGGACGGGGTGGTCCATGGGGCTGGAGTTGACCAGGGTCCATTCCTCCACGGTCCCGGCCGCCACCAGGGTGTCGACCCGGTCGGGGTCGAACTCCTGGCCGTTGATGGTGAAGGCCATCATGGTGGTGTCCTCCTCACCGCCCATCATGGCTCCGTCGCCTCCCATGCCACCGGCCATGCCCATGGCGAAGTCCAGGGTGTGACGGGCCGTGATCGGTTCCTCGCGCAGATCGCGCAGAGCCGGTCCCTCCGGCACTGGTGCGGGCGTTTCGACAGGGTCCCCGGACACCTCGAGGGCGAGCAGCTCGATCGGATCGTCGTTGCCGGGCTCGTTGTCACCCATCATGGTCCCGCCCATCATGCCCTCGCCCATCATGGCGTCCATGCCGCCGCGGTTCACCGGTGCGGCGACCAGGGCTGAAGAGCCCTCGGCGGTGTCCACGAGGAGTTCGATGCGGTTGCCGGGGGCGATGACCGCCTCGGTGATCTCCTCGGGGACCGGCAGGCGCCCGAGGTCGCGGCTGAGCAGCCGGACCTGCTGGCCGTCCAACTGCAGCCGGAGGTACCGGGAGGGGCAGGCGTTGACGATCCGCCACCGCTCCCGCTCCCCCGGGGCGGCGGTGAGCTGCGGGCGGACCTGGCCGTTGACCAGTACGACCTCGCCTTCCCGGCCCATCATCTGCTGCATCCGGTCGGCCTCGGCCAGGTTGCCGGAGGCGTCCAGGGTCAGGTCCGAGACCACCATGACCCGCTCCCGGGTGACCGGGACCGGCTCGGGGTCCTCCACGATGATGGCCCCGTAGAGCCCGGCAGCGACCTGGTCGGCCACATGGCCGTGGCGGTGCGGGTGATACCAATAGGTACCCGGCGGATGATCGGCCGGCAAGACGAACTCGTAGTCGAAGGACTCGCCCGGGGCGATGCTCACGAACGGATTGTCGCCGTTGCCCTCCGGGGAGACGTGCAACCCGTGCACGTGCAGGTTCGTCGGGGCCTCCAGTCCGTTGGTCATCGCCACCCGGATCGTGTCCCCCGGTGCCACCCGCAGGGTCGGTCCGGGCAGGGAGCCGTTGAAGGCCTGCACGGAGGCCTCCCGGCCACCGACCTCGATCCGTGTCGGGGCGGCGGTCAGGTCCAGTTCCAGCACGCGGTCGCGGCTGGCCAGCACCTGCGGTTCGATCAGGTTTTTACCACCGGTGTAGCCGGGGCCGCCGGTGGTGGTCCACCACAGCCCGGTCCCGCCCACGACGGTGGCCCCGGCCCCGGCCGCGCCCAGTGCCAGCAGTTGCCGGCGGGTCAACGGGCTCACCGGCCGCCCTCCTCCAGGGTCCGGAGACGTTCGCGGTACTCCTCGATGCTCAGCTCGCCGCGGGCGTAGCGTTCCTCGAGGATTTCCCGCCACCGGCCGGTGCCCGTGCTCGCCCCACGGCTGTGGTCGGGCCCGCCCGTGGTCGAGGATCGGCCGGTGAAGGCCTTCACCAGCACCACCACCAGTACGATCACCCCCACGAGCATCAGCAGCCCGAAGATCCACATCAGCCCCATACCGCCCGTACCGCCGCCGTTCATCATGATCGTGCTCCTTCGTCTCTCGTTGTACATGGTCAAACTTCTCGTAGTACGTATCTCATGTCATGCGTGGTCAGGTCAGTCTTGACCGCTCGCGCCCCTGGGCGTCAACAAGGGGCAACGGCCGGGGACCGGGATGAGTCTGGACCTGGTGTCCACGGACTTCTCGGTTAGTCATCATCGGGACCTTCACAACTGTTGTTCTTCAGAGGACAACGCCACAGCAAGGCAGGGTTCGGGTGCGTGCTGCGCCAGCGGCCACCCAGGCCAGGGCAAAGAAAGCGATCACGGTGGTCCCGGAGAAGTTCAGGTCCACGGCCGCGATCGCCTCCAAGAGTCCGCCGGCGAGCTGGGTCACCTTGGCGGCCGCGGAGAGCAGGCCCATCCTGCCGATAAAGAAGGCGATGAAGACGGTGACGCCGGTAGTGTAATCGACCGTGCGCCGGGCATCATCGGTGGCCCGGTTGTAGATCCGGTTCACGGTGATTGTCAAGTCCCGGGTTTCGTAGACAGTGAACGTGTCAAGTCCCGGGTTTCGTAGACAGTGAACGTGCGTTCAGGATTTG
>NZ_BAAANO010000047.1:0-710 GCF_039529845.1 Brevibacterium samyangense | reverse complement strand
GGCTCGCTCGGATTCGATACGGTCGACGACTCCGTGTTCCGCGACCTCGTGATCGCCCGGGTCGTCGAACCAACATCTCTGTCGGACGTCGACCGAGTGCTCGGTGAGCTCGGGCGCAGTACGGCGAGCTTGTCGACGCGCAAACGCACGCTCTCTCGCGCGGTCACCGGTGAGTACCGGAACAAGATCGCCACCGCGGCCTTCGCTCACGCCGCCACGCACGGGGACGTATCCCTGATTCTGTACGACGTGACGACCCTGTACTTCGAAGCTGAGAAAGAGGACGGGCTGCGGAAGGTCGGGTACTCCAAAGAACGCCGGGTCGATCCGCAGATCGTCGTCGGGCTGCTCGTCGACCGGAACGGATTCCCCCTCGAGATCGGCTGCTTCGAAGGGAACAAAGCCGAGACCCACACGTTCTTGCCGATCGTGAAGCAATTCCAGGAACGCCACGGCATCGCGGACATGGTCATCGTCGCGGACGCCGGGATGCTGTCGGCAGCGAACATGCGGCAACTGGACGAGGCGGGGTTGCGGTTCATCGTCGGCGCCCGCACCACGAAAGCACCCTTGGATCTTCAGTCGCATTTCCACTGGTACGGCGAAGACTTCTACGACGGGCAGCTCATCGACACGATCACCCCGAGGGATGGGCGGTCGAAGTCCGGCAACTCGAAGAACCTCAAAGCCGAGCCCGTCTGGGATCCCGA
>NZ_BAAANO010000046.1:0-1711 GCF_039529845.1 Brevibacterium samyangense | reverse complement strand
TCGCGTTTTCAGCCTATCCAGGCCTACGGACACAAACCCGGCTTCGTGACCGCCATTTCCGGCACATGAGCCACTGACCGGCAACAAAACGGGCCGGGTGCGATCGCCCCAAGCGATCACACCCGGCCCCCGCCTAGCCCCTCAGGCCGTCATCACCACCGACTTGCGCGTCATCTCGTTGAACAACCGCATCACATTGCACGCCGCGGCCGCCAACAAGAACTCACCACGAACTTTCTCCAACCCCCGCATCGCGAACTGACGTAGCCCCCGCCAGTCCTTCAAATGCCCGAACACCGGCTCCACAATCGCCTGCCGACGCGTGTACACCTCCAGGTTCTCCGGGTCCTCGAACTTCTGCCGCATCGCCCACAACCCCGGATGCCGTACCTTCGTCTCCTCCGTCACGACTCCGGGACCCAAAGCAGCGACCTTCCACGCCTTGCCCACCGCGATCAACGACTCCACACCCGCGCCAGGCCCGGCATTCTCCTCCGAGAAATACCCGGCATCAGCCACCACCGTGCCCACCTCCCCGGCACCGGGGCAGGCAACCCCGACCTGCTGACGGACCCGCTCGACCATCGGCTGGTACAAATGCACATCGATCGGGTTGTCGAACACGTCCGCAGCGACGATCACATGATCATCCGATACCCCGATCTGCGCGTTGTACCCCTGAACGAAACCGTGCCGAGACTTCATCAAACGTGACTGCGGATCGGTGAGATTCCGCCTACCCACCGGCAGTTTCCCCTCCAACTCCGCGACCCTCGCTCGGGCCCGGGCCAGGGTCTCTTCCTTCTCCAGAATCCACCGCACTTTCTCCGGCGGCTGGGCCGGTTTCCCCGAAGGCCGGTGCCCCGCAGGCACTGCCGCACACCTGTCCAGGTACGCCTCGTACTTCGCTTGCTGCCGCGCTTTGATGAACGCGATCCGCGCTTCCAGCCGGTCCACCCTCTCCTGTGCCCGGGTCAACTGTTTGCCGGCCTGTGACCGGGGTGCTTCACGCCGCAGCGACTCCAGTCCTTCGACCGCGTTCTCCTTCGCCGGTGAGGACAACCGGTCCAAGAGCTTCCGACGCCCGGCCGCGTCCTCGTCGTCATCGTGACCCGACTGTCCGATACGAGCCTCATCGGCGTCATCACAGGCCTGCGCGTCCTCGATCACGTCGGCAGCGATCGCCGCCAAAGTCGTCTGCGTGTACGTGCGGTCCAGTGACGCGTTCGCCTTGATCTTCGTGCCATCGATCGCGACGACGCCGACTTTCACCATCCCGGCCCGATGGCACTCGGTGAGCACCTGGGTGAACAGGTCGGTAAAGGCCTTTACATGTGCCGACCGGAACCTGGCGATCGCGGTGTGGTCCGGGAACGCACCAGCGGTGAGGATCCGGAACGCGATATCCGTGTGGCAGAACGCCTCGATCTTGCGCGAGGACCGTACTCCCACGCAGTAGGCGTACAGCAGCAGGGCCAGCATCATGTCCGGGTCGTAGCCGCGGCGGCCGGCATTCGACCGCAGGCTCGTCCTGCGTGCCCGTGCGGTGTGGAACGCGGAGGTGTCCATCGTTTCGACGAGTTTGATCACGACCCATACGAGGTGGTCCTCCGGTAGCCAGTCACGCATGTCGGGGGCTATCAGGAGTGGTTGATCGCGCAGCACGGGTAGGTAGTCGTGAGCCATACCCGAATTATTCAATGCGTCCGCG
>NZ_BAAANO010000045.1:0-986 GCF_039529845.1 Brevibacterium samyangense | reverse complement strand
CGCTCACGCAGCATCGTTCAACAGGAGAAACCGACTCTCATGAGTGAGAAACTCAAGCTCGTGTCCCACGTCGACGCGATCAACTGGAACCGTATCCAGGACGACGTCGACGCCGAGGTGTGGGATCGCCTCACCGCCAACTTCTGGCTTCCGGAGAAGGTGCCGCTGTCCAACGACATCCAGTCGTGGAACACGCTCACCCCGGAGGAGAAGACGCTCACCATGCGCGTCTTCACCGGACTCACCCTGCTCGACACCATCCAGGGAACCGTCGGTGCGGTCTCGCTCATCCCGGACGCGATCACCCCGCACGAGGAAGCGGTGTACACGAACATCGCGTTCATGGAGTCGGTGCACGCGAAGTCGTACTCGTCGATCTTCTCGACCCTCTCGGACACGAAGCAGATCGACGACGCCTTCCGGTGGTCGACGGAGAACCAGAACCTCCAGCGCAAGGCGGACATCGTCCTCAAGTACTACCGCGGGGACGAACCGCTCAAGCGCAAGGTCGCTTCGACCCTCCTCGAGTCGTTCCTCTTCTACTCCGGCTTCTACCTGCCGATGTACTGGTCCTCGCACGCCAAGCTCACGAACACGGCGGACCTCATCCGCCTCATCATCCGTGACGAGGCGGTGCACGGGTACTACATCGGGTACAAGTTCCAGCGCGGACTGGAGACCCTCTCCGAGGAGAAGAAGCAGGAACTCAAGGACTACACCTTCGAGCTTCTCTTCGAGCTGTACGAGAACGAGGTGCAGTACACCCACGATCTCTACGACTCGGTCGGGCTGGCGGAGGACGTGAAGAAGTTCCTCCACTACAACGCGAACAAGGCCCTCATGAACCTCGGTTACGAGGCCATGTTCCCGTCGACGGTCACGGACGTGAACCCGGCGATCCTCTCGGCGCTCTCCCCGAACGCCGATGAGAACCATGACTTCTTCTCGGGCTCCGGCTCGTCCTACGTGATCGGCAAGGCCGAGAA
>NZ_BAAANO010000044.1:0-1372 GCF_039529845.1 Brevibacterium samyangense | reverse complement strand
CAGACTCCGGGCGATGTAGTTCTCCAACCTCCGGAACCCCAGTGCTGTACCGCGTAGGTGCTCGAGCCGACCGTTGATCGCTTCCGTCGGACCGTTCGACGACCCGGGATGATCGAAGAACGCCAACACGTCCTCTTTCCTCCGGTTCAACGTCCTCCCCAGCTTCTTCAATTCCTCCAGCCCTGCCGGCACTCCAGCCCTCAGGGATTCGATGAGCCCGGCCATGAGCTTCTTGCCCTTGCGCCGGTCCTTCTCGTCGTACGCACCGATCACCTCCTGATACGCGTCCCAGGTCACCTCCACCGCCGCATGCTCGTCCTTATCGAACACTTCCGCCAGGCGGACGCGTTGTTTCTCGGTGAGCAACCGGTGCCTGGTCAGCAGGGTCCTGCGCGCCTTGTACAAAGGGTCGTCCCTCCGGCCCCTGCGCCCGTGTACCGCGGTCTGGGTGCGTCGGCGCGTATCGTCGAGGGCCTCACCGGCGAGCTTGACGACGTGGAAGGGATCCATCACCGCCGCAGCGTCGGGCAGTTCCTCGCTCGTGGCGGTCTTGAACCCGGAGAACCCGTCCATCGCCACGACTTCCACTCCCTGCCGCCAGGAGGTGTCACGGGCTTCCAACCACGTCTTGAACATGGCTTTCGAACGCCCTTCGATCATGTCCAGTAACCGTGCTGGCCCGGTCTTCGTGCGTACCGGAGTGAGGTCGATGATGACGGTCACGTACTTCTGCCGTCCTCGCACGTGTCGCCACACATGCTCGTCCACACCGATCGTGGTGACCCCTGCGAACCGGGTCGAATCGTTGATGAGGACCCGGTGCCCCTCGTCAAGGACCGCGGAGTTCGCAGTGTGCCAGGAGACACCGAGTTTCGCTGCCACACGAGCCACGGAGAGGTGATCGACGACCAGCCCGGTCAGTGCCCACCGCAGGGCGCTGCGGGTGAGTTTCGCTTTCGGTTCGGCCACGGCGGTGGTGTCCTCGGCCCAGTACCGTGCGCACCCGGTGCATGTGTACCGGCGGATTCGCAGCAGCACGGTCGTCGGGCGGTGGCCGAAGGGCACGTGAGCAAGCCGACGGGTGATCGACCCCAGCGAGCGTCCTTCGGCACCGCAGGAGGTGCACCAAGGGTCAGGGTCCTTCGTGCGGCACTCGAGAATCGCCTGGTCCGGTTGCAGGTGCATTCCGGTGATCGTCAGACCGAGTTCATGGGCGCCGGTGAACTCGGTGAGGTCCGGGGTGGAGAAGGGAATACGCTGGTACATGTCGAGGTCTTCTTGTGATGGTGTGTGTAGGAACTCCCATCGTGAAGGAGGCCTCGACGTCTTTTCGTTCAACGCCACGCCTATGGTGCCGATGACTGTGGTCGGG
>NZ_BAAANO010000043.1:26548-33900 GCF_039529845.1 Brevibacterium samyangense | reverse complement strand
ACGAGTACCCGCTGGCGTGGCGGGCGGTGTGGGCGTACTCGAGGAAACGATACGTCCGTGACACGCAAACCCTGACCTTGCAGGAGAACCGGGCGAAAGCCGTGATCGACGGGGAGAAACCGGCCCAGAAACCCCGGTTTCTGAAGGCGGACGGGAAGAAGTACAAACTCGACGAAGCGGCCTTGGCCAGGGCCAGGAAGGTTGCCGGGTTGAAGAAGTACGTCACCAACATCCCCGCGTCGCTGATGCCCGCGGTGGAGGTCGTGTCGTCGTATCACGACCTGTGGCACGTCGAGCAGTCGTTCCGGATGTCGAAGACGGACCTGAGAGCCCGGCCGATGTTCGCGCGGACGCGGGATGCGATCGAGGCGCACGTGACGATCGTGTTCACCGCGCTGGCGGTGGCGAGGGTCGTGCAGGCACGGTCGGGGTTGTCGTTGCGGGCGTTCTTGAGGTTGCTGCGGCCGTTGCGATCGGTGGTGATGAGTGTCGGCGGGCGTGAACAGGTGTACGCCCCGCAGCTCAGCGAGGAAGTGCGGGGCGTACTCGAGGACCTGCGGGGCCGGGGAGTCGAGCACTAAGGCAAATGAACCAACTCAGGGGAATTCTCCTGGACGGCCGAATCCGGCATTCGCGGTTCGAATACCTCCCCCACCCGACCTTCCGAGCCAAGCGACAGTAGTGCGCTTCTTGACGATGAATCCCGTTCAGTCCCTCGCCCCACCGGCGTGACGCTCCGGTTGTTCGGCATCGAGCGGCAGCTCCTCGGAGTGATTCCGTCAGGCACGAACGCGGTGCAATTGCTCTTCCACCACACGGGAGACGACGGTTTCGGTAGGAACGACGATCGGTTGCCCCATGTGTATCCCGATGGCTCGGACTCTCCCGCAGCATTCGATTCCACCCAGGTGCTCGGGAGCGCGGAATCCGAAATCACGGTGCTCAGTTATCACGGCTGTGTGCGGATTTCGGTCCGTATCGTCGCCGGCTCCGATCACGAGGACTACGTGATCACCCTCTGACTTTCGCGTAGTTTCCTCCGGAGCAACCACACCACAACCGCGGCCCACATGAGCAGCACGAGACCGAGCACCACGGTGGACGAGAACGTGTGCGCGTAGAACCGTTCGTCATCGATGTCCTGGCAGAGCATGACGGACGGGACCCGCATGAGGAATCCGTGCCACGCGTCCGGAACGTCCGCCCACGAGACCAAGGCGGACACTTCGGAGCAGGTCCCCGGGCCGGTCCGCCCTTTCTCGGCGACCATGTACTGGACGTACGTGAGAAGCAGACCGAGCACCGTGAGGACAGACGAGCCGGTGAGGACTCCGCGCCGACTCAACGGAAGATCGTCCGGACGCTCGGTCCGTGCCCCGGTCACCCCTCGAGCACCAGCTTCGCCCTCAGCAGCTCCGGCACCTGCGGGTCCATGCCGTGGGCGAGAAGGTATTCGAGCACCGAGCCGTGTGACTCCTCCACGGAGGCGAACACGCCCTCCATGAGCTCGACCGGTGCCTGCGTCGCGGTGTGCGAGAGGTTCGCGACGATGCCCGCCTGCGCGAAGTGCGAGTGCAGGGCCGCGAGGAAGTCCTCCCCGAGGAACTGTTCCGTCGCCGTGTAATCCCGCAGCACGTCCTCCCGCGCGACCGCGAGGAGGTCGAGCACGAACGCCGCGACGATCCCCGTCCGGTCCTTGCCCGCCGAGCAGTGGAACACCGTCGGCCCCTCGGTCCGGGCGAGCGCCTCGACGATCCCGGCGATCTGCTCGCCCGAGTGTTCGATCGCCGCGCGGTAGATCGTCGGTAGTGATCGATCGGGCAGGTCGAGCTTCTCCACCGCGTCCTCGTCCACCGGGTAGTACCGGTCCCCGAACAAGGGCATGTGCCGCAGTTCGATCCCGGTGTCACCGAGCGCATTCGGTGCCGCGAGCACCTCGCGCGACTCCCGCAGATCGATGACGGTCCGGATCCCCCAACGCACGAGTTCGGCCCACGCCGCGTCGTCGAGGTTCGCGAGCCCGTCGGCCCGGAACAGCACGCCCATCGCGAGCGGACCCGCCGTCGACGACCACCCACCGAGGTCCCGGAAGTTGAACGTGCCCGGCACCGCCAGGTGCTGCGGAAGCTCCACCGTCATCGCTGCTCCTTCTCGCTCCTCGCCGCATTCACGACCGCCGCCTCCAGTTCCGCCGTCGCCCGGCGCAACGCCGCCTCGGCGTCGACACCGGCCTCGCGGGCCTCCTGCACGAGGGCGAGGATCCCACGGCCGAGGCGCCCCTCGGCCTCCGCCACCGCGTCACCGGTGCCGGGGTCGCCATCGCCGGTACCGGGCTGCGCAGGCACCTCCGGACTTGCCTGCCCCGCCTCCGGCACCGGCAGTTCGAGTCGTTCGATCCTGTCGAACACCGCGTGCGCGCGGGCGAGCGCCGGCATCGCGGTCGGCACGGAGTCGAAGGAGGCCCGCACCCGGGCGACGCGGGAGGACTCCCCCGCGGGCGCCTCGGCGACGGAACCTGCCCCCGCCGCAGCTCCCGCCTCCGTTCCATCCGCAGCCTCTGCCGAACCCGCCGCGCCCGCCTTCGCGGCGCGTTCCGCGGCCTTGACCGCCTCGTAGCGCCGTTCCACCTCGTCGATCGGCACCGGGCCGGTCGAGTCGAACACATGCGGGTGCCGACGGACGAGCTTCGCCTTGAGCGTGCGGGACACCTTCTCGAACCCGTGTTCGGGGTCGATGAGCGCGGCGTGGAAGAGCACCTGGTAGAGCACGTCCCCGAGTTCGCCGAGGACCTCCTCGGCGTGGGCGTCCGTGGGGTCCGCCTCGTAGGTGTCGAGCGCACCGAGGAGTTCGTACGTCTCCTCGAGGAGGAACTTCTGCAGGGACGCGTGCGTGTGCGCACCCGCCCACGGGCAGCGGTCGAGGATGAGCGCCATGACCTCCGGGAGGTCGAGCGACGCGGTGTCCGGGCGCTCCCAGGTGCGTTCGGTCATCCCGCGCTCGCCTCGCTCCTCACCGCGTCCCCACCGCCGGTTCCGGCAGCCCCCGCAGGAGCCGCAGTCTCCTTCGGCACCGGCAGGATCGCGTCGAGGAAGTGCGTCACCCATTCCATGAGCGCGGAGTCGGTGAGCTCGGTGGCCGTGAAGCCACGGCCCTCCGTCGGCTTCGGCACGAGCACCGACCGGACCGCGGGCTTGAGCAGCGCCTTCGGGTACATGCGCTTGAGGCGGGCGATCTGCGATTCGGCGAGCTCGACCGGGCCGAACCGGATGTTGTTGCCCTGCGCGACGATCTCGTGCACGCCGGAGGCCTTCGCGCGGATCCGCAGGCGCGCCACGTCCGCGAGCACCTCGACGGCCGGCGGGAAGGGGCCGTACCGGTCCTTGAGCTCGTCGAGCACCTCGCGGATGTCCTCCTCGGTCCCGGCCGCCGCGAGCTTCCGGTACGCCTCGAGGCGCAGCCGTTCGTGGGACACGTAGTCCGTCGGGAGGTGCGCGTCGATCGGCAGTTCGATCCGCATCTCGACCTCCGGCTCCTCGCCCTCCCCGCGGAAGTTCGCGACGGCCTCGCCGACGAGCCGCACGTAGAGGTCGAAACCGACACCCTCGATGTGCCCGGACTGTTCCCCACCGAGAAGGTTGCCGGCACCGCGGATCTCGAGGTCCTTCATCGCGATCTGCATGCCCGCGCCGAGGTCCGTGTGCGAGGCGAGCACCTGCAGCCGGTCGAGTGCGTGCTCCTTGAGCTGGAGGTCGTTCGGGTAGAGGAAGTACGCGTACGCGCGCTCGCGGCCACGGCCCACGCGTCCGCGCAACTGGTGGAGCTGCGACAGTCCCATGCGGTCAGCCCGGTCGATGATGAGCGTGTTCGCGTTCGAGATGTCGAGGCCGGTCTCCACGATCGTCGTGCACACGAGGACGTCGAACTTCTTCTCCCAGAAGTCGACGATGACCTTCTCGAGGCGCTGCTCGCTCATCTTGCCGTGCGCCACCGCGATCCGCGCCTCGGGCACGAGTTCCGCGAGGTGGCCGGCGACCTTCTCGATGTCCTGCACCCGGTTGTGCACGAAGAACACCTGCCCCTCGCGGAGGAGCTCGCGACGGATCGCAGCCTTCACCTGCTTGTCCTCGTACTTGCCGACGTACGTGAGCACCGGGTGGCGCTCCTCCGGCGGGGTCGCGAGGGTCGACATCTCACGGATCCCGGTGACGGCCATCTCGAGGGTGCGCGGGATCGGGGTCGCGGACATCGCGAGGACGTCGACGTTCGTCCGCAGCGCGGTGAGCGTCTCCTTGTGCTCGACACCGAACCGTTGTTCCTCGTCGATGATGACGAGCCCGAGGTCCTTGAACCGTACCTCCCCCGAGAGCAGACGGTGGGTGCCGATGACGACGTCGAGGCGGCCGGCGGCGAGGTCCTCCTTCACTGCGTCCGCCTCCTTCTTCGTCTGGAAGCGCGAGAGCGCACCGACGTTCACCGGGAACCCCGAGTACCGCTCGGCGAAGGTTTCGTAGTGCTGTTGGACGAGGAGGGTCGTCGGCACGAGGATCGCGACCTGCTTGCCGTCCTGCACGGCCTTGAACGCCGCGCGCACCGCGACCTCGGTCTTGCCGTAACCGACGTCGCCGCAGATGAGCCGGTCCATCGGGATCGGCTTCTCCATATCGCCCTTGACCTCGTCGATCGTCGTGAGCTGATCGGGGGTCTCGTTGTAGTGGAAGGCGTCCTCGAGCTCTCGCTGCCACGGGGTGTCCGGGCCGAACGCGTGGCCCTTCGTCGCCTGGCGGGCGGAGTAGAGGCGGATGAGCTCCCCGGCGATCTCCTTGACCGCCTTGCGGGCCTTCGCCTTCGTCTTCGCCCAGTCCGAACCGCCCATCTTGTTGACGCTCGGGCTCTCGCCGCCGACGTACCGGGTGACCTGGTCGAGCCCGTCCGAGGGCACGTAGAGGCGGTCGCCGGGCTGGCCGCGCTTCGAGGGTGCGTACTCGATGACGAGGTACTCACGGGTGTGCGCGTTGTCGCCGCGGCCCGTGGTCCGCTGCACCATTTCGACGAAGCGGCCCACACCGTGCTGCTCGTGGACGACGAAGTCCCCCGGCTGGAGGTTGAGCGGGTCGACCTGATTGCGCTTGCGGCGGGCCGGGAGCCGGCGCATGTCCCGGGTCGACGAGGCGGCGGCCCGGCCGAGCACATCGGCCTCCGTGAGCACCGCGAGGCGCAGGTCCTCGAGGACGAATCCGCCGTAGGCCGCGGCCGTCGCCACCGTGATCGTGCCGGCGGAACCGGACTCGGTGACGTCCTCGCGGAACCGGGCGGGTACCTCGGCCTCGGTGAAGACCTCGACGAGGCGCCGGCCGGGGCCCGCGCCCTCGGTGAGGACGTACACGGTCCACCCGTCGTGGGTGAGTCCGCGGAGGTCGGCGAGCACCGCCTCGACGTCGCCGGCGTAACCGCGCGGTTCGCGGGCCGGAACGTCGATCACGGTGCCGACGGGCTCGATCTGCGCGAGTTCCGCATCGACCGCGAACCCGCCCATGTGCCACCACGGCAGCCCGAGGATGCCCGCGGCCTCCTGGGTCTGCTCGAGGGTGCGGAAGCTCGCGGTCGACAGGTCGACGGGCGAATCCCCTCCCCCGGCCGCCGAGGCCCACGCCGCCTCGAGGAACTCCTCCGTCGTCGCGACGAGGTCCTCCGCGCGGGCGGCGATGCGTTCGGGTGCGAGGAGCACGACCCGGCTGTGCTCGGGAAGGGTCGCGAGGAGCGGTTCCATCCCGTCGGCGAGCGCCGGGGCGAGGGACTCCATGCCCTCGACGGCGATGCCGTCGGCGATCCTCTCGAGCATGTCCCGGGCGCCGGGCAGGTCGTCGGCGAGCTTCCGGGCACGGTTCCGGACGGACTCGGTGAGGAGTACCTCGCGGCACGGCGGTGCCCACACCCGGTACTCGGCGCCCTCGACGACGGGCATGGACCGCTGGTCGGCGACGGAGAACGGGCGGATCTCGTCGATCTCGTCGTCGAAGAACTCGATGCGCAGCGCGTGGTCGTCGGTCGGCGGGAAGATGTCGAGAATGCCACCGCGCACCGCGTACTCGCCGCGCCGGGACACCATGTCGACCCGCGAGTACGCGAGGGAGGAGAGCTGCTCTGCGAGGTCGGACAGTTCCGCCCGGTCGCCGACCTTCAGTTCGACGGGTTCGAGCGCGCCGAGGCCCTTGACGAGCGGCTGGAGGAGCGCGCGCACAGGGGCGACGACGACCTGCACCGGCCGGTCCCCCGGATGCGCGAGGCGCCGCAGCACCGAGAGACGGCGACCCACGGTGTCCGACCGCGGGGAGAGCTTCTCGTGCGGCAGCGTCTCCCAGCTCGGGAAGAGGGCGACGGCGTCCTTCGGCAGGTGGTCGGCGAGCGCGGACTCGAGTTCCTCCGCCTCACGTCCCGTCGCGGTCACCGCGAGGACGATGCCGGGGGCGCCGTCGTTCTCTCCTGCACCACCCGCGGCCGCACCACCCGCAGCTCCTGCCAGCAGGGTCGGCCACAGTCCCTTCACGGCGTTCACGGTGCCCCCGGAGGAGGTGACGTCGGTGAGCGCGGTGATCGCCTCGGCGATGTTCGGCTGGGTGGACAGAGAGCTGGAGATTCCCGTCAAAGACACGTGGACGAGTCTAGTGGGCGGCGTCCCTCTGGGAGACTGGGAGTCATGAGTACCTCGGCACAGTCGCCCGTCCCGTCCGCGCAGTCGCTCACCCGGTTCGTCCACCCCGTCGCGTTCCTCGTGTTCATGTGGCTCGTTCGCGCATTCGACTGGGTGCTGCCGGGCACGTTCAACACCTACGGCATCCGCTCGTGGGACGTGACGAGCGCCTTCGGGATCGTCCTGTCCCCCGTCCTCCACTCCGGCTGGCCGCACCTCGTGGCCAACAGCGTGCCGTTCCTCGTCCTCGGCCTCCTCGTCGCTGCCGAGGGCGCACGCCGTTACTGGCTCGTCACCGGGATCATCGCGCTCGTCGGCGGGATCGGCACGTGGGTCGTGAACTGGCCGGGCACCCTCACCGTCGGCGCCTCCGGGCTCGTGTTCGGCTACTTCGGGTACTTGCTCGTGCGGGCTTTCGTCGTGAAGACGCTCTCCCACCGCATCCTCTACGCCGTCATCGCGATCGTCGTCGCGGTCCTCTACGGCGGTTCCATGCTCACCGGCGTCCTGCCCGTCCGCGTCGGCATCTCCTGGCAGGGGCATCTCTTCGGCGCGATCGGCGGCGGCCTCGCCGCCTGGCTGCTGCGTCCCCGCACCCCGGTACCTGCGAAACCGGCGAACACGTTCGGGTTCTAGCGGGCCCGCAGGGCCCTTCCCTCGCCCC
>NZ_BAAANO010000043.1:16884-26529 GCF_039529845.1 Brevibacterium samyangense | reverse complement strand
GGGGTGGTGGGGGCTCAGGCCCCGACGTACTCGGCGAGGTACTTCCCCGTGAGTGTGGAGGCGTCGGCGGCCATCTGCGCGGGTGTGCCCTCGAAGACGATCCGGCCGCCCTCGTGACCGGCGCCGGGGCCGAGGTCGATGACGTGATCGGCGTGGGCGACGACCGCGAGGTGGTGCTCGATGACGATGACCGATCGCCCGGACTCGACGAGACGGTCGAGGAGTCCGAGCAGGAACGCGACGTCCGCGAGGTGCAGGCCCGTCGTCGGCTCGTCGAGGACGAGCACGCGGCCCTCCTCCGCGAGGTTCACCGCGAGCTTGAGGCGCTGACGTTCGCCGCCGGAGAGCGAGGACAGCGGTTGCCCGAGCGTGATGTACCCGAGTCCGACGTCCGCGAGGCGGTCGAGGACCTTGAGCGCCTTGGGGAGGGACGCGGGACCGCCCTTCGCGAAGTGCTGCTGTGCGGTCTCGACGCTCATCTCGAGGACGTCCGCGATGTTCGCGTCCCCGAGGCGGTACTCGAGGACCTCGTCCTTGAAGCGCCGGCCCTCGCACACCTCACAGGGACTCTCCGTCGTCTCCATGAACCCGAGTTCGGTGAAGACGACTCCGGCGCCCTTGCAGTTCTCGCACGCGCCCTCGGAGTTCGCGCTGAGGAGGGCCGGCTTCACCCCGTTCGCCTTCGCGAAGGCCTGGCGGATGGGGTCGAGCAGTCCGGTGTACGTCGCCGGGTTCGACCGGCGTGAGCCCTTGATCGCGGTCTGGTCGAGGACGACGACCCCCTCGCGGCCGGCGACCGAGCCGTGGACGAGCGAGGACTTGCCGGACCCGGCGACGCCCGTGACGACGCAGAGCACGCCGAGGGGGACGTCGACGTCGACGTTCTCGAGGTTGTTCCGGGTGGCACCGCGGATCTCGAGGTAACCGTCCGGGGTGCGCGGGTTCTCCTTGAGCTGTGCCCGAAAGCCGAGGTGGTCGCCGGTGAGCGTGCCGGACGAGAGGAGACCCTCGACGTCTCCCTCGTAGCAGATCGTCCCGCCGTTGACCCCGGCGCGCGGGCCGAGGTCGACGACGTGGTCCGCGATCGCGATCGTCTCCGGTTTGTGCTCGACGACGAGGACGGTGTTGCCCTTGTCCCGCAGCCGCACGAGCATCTCGTTCATCCGCGCGATGTCGTGCGGGTGCAGCCCGACCGTCGGTTCGTCGAAGACGTACGTGATGTCGGTGAGGCTCGACCCGAGGTGCCGGATGAGTTTGACGCGCTGCGCCTCGCCCCCGGAGAGCGTGCCGCTCGGGCGGTCGAGCGACAGGTACCCGAGGCCCACCTCGTTGAAGGAGGTGATCGTGTCCTCGAGGTTCTGCAGCAGCGGTGCGATCCCGTCCCGCGGTACCCCCGCGAGCCACTCGGGGAGATCGCTGATCTGCATGCGGGCGACCTCGGCGATGTTCTTCCCGAACACCCGCGAGGACAGGGCGGTCGCGTTGAGTCGGGTACCGCCGCAGTCGGGGCAGGGACCGAACACCGCGATCCGGTCGACGAACGCGCGGATGTGGGGTTGGAGGGCGTCCCGGTCCTTCGACAGGAACGACTTCTGCACTTTCGGCAGGAGACCCTCGTACGTCATGTTCGTGCCGGAGATCTTCACCTTGACGGACTCCCGGTGGAGGAGGTCGTGCAGTTCCGTCTCCGTGTAGTCGGCGATCGGCTTGTCCGGGTCGAAGAAGCCCGATTCGGCGATGAATCGGACGGACCATCCGCCGGGCTTGTAGCCGGGGATGAGGATCGCGCCCTCGTTGAGGGAGAGACTCCGGTCGAGGAGCGCGTCGACATCGATGTCGGACACCTGGCCGGTCCCCTCGCACGTCGGGCACATGCCGCCCTGGATCGTGAAGGTCTTCTTCTCCGCCTTCGTGTCCGCGCCCCGGTCGACCTTGAGGGCGCCCACCCCCGAGGCGGAGGCGACGTTGAATGCGAAGGCCGTCGGAGGTCCGACGTGCGGGTCACCGACCCGGCTGAAGAGCAGGCGCAGCATCGTGTACGCATCCGTGACGGTGCCGACGGTCGACCTGCTGTTGGGGGTCATCCGCTCCTGGGACACGATGATCGCGGGAGTGAGGCCCTCGAGGTGGTCGACGTCCGGTCGGCCCACCTGGGGCATGAAGCCCTGGACGAAGGCACTGTAGGTCTCGTTGATGAGGCGCTGCGATTCGGCCGCGAGCGTCCCGAAGACGAGGGAGCTCTTGCCCGAACCGGAGACACCGGTGAAGACGGTGAGCCGGCGTTTGGGAATCGTGACGTCGATGTCACGGAGGTTGTTCTCCCGCGCACCGTGGACGCGGATCTCGTCGTGGGTGTCCGGGGAGGGGGTGTCCGAAGTATGCACGGCTCAACATTAGAGCGACCGGGCCCCCTCGGGAACCTCCGTCAGCGCGAGTGGTACTTCAGCTGCGTTTTCTCGAGGCCCTCGGTGAGGAGCATCTCGACGGCGTCGGCGACGTCGGAGACGAAGATCGGCAGCGACGCCCGTTCGTCCTTCGAGAACGGCTTGAGGACGTAGTCCGCGGTCTCCATCCGGACCGGGGGACGGCCGACACCGGCGCGGACGCGCAGGTAGTCCTTCGTGCCGAGGGACTTCGTCATCGACCGCAGCCCGTTGTGGCCGCCCTCTCCCCCACCGAGCTTGAGCTTGATGGTGTCGAACGGGATGTCGACGTCGTCGTGGATCGCCACGACGTGGTCGGGTTCGATCGAGTAGAACTTCGTGAGCGCGGACACCGGGCCGCCGGACTCGTTCATGTACGTGAGCGACTTCGCGAGGACCGCCCGTGGTCCGGGGACTCCTCGGACCATGCCGAGGCGCCCCTCGCTCACGAGGGCCCGCGCCTTCGACTTCCCCAGCTTCCCGCCCGTGCGGGTGAGGAGTTCGTCGACGACCATGTGCCCGATGTTGTGTCGGGTCGCCGCGTACTGGTCACCGGGGTTGCCGAGACCGATGATGAGCCAGGTGTCCTGAGCCACGGGGTTCCACTCTCCAGTCGTTGGAAGTCACGCATACACGCCGATGGGGCGGGCACCCACACGGTACCCGCCCCATCGGTGAGGTCATGAGGCGATGAAGGTCAGGCCTCTTCGCCCTCGGCGGCCTCGTCCTCGGTCTCCTCCGCTGCCTCGGCGGCGACGTTGACGATGAGGTACTCGGGGTCCTGCACGAGCTCGACGCCGGCGGGGAGGACGATGTCCTTCGCGTAGACGTGCTCGCCGGGCTTGCGGCCTGCGATGTCGACGGTGATGGCCTCCGGGATCGAGGTCGGGTCGACGAGGATCGCGAGGGTGTTGTCCTCGATCGAGACGACGGTGCCGGAGAAGGCCTCGCCCTCGATGTGGAGCGGCACCTCGGCCTCGATCTTCTCGCCCTTCTTCACGGCGATGAGGTCGAGGTGGGTGTAGGTGCGGCGGATCGGGTGGATCTGCACCTCACGGGCGACGGCGAGGCGGGTTTCTCCACCCTCGATCTCGATCGAGAGCAGGGCGTTGGCGTTCTTGAGCGCCATCATGACGGCGTGGCCGTCGAGGGTGACGTGGGTGGGCTCGACGTCGTGGCCGTAGAGGACGGCGGGGACGAGGTCCGCGGAACGGATGCGACGGGCGGCACCCTTACCGAACTCGGTGCGCTGCTGGGCCTTGAGCGTGATGATGTCAGCCATGAAATTCTCCTTGTGAGTGTCGATGACACCGCGGCGGACGAATTCTCACCGGGGTGCGACACAGGAGTCGGCCCTGAGAACCGCGTCGATCACGGAGCCGGTGCGCGATCCGGAAGGATCCCTCTCACCGCTCCCTCGCCGAGGCAACCCCACCATGATACGGCACCGTCACCGGGCTGCCAAAAGGGCCGCCGGAAACGCCCCTGAGGCGCCGCCGGGCCGGCAGAACGCCCGAGGCGCCACGACAGGATTCCTGTCGTGGCGCCTCGGGCGCAACCGGGACCCGCACTCCGTGCGGTGGTGCCTCAGATGTTGAAGAGCGAGGTGACCGAACCGTCCTCGAAGACCTCGTGCACGGCGCGGCCGAGCAGCGGGGCGATCGAGAGCACGGTGAGCTTGTCGAACGTCTTCTCGTCCTCGAGCGGGAGGGTGTTCGTGATGATGACCTCCTCGGCCACCGAGCCGGAGAGGCGCTCGACGGCGGGGCCGGAGAACACCGCGTGGGTGGCAACGATGATGACGCCCTTCGCCCCGGCATTCATGCAGGCCTCGGCGGCCTGGACGATGGTGCCGCCGGTGTCGATCATGTCGTCGACGAGCACGCACATGCGGCCCTCGACGTCACCGACGACGCGGTTCGCCTTCGTCTGGTTGGGCCGGTTGATGTCGCGGGTCTTGTGGATGAAGGCCAGCGGGGCCCCGCCGAGAGCGGCGGACCAGTTCTCGGCGACCTTGATGCGGCCCGCGTCCGGGGACACGACGGCGAGGTCGTTCGCGGCGCTGTACTTCTCACGGACGTAGTTCGCGAGGATCGGGAGGGCGACGAGGTGGTCGACCGGCCCGTCGAAGAAGCCCTGGATCTGCGCGGTGTGCAGGTCGACCGTGATGAGGCGGTCGGCACCGGCGGTCTTGAAGAGATCCGCCATGAGGCGGGCCGAGATGGGCTCACGGCCGCGGTGCTTCTTGTCCTGGCGCGCGTAGGGGAAGAACGGGGCGATGACGGTGATGCGCTTCGCGGACGCCCGCTTGAGGGCGTCGAGCATGATGAGCTGCTCCATCACCCAGTCGTTGATGGGCGAGCAGTGCGACTGCATGACGAAGACGTCCTTACCACGCACCGACTCACCGAATCGCACGTAGATCTCGCCGTTGGCGAAGTTGTAGACGTCCGTCGGGAGCAGTTCGGTGCCGAGTTCGGCAGCGACCTGCTCCGCCAGTTCCATGTTGGCCCTACCAGTGACCAGGGCGAGCTTCTTCTCGCCCGAAGTAGTGATCGACGAGCTCACTTTTCCTCCGAGTCCTTCTGCGCAGCAAGTGCCTCCTGCGCTGCCGTGGCGGCGGGGGTGCCGGGCCGCTTGTCCAGCACCCAGTTCTCAACATTGCGTTGAGGAGCGACCGTCTGCGCGAGCGCGCCGGCGGGCACATCCTTGCGGATCACGGTGCCGGCCCCGGAGTAGGCGCCGTCGCCCACCCGAACGGGAGCCACGAACATCGTGTCCGAGCCTGTGCGCACGTGGTTGCCCACGTACGTGTGGTGCTTGTTCACGCCGTCGTAGTTGACGAACACGGAGGAGGCCCCGATGTTCGAGTGCTCGCCGATCGTGGCATCACCGACGTACGTGAGATGAGGAACCTTGGACCCGAGACCGATCTGCGCGTTCTTCGTCTCCACGAAGGTGCCGATCTTGCCCTCGTCGCCGAGGACGGTGCCGGGCCTCAGGTAGGCGAAGGGACCGACGGTCGCACGTTCGCCGATGACGGCGAGCTGCCCGTGGGTGCGCACGACGGTCGCGTCGGCCTTCACCTCGGTGTCGGTGAGCGTGGTGTCCGGGCCGATGTGTGCACCGGAGGCGATGTCGCACGCCCCGTGCAGCTGCACGCCCGGGAGGATCGTCACGTCCGCGTGGAGGACGACGTCCGCGTCGATCCACGTGGTGTCCGGATCGACGATCGTCACGCCGGCCCGCATCCAGTCGTCGACGATGCGCCGGTTGAGTTCCTTGCCGAGGCGGGCGAGCTGGGCGCGGTCGTTCGCTCCCTCGACCTGCCACACGTCGTCGGTGGTGAGGGCGGCGACCGGCTTGCCGGCCTCGCGGGCGATCCGGATGACGTCGGTGAGGTACTTCTCGTTCTGCGCGTTCTCGGTACCGACCTGCGGCAGGCTCTCGCGCAGCACCTGGGCGTCGAAGGCGTAGATGCCGGAGTTGATCTCCGTGATCGCCTTCTGGGAGTCCGTCGCGTCCTTCTCCTCGACGATGCTCTCGAGGGAGCCGGTCGCGTCGCGCACGATCCGGCCGTAGCCACGCGGTTGAGCGACGTCGGCGGAGAGCACGGTGACCGCATGGGCGCTGTCCTCGTGGAACTCGACGAGGCGCTGCAGGGTCGCGGCGGTGAGGAGCGGGACGTCGCCGTAGGTGACGACGACGGTGCCGGAGAGGTCCCCGGGCAGCTGGGTGAGTGCGCACTCGGTGGCACGGCCGGTGCCGGGGATGTCGTCCTGGTCGGCGACGAGCACGGTCCGGTCGACGACCTCGGCGATCGAGGCGACGTGCTCGGCGACCTGGTCACGCGCGTGCCGGAGCACGACGACGAGGTGTTCGGGTGCGGATTCCGCAGCCGCGGCGATCGCGTGGTGGAGAAGAGAACGACCCCCGATCGGGTGCATCACCTTGGGGGTCGTGGATTTCATCCGGGTGCCCTCGCCCGCAGCGAGAACGATCACGGCAGCGGGTCGGTGCTGCACCATGGGTGTTCAACTCCTCGTGTCGATCGGCTCGGCCGTCGCCCGTGCGGCGCCTGAGCTCCGCCCCAAGGACTCGAACCTTGACTGCACGGCTCCAAAGGCCGGCGTGCTGCCATTACACCAGGGCGGAAGGGCTGCGTCCGGTCGTGACGCGCACCGTTCCATCTTGCCACTAGACTCCGGAGCATGGAAATTGTGTCCTCGCTGCTGCTCATCCTCCATCTGCTCGGTATGGCGATCATCATCGGTGCCTATTTCGCCCATGTGAAGAACGCCCGGGTGATCCCCGGCATGGTCCACGCCTCGTACCTCCAGCTCGTCACCGGCCTGCTCATGGTCGGTCTCGTCGAGATGAATGGCGGTTCCATCAGCCACGTCGCCGTCGGCATCAAGATCGTGCTCGGCATCCTCGTGTGGCTCTTCGCCTTCCTCGGCAAGCGCAAGGAGAAGGCGGCACAGGGCGCCGGCGGTCTCGCCGAGGGTGAGGCACATCCCTCCGCCCTCATGGCGCATCTCACGTTCGCCGCGGCCCTCGTCGCCGTCGTCATCGGCGTGACGATGCTCTGATCGAGCCCGTACCGCACCCGGCCCCGGTGGACCCCGTGTTCGCCGGGGCCGGTGTCGTGTCAGCGGCCCCCACTACACTCGTGGGCACCATGACTTCACCCTTCGATTTCCTCACGTCCGGCCCGGCCCGCACCGGTGTGCCCGTCGAGGCGAGCGCCCCCGCCGAGGACGCACTGTTCGCCGCGGACGGCGACCGCGGTTCCGTTCCCGAGGCGCCCGCACCCTTCGTGCCCACGCCGCCGGAGCAGTTGCTCGAAGGGCTCAACCCCCAGCAGGTGACGGCCGTGCAACACTCCGGCACTCCCCTGCTCATCGTCGCCGGCGCCGGTTCCGGCAAGACGACAGTCCTCACCCGCCGCATCGCGTATGCCCTCGGCACCGGCCGTGCCCATCCGGGGCAGGTCCTCGCGATCACCTTCACGAACAAGGCCGCGAAGGAGATGGTCGAGCGCATCACGGGTCTCGTCGGGCCACGCGCCCGCGGCATGTGGATCTCGACGTTCCACTCCGCCTGTGTGCGCATCCTCCGCCGGGAGGCGCAAGCACTCGGCATGAAGTCGAACTTCACGATCTACGACTCGCAGGACTCCCTTCGGCTCATCACCCAGGTCGTCCGGGAGGCGAACCTCGACTCGAAGAAATTCACGCCCCGCTCGCTGCAGCACCGCATCTCCAACCTCAAGAACGATCTGCTCACGGCGGACGACTTCGCGGCGAAGGCACACGAGAACAGCCCGTCCGACCAGGCCCTCCTCGAGGTCTACCGGCGGTACTCGGATCGCCTGCGACTGGCGAACGCGTTCGACTTCGACGACCTCATCATGGAGACCGTGCACCTGCTCGGCGCGTTCGACGACATCGCCGAGTACTACCGGGCACGCTTCTCGCACATCCTCGTCGACGAGTACCAGGACACGAACCCGGCCCAGTACCGGCTCATCCGCGCCCTCGCCGGGGCGGACCTCCCCTCCCCCACCGCGGAGCTCACCGTCGTCGGTGACGCGGACCAGTCGATCTACGCGTTCCGTGGCGCCACGGTCCGCAACATCGTCGAGTTCGAGGAGGACTTCCCGCAGGCGGAGACCATCCTCCTCGAGCAGAACTACCGGTCCACGCAGAACATCCTCTCCGCGGCGAACGCCGTGATCGCGAACAACGACGACCGCCGGGAGAAGAAGCTGTGGACCGACAGCGGTTCGGGCGAGCCCGTCATCGGGTGGGTCGCGGACTCCGAACAGGCCGAGGGTCAGTTCGTCGTCGACACGATCGACGAGCTCATGGACGAGGGTGACTACACGTACGGGGACTTCGCGGTCTTCTACCGGACCAATGCGCAGTCCCGTGCGATCGAGGACGCCCTCGTCCGTTCGGGCATGCCGTACAAGGTCGTCGGCGGCACCCGGTTCTACGAGCGCAAGGAGATCAAGGACGCCCTCGCGTACCTCCGGGTCCTCGCCAACCCCGATGACGATGTGAACCTCCGGCGGATCCTCAACGTCCCCAAACGCGGGATCGGAGACCGCTCCGAGGCGATCCTCGGCGCCTTCGCCGAACGCGAGCGGATCCCGTTCTGGGAGGCTCTCACCCGCTCGGACGAGGCACCGGGGATCTCGACCCGCACCTCGGGCCCCCTCAAGAAGTTCATGGCGCTCATGGAGGATCTCCGCTCCACGACGGAGGGGGCTCCCCCGTCCCGCGTCCTCGAGGCGGTGCTCGAGCAGTCGGGGTACCTCGCGGAACTCCACACGAGCACGGACCCGCAGGACGAATCCCGGGTCGACAACCTCGCCGAGCTCGTCGCGGTCGCCGAGGACTTCCACCGGCAGAACCCGGAGGCCGGGCTCGACGAGTTCCTCGAGCAGGTGGCCCTCGCGAGCGACACCGATCAGATCCCCGACGCCTCGGTCGGCGAGGTCACCCTCATGACCCTCCACACCGCGAAGGGGCTCGAGTTCCCGGTGGTGTTCCTCACCGGCCTCGAGGACGGGACCTTCCCGCACCAGCGGTCGTTCAACACGAAATCGGAGATGAACGAGGAGCGACGCCTCGCCTACGTGGGGCTCACCCGCGCGAAGCAGCGCCTCTACCTCACCCGCGCGGAGACCCGCAGCATGTGGGGTCAGCCGCAGTACAACCCGCCGAGTCGCTTCCTCGGGGAGATCCCGGACTCCCTCGTCGAGTGGAAGCGTCTGGGCTCGTTCACCGGTGGGGCGGGAGCGGTCGCGTCGAGCGGACACGCCTTCGGTGGAGGCCGTGCCGGCGGGTACTCGGGCGGTTACGGCGAGGGCGGCTTCGGCGGCTCCCGCGGCTCCGCCGACGGGTCCGCGCGGCCCATCGGCGGCGGGATCACCGCGAGCCGAGCACGTTCCTCCGCTCCCGGCGGGAACGGGTTCCCCAATCGGATCCGCCCGAACCGCGAGATGGTGCACGTCGAACCCGGCGACAAGGTCACCCACGAGTCCTTCGGTCTCGGCTCCGTCGTCGAGGTCAAGGGCACCGGCGACAAGACCGTCGCGGTCGTCGACTTCGGGTCCGCCGGCACGAAACGACTCCTCATGCGGTACGCGCCGGTCGAGAAACTCTGACCGCGGCGGGCCGCGCAGCGCACCGTCCGAAGCCGAGGCGCCCTG
>NZ_BAAANO010000043.1:0-16850 GCF_039529845.1 Brevibacterium samyangense | reverse complement strand
ACCACAGGGCGCCTCGGCCGTTCCCCCTTCCGGCCGGAGCCGGAGGGCGGTACTGCCTGCCGGAGCCGGAGGGCGGTGCTGCCTGCCGGAGCCGGAGGGACGGATCAGAAGGGGTTCTCGCCCCCGAAGGACGACTCCTCGCCGCCACCGAAGACCTGACCTTCGGCCTCGTTGCCGAAGGACTGACCCTCGTTCCGGCCACCGAGCGACTCATTCGAGCCACCCTGCTCGAACGACTCGTGCTGACGGTTCTCCTCGTACTGGTTCTCGCCGTAGCTCATGATTCCTCCGTGTGACTGGCGGACCCGTGGGCCCTCGTGATCGTTGAAGACGTACCGGATGAAGCGCGTCGGGTGCCCCGGCGCCGACCACAGTGCCACACCGTTATCGAACCGTGATACAACGAGGCCCCCTTACTCATACAACTTTCAACTTCCGTTCACGGAACTCCGGGTTGCACGTCTCCCGCATCACTGCTGGGCGAACACCCGACATGTGTGTACACGGTGGCCCGCCGGCTCGGTGACCGTTCGCGCGCTGCAGCACCGGGAACGACAACGGGGGTCGGGCGACCGCAGTCGCCCGACCCCCGTCGGAGGAGAACCCTCAGATCACTCGTTGCCGATCTGCTCGTCGGCGCCGTCGCGGAGCTGCGAGGCCTGCTCGGCGAACTGGCCACCGGCGACACCGCCGGCGAGGCCCTCGGCCTTGTCGAGCACACCGTCGGTGATGTTCTCGCCCTGCTCGTTGTTGAGTGCTTCCTTGCCCTGGTTGATGAAGTCGCCGATGCCCATGGCACCCTCCTCGAAGTCTCGATTGCGACCGGGGGTTCCCGGCCTCGGGGAATCACTGTTCCACGTGACCCGAAAAAGGTAAAGACTTCAACCGGTGTGTCCGTGCCATTCCCCGGACACTTCCGGAAATCTTCATGCGCTGTTCAGCAGAATCCCTGGTCAGGAAGGCACGACCACCGCGAGAACCGCAAGGGAACCTGCTGCGACGAGCATCGTGAGGACATCCGTCATCGGACGTCGGTTCACCCACACGTCCCGCCACGGACGCGGAAGCATCCGGACGACCGCGAGGACGAGCGGACATGCGGCGAGAAGCATCGCGGCACCACGGAAATCGTGGAAGGACACCGCGGTCGCGCCGGCGATCCACAGCAGGCACACGAGGAGGAGCCAGTCACGACGGGTCGGGTTGGAGAACCGTCGCTTCCAGTAGATCCAGCGCTTCGAGATCGGACCCCGCCCTCGCGACACCCGCCTCACCGGTTCACCCATCCGTCACCTCCTCGCATTCCCTTCACACCATCTCCCGCTCACTTCCGAACCGTGCACTCCCGAACCGCGCACTGCCGCCCGGTGGTGGCCACCGCTCCGAGCGGTTCCCACCACCGGGCACGGTGCTCAGTGGAAGAAGTGGCGCGTGCCGGTGAAGTACATCGTGATGCCGGCGTCCTTCGCCGCCTGGACGACCTCCTCGTCACGGATCGAACCACCGGGCTGGACGACCGCGGTCACGCCTCCGTCGATGAGCACCTGGAGTCCGTCGGCGAACGGGAAGAACGCGTCCGATGCCGCGACGGCACCCTTCGCCCGCTCCTCACCGGCCCGGTCCACCGCGAGGTGCGCGGAGTCGACGCGGTTGACCTGGCCCATCCCGACGCCCACGGACGCACCGTCCTTCGCGAGGAGGATCGCGTTCGACTTCACCGCGCGGCACGCCCGCCATGCGAACTCGAGATCGGCGAGCACCTCGGCGCTCACGGCCTCACCGGCGACGAGAGCCCAGTTCTCCGGGGAGTCACCGGCCGCCTGGAACACATCGCGCTCCTGGACGAGGACACCACCGGTGATCTGGCGGTACTCGAGCTGCGGAGCCGTGTGCGCACCGAGTTCGAGGAGGCGGAGGTTCTTCTTCGTCCGGAGGATCTCGAGGGCCTCGGGCGCGAAGGACGGCGCCGCGACGACCTCGGTGAAGATCGGCTTGATCGACTCGGCGAGCTCGACGGTCACTTCACGGTTGGCCGCGATGACCCCGCCGAACGCGGAGAGCGGATCGCACGCGTGCGCCCGGCGGTGCGCCTCGGCGATGTCGGCGCCGACGGCGATGCCACAGGGGTTCGCGTGCTTGATGATGGCGACGGCAGGCTCCGCGAAGTCGTAGGCGGCGCGGATCGCGGCATCGGTGTCCTGGTAGTTGTTGTACGACATCTCCTTGCCACCGAGCTGCACCGCATTGGCGATGCCGCCGGTGCCGGGAGCCGCGTACACGGCCGCCTTCTGGTGCGAATTCTCGCCGTACCGCAGGTCTCCGGTCTTCTCGCCGGTGACACCGAAGAAGTCCGGGGTCCCGGACTCGTCCGCGAGCTGCTCACCGAACCACGTCGCGACGGCGACGTCATACGCCGCGGTGTGCTCGAACGCGGCCTTCGCGAGCTGCTTCCGGGTCGCGAGGTCGAAGCCCTCGCCCTGCGCCGCGGCGATGACATCGGAGTACCGGGACGGGTCCACCACGACGGCGACGGAGGGGTGGTTCTTCGCAGCAGCGCGCACCATCGACGGGCCGCCGATGTCGATCTGCTCGACGCAGGCGTCGTAGCCGGCGCCCGAGGCGACGGTCTCGGTGAACGGGTAGAGGTTCACGACGACGAGGTCGAAGGCCTCGACTCCGAGCTCCTCGAGCTGGGCGAGGTGATCGGGCTTCCGGGTGTCGGCGAGAATTCCCGCGTGTACCCGCGGGTGGAGCGTCTTCACGCGTCCCTCGAGGCACTCCGGGAAGCCGGTGAGCGCCTCGACGGGAGTGACCTCGACGCCGGCCTCGGCGATCTTCGCGGCAGTCGAACCGGTCGAGACGATCGAGACACCCGCGGCGGCCAGTCCCTGCGCGAGTTCGGTGAGTCCGGTCTTGTCGTACACGCTCACGAGCGCGCGGCGGATGGGGCGAACGGCTTCCATGGGTACTCCTGTTTTCGAGATGTCGGCGCGGCGCAGGCGCCCGGACGGCCGCCCGGCATCAGCCGGCACGGTCAGGTGTGGGGGTGGGAGGCAGGGGTCCGGGCACGAACCCCGTGACCCGGCGTCCCTCGACGGCGAGGGTCCCGGTCGACAACCACGTGAGGAGTTCGACGAGTCGGACCCGTTCGACGGCACGGATCCGCTCGTGCAGGGTCTCCTCGGTGTCGGTGTCCTCGACCGGTACCGGGAACTGGGCGATGATCGGGCCGCTGTCGAGGCCGGTGTCCACGAGGTGGAAGGTCGGTCCGGTCACCTTGACCCCGTGCGCCAGTGCCTCGCGCACGGCATGCGCACCGGGGAACGCCGGCAGCAGCGCCGGGTGGGAGTTGATGATCCGCCCGGCGAACGCCTCGACGAATGTCCGGCCGAGAATGCGCATGAACCCGGCACTCACGACCCAGTCGGGGCGGAAGGAGGCGACCTCCTCGGTGAGTGCGGCGTCCCACGCCGCACGGTCGGCATGGTCGCGGGGGGCGACGACGAACGAAGGAACCCCGGCCGCGCGCGCCCGCTCGAGGACCGGCGCCTGCGGTCGATCGGATCCGACGGCGACCACCTCGACGGTATTCGCCTCTGCGGCATTCGACCCGGTGGCATCCACCCCGGCGGCACCTGTATCCCGCGTCACACAGGCATCGAGCACCGACTGGGTGAGGGTACCGGAGCCGGAGGCGAGGAGGACGACACGCACCCGGCCATTCTATGCCAGACTTAACGGGTGAATTCCGTGCAACAGAAGCCCCGTCAGGATCCCCCGCCGAGTGGTCCGCAGGACCCCTCCCAGCCGCCGGAATCCGATCCGAAGAAGGACGACAAGGCTCTGGTGCGCAATCGCGAGGGCGTCATCTTCGCGATCCTCTTCGCCGCCTCTCTTCTCGCCTCCACGTACCCGCTTCCGTGGTCGATGCTGAGCGTGCTCTTCGCACTCCTCGGCCTCGTGTGGGCGATCCGCTACTTCATCGCCGGCGCCCGCACCCAGAAGCCCGGCAGCTGGATCGTTCTCGGGGCGGTCGGCACACTCGGCTGTCTCCTCATGCTCGTCACCGCCGCGGTGAACGCCGCGATGTGGCCGGTCCAGTCGGAGTACGAGGAGTGCGTCGCCTCGGCGATCACCGAGCAGGCCGCACTCGGGTGCGTCTCCGAACGCGAGGACGGCCTCGCCGCCTGGTTCGAGAGCACGACCGGACAGCCGTACCCCTATGCGAACGACGACGCGACGGAATCCGCTTCCGCGACCGAGGCGCCGAGCGGCTCCGCCTCCACGTCCGGATCCCCGTCCGCGGAATCCTCCGCGTCGGACGAGCCGTCCACGCAGACCACCACCGCCGCCACCACTTCCGCGGAGGACAGCGCCACCGCCTGATCCGCCGAGGCCGCGACCCACGGACGCCGTGTCGGCCCGCGTTCACCGCGCCCACCCCCGGCCCCGGCAACTCCGACCGAACGCATGCACGAAGGGCTCATCCCACTCGGGAGGAGCCCGTCGTGCATATCGGGTCGACCGCAGAGCGGATCGGTCCGCCCACGTGCGACGGTCGCGTCCGGTCGGCCCCGCGCCCGTCGTCAGCGGCGTCCGAGCGAGAGCATTCCGCGCCCGGCGGCCACGCCGAGCGCGGCGAGGCCTCCGATCGCCGGACCCGCGGCCCACACCGCACCGAACGTGGCGAGCCCACCGGGTCCGAGAGCGCCGCGCGCGAAGAGCGCACAGGCGGTCGCTCCCACGACGAGGAATCCCGCGGTGACGGCGACGGCGGCCCAGGAGATGTCCTGCCAGGAACGGCGCCCGATGACGGCGACGACCCCGACGAGGACGGGCACGAGGAGAAGCACGGGCGCCCAGGACGGCGGGGCCGCCGGAACCGCGACGAGGAGCGGCACGGGCAGAACCGGGCTGTCGAAAGCGGTGAAGGGAGTAGCGACGGCCGCAGCCGAGAGCGAGAATCCCGGGCCGGACATCCACGCGAGCGCGAGAAGGAGAACGGTCGGGAGGAACACGAGGTGCACGACGCCGAGGCCGATCGCCGCCGCGAGCGGGTCGCTGTACCCGTCGATGACGTCCGTCACCGTCCCGAACCGCAGGGCCAGGAGTGCGACGACGCCGAGCAGGCCCACGACGAGCAATCCGACGGCGGCTCTGCGGGCCGCCCGGCCCGCCTCGTCGACGAGCCCGATCACCGCGTCACCCCAGCGTGCGCGCGCCCAGGCGTGGGGCGCCTCGGTCGCCCGCAGGGTTCCGAGGAGAACGGACATGAGGACGACGAGGAGGAATCGTCCGGAGCCGAGAGGCGACGGGAGCATCCCGCCGACTGCGGCCCCCGCGCCCAGGACGACGAGCGCGTAGACCCCGACGAGTGCCGCGGGGCCGAGGTACCGGGCGTAGGGGACGGGATCGAGAACGCCCGCCTCCTCGAGGGTCTCATTCACCTCGAGCGCACGCGTTGTCCGTGCGACGGCGTGGGAGAGAAGGGCGATGCACACGACGGTGGCGAGCGTGGGCGTGAGCCCGAACGCGAAGTCCCCCGTGTCGACGGCGAAGCCGTGAGCCGCCACCGTCCCCCGGATCGCCCACACGAGGATCGCGGACAGCGGCTTCTGCTCGGCCAGGCCGATGAACCAGCACACCGCGGAGACGGGGACGGCGATCGCTGCGAGGATCGCGAGCACCCGCACGCCCTCGAGCGCGCCGATGACGAGCGGATGACGGCCGGGCGTCGCGGACGACCGGCCGGACGATCCGGCTGCGGGGACACGGTTGCGGGGGGAAGAAGTGACCATCGTTCCCATCGTCGCGCACGCACTCGCCATGTCCCCGGACCGACACACGCATCCGCAGGGCCCGTCGGAGGTCACATGCTAGCGTTGAGAGGTCGTATCCCCGTCCTGTGTGAGGTCCGGAAGTGATGAGTTCAGGCAATTACCCGGGCGCGATGGGGCCCGGTCCCGGTGGACCCCACTCCGGTCCCGGACCGTTCGGAACCGGTGCGGTTCCGCCCCGTCCCGGTCAGCCTCCCGTCCCCGCACCCGCACCGGCGTTCGCCGGCAGCGGACCGCAGCCCGGGGCCGGATCTCCCGTTTCCGCAGGACCCGCGGGACCCACCGGCACGTCGGGTGGCCGGAAACGACTCCCGCTCGTCCTCTCACTCGTCGCGGTCGGCATCGTCGTCGTTCTCGTCGTCGTCGGCATCTTCACGGTGAACAGTGTCAACCGGTCGAACTACGGTCCGGATGCCGTCGCGGTCGAATACCTCGAAGCGCTCGAGGCCGGCGACATCGCCAAGGTGAACGACATGGCGCCGCTCACGGTGCCGAACGGGGCGAGCGAGGAACTCCTCGACGCGAAGTACCTCACGAACGCGACCGAACGGATCACCGACGTCCGGGTGCTCGACACGACGGTCAACGGCGACACCGCGACGATCGACGCGCAGTACACCCTCGGCGGCCAGGAGTTCCCGCTGCCGCTCTCGGCGACGAAGGACGGTCGCACCGGCGTCTTCTTCGACAACTGGACGCTCCAGGGACCCGTTCTCCCGACCGTCTCGCTGTCCCTGCCGTTCGTCGAGGGGGTCACCCTCAACGGTGAGGAGTTCGTGCCCCGGGAGGGCACCACGCAGTACGCACTCGTTCCCGGGTCGTACTCCCTCGCGACCCCCGGCGGGAAGTACTGGCTCGAGGCGGAGGACACGATCTCCGTCGGGTTCCCCGACACTCCCGCACCGGAGCCCATCTCCCTCACCGTGACTCCCCCACCCACGGACACCTACACGGCCGACGTGCAGAAGGCGGTCGAGTCCGCGCTCACCGAGTGCGCGAAGCAGAAGAACGTCGTCAACGAGGGATGCCCGTTCACCGCCGAGGGCGAGGACCAGGGCCTCACGACCACCGAGGACGTCCCGGACGGCAGTGTGGAGTTCTCGATCGACTCCCAGCCCACCGTCGAGGCCGAACTCAGCGCCGACCTCGCGGCGGGCAGCTTCAGGACCACGACCGCGGGCGAGTACTCGTGGACCGGCGAGTCGAAGGAACACGACAACCAGCGTCTGTGGAAGGGCAGCGGCCCGCTCGACCCCTCCGGCAGTGTGTTCATCGAGAACGACACGGTGCGCGTCGAGTTCTGGTGACCGGCACATGACGAAGGCCCTCCCGGGTGACCGGGAGGGCCTTCGTCGTACAGGCGTCGTCGGCGGCGGTCCGCTCAGAGACTCCTGAGGCGCGCAGCGAGCGCAGTGAGTGCGAGGAAGCGGTGCGAACGCGCGTTCTTCTCCTCGGGAGTGAGCTCGGCGGCGCTGCGGGTCTCCCCCGCCGGCACGAACAGCGGATCGTACCCGAACCCGTGCGTTCCGCGCGGCTCGCGGGCGAGCGTGCCCTCGAACCGTCCTTCCTCGACGAACTCGGTGCCGTCGGGGGCGACGAACGCAGCGGCGCACACGAAGGCGGCTCCGCGGTGCTCGTCCTTGACGTCGCTCAGCTGGGCGAGGAGGAGACGGTTGTTCGCCTCGTCGTCGCCGTGGACCCCGGACCACCGCGCCGAGAAGATCCCGGGCGCTCCGCCGAGGACGTCGACGCTCAGACCCGAGTCGTCGGCGATCGCCGGCAGTCCGCTCTCCCGGGCGGCCGACCGCGCCTTGAGGAGCGCGTTCTCCGCGAAGGAGATCCCGTCCTCGACGACCTCCGGCAGATCGAGGTCCGCTGCCGAGCGCACGCTGACCGGCCGGCCGAGCGCCGATGCGAGGATCGCCTCGAGCTCGACGCGTTTCTTCTCGTTCCGGGTCGCGAGGACGAAGCCGTCGAACCGCACCTCGCTCACGCGTCCTCGGCGAGGGCGGCCCGCTGGAGCTCGGTGAGCTCCGCGCAGCCGGTCCGCGCGAGTCCGAGGAGTGCGGTGAGTTCGGTCTCGTCGAAGGGAGCACCCTCCGCCGTGCCCTGTACCTCGACGAACTTCCCGGACCCGGTCATCACGACGTTCATGTCGGTCTCCGCAGTGGAGTCCTCCTCGTACGGGAGGTCGAGGACGGGCGTGCCGTTCACGATTCCGACGCTGATCGCGGCGACGGAGTCCTTGAGGGGGTTCACCGCGGCGGGGATCCAGCCGCGCTTGCGGCCGGTGTCGATCGCATCCGCCATGGCGACGTACGCACCGGTGATCGCTGCGGTACGGGTACCGCCGTCGGCCTGGAGAACGTCGCAGTCGAGCTGGAGGGTGTTCTCCCCGAGCTTGTCCATGTCGACGACTGCCCGGAGCGCACGGCCGATGAGGCGGGAGATCTCGTGGGTGCGGCCGCCGACCTTGCCCTTGATGGACTCCCGGCTGCTGCGGTCGTGGGTGGCGCGGGGCAGCATCGCGTACTCGGCGGTCACCCAGCCCTTGCCCTGGCCCTTGAGCCACCGCGGTACGCCCTCGGTGAGCGAGGCGGCGCACAGCACACGGGTGCGGCCGAACTCCACGAGCACACTGCCCTCGGCATGATCGAGCCAGTTACGGGTGATGCGGACCTCGCGCAGTTCGTCCACCGCGCGTCCGTCGAACCTCGTCGTCATCGTCACTCCTGTCGGTCGCCGGCGGGGGCGATCCCCGCCGGAATGTCGATTGTCGGGGCGGGCGCAGCGCCGGATGCCCCACCGGGGCCGAGGCACCGAGGGCCGTCCGCGGCCACGGTCCATGTGGAACCGGGCTTCGCGAGTTCGATGGGACCGTCGTACGTACCGGCGGCCTCCGCCCGGATGATCCCGCGATCGGTCCACGGCGGGATGTGGGTGAGCACGAGGGTGCGAGCACCCGCTCGGGTCGCACTCGCACCGGCCCGCAGGCCTGTGAGGTGGATTCCGCGGGCGGTGTCGCGATCCTCCTGGAAGGCCGCCTCGCAGAGGAAGAGGTCGGCGTCCTGTGCGGCCGCGACGAGTTCCTCGCATTCGTCGGTGTCGCCGGAGTATGTGAGCACCGCACCCGTCGGGTCGGTGATGCGGAAGGCATACCCCTCGACGGGGTGGTCGACGAGGAACGGTTCGAACTCGAGCGGCCCCACGCGGAACGGGGTTCGCGGCGCGAGGTCCCGGAAGTCGAACACCTCACCGAGCGCGACGGGGTCGGGGCTGCCGGGAACCGGGCTGGCACCGGGCTCGACGTGGTACGCGGCGGTGAGACGCGCCTCGGCTCCGGCGGGTGCCCACGCCGGCAGTGCGGGGCGGGGGTCGACCGCCTCGGCGCCGTCGGCCGGGCAGAAGTACTGCGGGTCGTAGCGGTAGCGCACGAAGAGCGTCGTCACGTCGATGCAGTGGTCGGCATGGAGGTGGGAGAGCACGAGCGCGTCGATGCGACCGAGTTCGGTGTAGGCCTGGAGTGCGCCCATCGCACCGTTGCCGAGGTCGAGGACGACCCGCCACTGCCGGTCGCCGTCGTCGTAGTCGACGAGGTAACAGCTCGCGGGCGAATCCGTGCCCGGGAACGATCCCGAGGTGCCGATCGCGGTCAGTCGCATCATGATCCGTCGTCCTCACCGGAGTCGTCCGCGCCCGCGGCCGGCTCCTCGTCGTCGAGTGCATCCATGAGAACACCGGTGAGGCGTTCCTGTGCCCACGTGAGGAAGTCGTACAGGGTGAGCATGGTGGACCGCTGTTCGTCGAGGGTGTCCTCCTCGGCGTACAGCTCCTCGAAATCCGCTTCGGTCGTCACCTCGAGGCGTGAGGCGAGCACGAGCCGGGTGTCCGTGAGAGCCTTCGTCCATGCGAGGACCTGGTCCTGCGTGAGCTTGATCCGCCCGGTCGACTCGAGGCTGTGGAGGACGATGCGGAGGTTCGCGAGTTTCTGCTCCCGCAGGTCGAACTCGGTGTGACGGCGGAACTCGCGGGAGCGTTCGGGGTCCTCGGAGTCCGCGTCCGGCAGCAGACGCAGCAGAGCGGGATCCACGGGCCGGTCGACGTCGACCATGCCGACGAGGCGCTCGAAGGGATCGACGTCCCCGTCGTCCTCCGGGGTGAGCAGCTTGGCGACATCGGAGAACAGGGTCGTGAGGAAGTGCTTCTCCCCCGGGTCGAGGTCGATACCCGCGAAGTAGGAGCTCGTGCCGGCGACGATCTTCATGCGTCGTCCCCCTGGTCCGCCCGTCGGCACGCGGCCCACAGACCGTACTCGTGCATCGCCGCCGTGTCCCGTTCCATCTCCTCACGGGTGCCGGTGGAGACGACGGTACGGCCCTTCTCGTGCACCTCCATCATGAGCTTCTCCGCCTTCGCCCGGCTGAAACCGAAATAGGTACGGAAGACGTACGTCACATAACTCATGAGGTTCACGGGGTCGTTGAACACGATCGTCACCCACGGGACCTCGAGCGCCGAGAGAGGCTCGAGGTCGATGTCGGGATCCATGACGGCCTGGCCGCCCTCGGCGGGAATACTCACCCGACCACTGTAGGCGAATCGACCCGGGGCCCCGCCACCGGGTGTGTCATAGGATCGCCCGTATGGGTGAACTCACAACGGGTCGGGCGGCGACATCCCTGCTCACCGACCACTACGAACTCACGATGGTCCAGGCCTCGCTGCACGCGGGTACGGCCCATCGCAGGAGCCTCTTCGAGGCCTTCGGTCGCAGGCTCCCGGCCGGACGCCGGTTCGGCGTCGTCGCCGGAACCGGGCGCATCCTCGAGATGCTCCGCGACTTCCGGTTCGGGTCGGCCGAACTGAGGTTCCTCGAGGAGACGAAGGTCGTCGACTCCACGACGCTCGACTGGCTCCGCGACTTCCGGTTCTCCGGCACCATCCGCGGCTATGCCGAGGGCGAGGTGTACTTCCCGGGGTCGCCGCTGCTCACCGTCGAGTCGACCTTCGCCGAGGCGGTCCTCCTCGAGACCCTCATCCTCTCGGTCCTCAATCACGACTCCGCCGTCGCCTCGGCGGCCTCCCGGATGAGCAATGCCGCAGGCGACCGTCCGTGCGCGGAGATGGGATCGCGCCGCACGCACGAGGAAGCCGCGGTCGCTGCCGCGCGGGCCGCCGTCGTCGCCGGATTCGCCTCGACCTCGAACCTCGAGGCCGGGCGCCGCTACGGGGTCCGGACGATCGGCACCTCGGCCCACTCCTTCACTCTCCTCCACGACACCGAACGGCAGGCGTTCGCCGCCCAGGTGGGGTCGCTCGGCACGGACACCATCCTCCTGCTCGACACCTATGACGTCGACGAAGCACTGCGGACCGCGATCGAGATCGCCGGGACCGACCTCGGGGGTGTGCGCCTCGACTCCGGTGATCTCGCGATCCAGGCCCACGAGGTGCGGGAGAAGCTCGATGCGCTCGGCGCGGTGAACACGACCATCACGGTGACGAGCGACCTCGACGAGTACGCGATCGCCGGCCTCCAGGCGGCCCCGGTCGATTCCTACGGCGTCGGTACCCGCCTCGTCACCGGTTCCGGGGCTCCCACCGCGAGCCTCGTGTACAAGCTCGTCTCCCGCCAGGACGACGGCGGGCAGTGGGTCTCCGTGGCGAAGAAGGCCTCCGGGAAGTCCTCGACGGGGGGCTTCAAACAGGCCCGGCGCCTCTACGACGGCGCCATCGCGATCGAGGAGGCCGTCGGGGTGCCGAACCTCCCGACGGACATGACCGATGGACGGGACCTCACGGTCGACCTCGTCGTCGACGGTGTCATCGACGACTCGTTCACGGGCGCGGAGGGCGTCCGGAAGGCACAGCACCGGCACGCGACCTCGAAGGCCGAACTCCCCCGGTCGGCACACCGCCTCCAGGACGGCGAGCCGGCGATCCCTACGGTCTTCTACGACGACTGAGGGGCTCCCCCGCGGCCTCGGTCATCGCCGGGACAACGGACGAGGGGCCCGGGCGGAACGTTCCGCCCGGGCCCCTCGTCGATTCATTTCTTGCCGATGAACCAGCCCTGGATCTTCTTGATCCTCGCCTGCACCTCGGCGCGCGTGGCCTGGGCGATCGCCGGTCCCCCGCACGCCTTCCGCAGTTCGATGTGGATGGTGCCGTGCGGTTTCCCCGTGCGGCGGGCCCACGCTCCGACGAGGCTCTGGAGCTGATTGCGTTCCTCCTTGAAGGCGCGATGCTCGAGTTCGTCGCGGGACTCCTGCACGAAATCGACCGAGGCGCCACCGGACTTCGCCTTCCGCTTCGTCTGCTCCGCCTGCCGGGTCCGCAGGAGTTGCGCCACCTGATCGGGTTCGAGCAGACCGGGGATCCCGAGGAAGTCGAGTTCGTCCTCCGAACCGACGAGGCCACCGGAGCCGAACTCGCCTCCGTCGAAGAGCACTCTGTCGAACGACGCCTCCGCACCGAGGGCCTCGAAGGACCCGAGCAGTCCGTCGCTCGCCGATTCGCTCTGGTTGGCCCGTTCGAGGAGTTCGTCGTCGAAGGTGACGATGCCGTCGTCGTCGGGGTTCGGCTTGCGGTCGAGCGCGTGGTCACGTTCGGCCTCGAGGTTGTTCGCGAGGTTCATGAGCACGGGAACACTCGGGAGGAACACCGACGCGACCTCGCCCCGCTTGCGGGAGCGGACGAAACGACCGATCGCCTGGGCGAAGAAGAGAGGCGTGGACGAGGAGGTCGCGTACACGCCGACCGCGAGGCGCGGGACGTCGACACCCTCGGACACCATGCGCACGGCGACGAGCCACCGGTCGTTGCTGTCGGAGAACTCCTCGATCCTCTTGCTCGCACCTGCCTCGTCGGAGAGGACGACGGTCGGGGCCTCACCGGTGATCTCGCGCAACTGCTTCGCGTACGCCCGCGCCACCGTCTGGTCGGTGGCGATGACGAGCCCGCCGGCGTCGGGGATCGACCGGCGCACCTCGGTGAGACGCATATCGGCAGCACGGAGCACCGCGGGGATCCACTCGCCCTTCGGATCGAGCGCCGTGCGCCAGGCCTGCGCATGGACGTCCTTCGTCGCATCGGCACCGAGGAGTGCCGACATCTCGTCGCCGGCCTTCGTCCGCCACCGCATCTCACCGGCATACGCCATGAAGATGACCGGACGCACGACGCCGTCCTTGAGCGCGCGGGAGTATCCGTAGGAGTAGTCCGCCTGGGAGGTGCGGATGCCCTCCGCGTCGGGGGCGTACTGGACGAACGGGATCGGTGAGGTGTCGGACCGGAACGGAGTACCGGTGAGCGAGAGTCGCCGGCGCGCGGGCTCGAACGCCTCGCGGATCGCGTCGCCCCACGACAGGGCGTCGCCCGCGTGGTGCACCTCGTCGAGGATCACGAGCGTGCGGGCGTTGGCGGTCCGATTGTGATGAAGCACCGGTTTCGCCGCGACCTGGGCGTAGGTGACCGCCACACCGTGGAAGCCCGGCGCGCTGCGACCCTGACTGTTCTTGAAGTACGGGTCGAGCTTGATGCCGACGCGCGCAGCGGAGTCGGCCCACTGCACCTTGAGGTGTTCGGTCGGAGCGACGACCGTGATGCGGTCGACGGTCCGCCGTGCGAGGAGCTCAGCGGCCAACCGGAGCGCGAACGTCGTCTTACCCGCACCGGGCGTTGCGACGGCGAGGAAGTCCCTCGGTTCTGTTCGGAAGTACTGGTCCAGGGCCTCGGCCTGCCAGGCGCGCAGTTTGCCCGCAGTTCCCCATGCGGCACGCTCGGGGAATGCGGGCGAAAGGTGTTCGGCAGCGGAGGTACCCGGAACTCTCGGGGACCCGCTCATTTACTCCTGCGGCCCCTCGGGCATCGTCTCGAAGATCTCCTTGCACTTCGGGCACACCGGGAACTTCTCCGGGTCACGCGTGGGGACCCAGACCTTGCCGCACAGGGCGACGACCGGAGTTCCCATGACCATGGCTTCCATGATCTTGGCCTTGGGCGCGTAGTGCGAGAAGCGCTCGTGATCTCCGGGCTCGACGAGCTGTTCCTGCTCGAGCCTCTCGATCGTTGCGGCACCGCCAGTACTGGGATACGTCTCGGACATGCTACCCATTGTAGTCACCTCGGACCGGCCTCCCCGCGCCATCAGCACCCGCCGCGGCCGTTGCGCGCCCCGCGACCTGCGGGAATGCGCGCACCGAGCTCCTTAGAATGTGAGGATGCAGACGACGCATGTTCCTTCCGACCCCGACTTCGTCACCGGCTACCGCGTCCTCAGCGAGGACATCGCCGCGGGTATCGCGGTTCTCAGCTGCCGCAGGGGGACGAAAACACATGCGATCACGGTCGATTCGTACCTGGATGTGTCCTACGACCCGCCGACGATGGCGGTGAGCGTCTACGAGGGGTCCCGGATCCAGGAGTCGCTCGAGCGCACGACACACTTCGCTCTCAGCGTGCTCACGCGCGCACAGCGCCCGGTCGCGCAATGGCTGGGCGAACCCGGGCAACCCCTGCACGGCCTGCTCGACAACATCCCCACGACGACCACTCCCACGGGCATCGAGATCGTCGACGGCACCGTCGCCTGGTTCGAACTCGAGACCGAGAAGAGCGTCGAGATCGCCACACACGTGCTCACGGTCGGAAGAGTGACCGCGTGCGGTCGAGCGATGGACGAGGCCGAGGCGACACCTCCCCCGTTGGTCCGTTGGGGCCGGCAGTACGGCACCTTCACCGAATGACCCGTTCCTCGCAGCAACGGTAACGCCCCGCCGCTGCAACTGGACAGACCCTCGACACGCCCACCCACGTCGTCCGGGAGGTCATCGACCTCAACCTCACCTCGGCCGTCCTCGTCGCGCGCCGAGCCGTCCTGGAAATGGCTGCCGTCGGGGAAATCGCAGGCGGGGAAACCGCGAGTGTGTCCCGGGAGAAGCACACGACCGGTGTTCTCGTGAACATCTCCTCGGCCGCGGCGACGACCGGAGCGCCCGGCGAGTACGTGCACTACGCGGCGGCGAAGGCCGGGATCGACGCGCTCACGAAGGGCCTCGCGCCCGAGGCGATCGGCAACGGCGTGCGCGTGCTGGGGGTCGCACCGGGGACGGTCGAGACCCGGATCCATGCGGATGCCGGCGTACCCGAGCGGACGGCGAGGGTCGCCTCGGCGCATCCCATGGGACGGGTGGCCACCCCGGACGAGATCGCCACCGTCGTGGAGTTCGCCCTCTCCGATGCGGCGTCCTATGTCGTCGGGGAGACGATCCGCGTCGCCGGAGGGCGCAGAGGGTTCACCCGCCGAACGCGAGCTTCGCCGCGATGAGCACCATGAGCACACCGACGACGACGTCGACGATCTGCCACGTCCGCGGCGTCCTCAACACCCGCGAGAGCGAGTGCGCGCCGAATCCGAGGGCGGTGAACCACAGGAGCGAGGCACACATCGCGCCGGTCGCGAACAGCCACCGGCCGTCCGCCCCGTTGAGATTCGCGAGGTTGCCGAGCGACAACACCGTGTCGAGGTACACGTGCGGATTGAGCCACGTGAGCGCAAGAGTCGTGAGGACGACCGAGGACCGGCCACGCGGTGCCGCCTCCTCGAGCGCCTGCGGGCGGAACGCCGAACGGAACGAGGTGAACGCGAACCACAGGAGGTACACGACACCGATGACGCGCATCGCCGTGATGAGCCACGGGAGACGGTCCACGAGCACTCCGATGCCGAGCGTCCCCGCGGCGATGAGCACGAGGTCGGAGAGCGCACAGATCACGACGACGACACCCACGTGTTCACGTCGAACGCCCTGGCGCAGCACGAAGGCGTTCTGCGAACCGATGGCGACGATGAGTGCGAGTCCGGTGAGAAGACCGGTGGTCCAGATGGTCACCGGGAGAGTCTAGACCGGGGACACCGGACGGATCAGGGCGTTCCGCGAGGTGAGAGGGACGTGCGCGGGCCGTGCTGTGCCACGATGGGTGGAGCGCCGCCGACACGCGCCACAGCCGAGGAGGTGCCATGATCTGGATCCACCGTGACCGCCCGACCGCGGCGGAGATCACCGCGTTCGGGCGGGAACACGCCCTGCCGCCCCTCGCCGTCGAGGACGCGATCGAGCAGAACCAGCGCGCGAAGTTCGAACGGTACGGCGCGGGCGCGTTCCTCGTGCTCCGCCCGGCCTCGCTCGGCACCGAGGCGCCCCTGCCCGCCGAGATCGACGACCTCGTCCACATCGGCGAGCTCCACGTCTTCTTCCGCCCCGGCCTCGTCCTCACGCTCGCGCACTCCGGCCCGACGGACATCGACCGCATCCGGGCCACCGCCGAGGCCGACCCCACCTACGCCGGCTGGCCGGTCGCCACCGCCGTGCACCGGATCCTCGACCGCGTCGTCGACGACTACGACCCGGTGCTCGCGGCACTCGAGGACCGCACCGACGCGCTCGAGGAGCAGCTCTATTCCGGCGATCCCCTGCGGTCGACCGACATCTACCACCTGTCCCGCGAACTCATCGAGCTGGACCGCTCCGTACAGCCGCTCGCCGCACTCGCCCGGCACGTGACCGCCTCCTTCGACGAGCACGAAGTCGATCGTGAACTGGCTCATCACAATCCAGGGTGTAGTCGGGGTCTGAATCCGCCGGTCTCGAGCAGTGATCTGGCGATGTAGTTGGTGAGGTTGCGGAAGCCGAGTGCTGATCCGCGGAGGTGTTCGAGGCGGCCGTTGAGGGCCTCGGTGGGACCGTTCGAGGTGCCGGGCCGGTCATCTGTGATGAGCCCCGAATCCGGCATTGAATAAAGCAGTCACGTCCTGGGCGGTGCGATCTTCGTCCATCACCTGACTAGCGTGGTCCGCCTAGCCAGTACCTACCAGAGTAGTTGTACCAACCAGTATTGCCTAGCCTGTAGTGGCTAGTGCACTGCACAACGGATCTAGCCGACCCACTCCTAGGGCGTGTCTGACAAAGTATGTGGGACGTTCGGTGCATCCTGAATATCGTGTCCGCACCA
>NZ_BAAANO010000042.1:0-3788 GCF_039529845.1 Brevibacterium samyangense | reverse complement strand
CAGGAACGTCGTCGAGCGCGGGTTCAGTGTTCTCAAGTAGTGGAGAGGGGTCGCTACGAGGTACGACAAGCTCCATGAGACGTACCGGGCCGCGGTCGTGTTGCACGGGGTCGTGTCGTGGCTGAAGGAATCAACAGACACGCCCTAGACTCACTGGCCTCATCCTCTACTGTCGAGCCCCGGCCCGGCGTCGCACCGACCGTCAATCTCTCAGACACTATCCAGGGAGCTTTTGTGGGGTCAACAGGGAACGTTAACTTTGGTTAAATGCAACGCGAGTTGTCATGAATGCAGCATGATGCCCTAGTGACGCTCCAGGAGGATGGTCTTTAACTCGCCACGCGTCCTGTGTCCGTCGGACGGCGAACTGCCCCGCCGGGTGAGACCTGGAGAGCTCCGGCGGGGCATGTTCGAGGGTGGTCACGGGCGGTCGCCTCGGCCGTGCTCTGGGTAGCCCGAGCAGCCGAGGCGGCTGGCTCAGGCCACGGCCTTCTGCTCCTTCGCGTTATCGTTGATCTGCTGACGCTTGGCGTCCCGGTCCTTCTCCTCCTTGAGGGTCGGGCGCAGCAGGAGCATCGCGATGCCGATGACCAGCAGCACCGACGCCTCGTGGACCAGCATGCCCAGCGACATCGTCACGCCGCCGAAGAGAACGCCGGCCAGCAGGAGCGCGACCGTGAGCAGGGCGATGGCGATGTTGACCCGCATGGTGCGCACCGTCCGCCGTGCCAGGCCGAGCGCGTGGGGCAGGCGCGGCAGCCGGTCGGCCATGAGCGCGATGTCAGCGGTCTCGATCGCGGCAGGTGAGCCGGCCGCTCCCATCGCCACGCCGATGTCGGCCTGCGCCAGGGCGGGGGTGTCGTTGACCCCGTCGCCGACCATCGCCACGGTGTGACCCTGTGCCTGCAGCTCCTTGACGATGGTGAGCTTGTCCTCGGGCATCAGCTCGGCGCGGACCTCGTCGACGCCGAGTTCGGCTGCGACGTTGCGGGCAACGCGTTCGGCATCGCCGGTCGCCATGATGACCTTGACGCCTCGACCGTGGAGGGCCTTGATGGCCTCGGGCGCGTCGGCGCGGATGGTGTCCGCCACGGCCACGATTCCCACAGCCTTGCCGTCGACTCCCACGAACATCGCGGTCTTGCCCTGTTCGTTGAGCTCCAGGATCCGGGCGGGGTCCGGGGCGGAGTCGAGCAGGTCGGCGGAGCCGACGGCTACCGTGGCGCCGTCCACCTGAGCGCGGATGCCCTTGCCGGCGACCGGCTCGGCGTGCTCAACATGGTCGACTCGCAGGCCCCGCCCCTCGGCTCCCTGGATGATCGCCTCGGCGAGCGGGTGCTCCGAGGCGGTCTCCGCGCGGGCCGCCAAGATGAGGACCTCCTCGGCCGTGTAGGAGTCGTCGAGGACGTCGACGTCGGTCAGCTCGGGGCGCCCGTTGGTCAGCGTTCCGGTCTTGTCGACGACGATCGCGTCGACCTTGGCGGAGGTCTCCAGGTATTCGCCGCCCTTGATGAGGACGCCGTCCTTGGCCGAGCGGCCGATGCCGGCCACGATCGACACCGGGATGGAGATGACCAGCGCGCCGGGGCAGCCGATGACCAGCAGGGTCAGGGCGAGTTCGACGTTCCAGGACAGCAGGCCGACAGCGAGTGCGGCGAGCATGACGCCGGGGGTGTAGTACTTGGAGAACTTCTCCATGAAGGTCTGGGTCTTGGCCTTGTCGTCCTGGGCGTCCTCCACCCGGTGGATGATCTTCGCCAGCGTCGAGTCGGAGCCGATCCCCACGGCTTCGACACGCAGCACGCCGGAACGCAGCCAGGTGCCGGCGTAGACCTCGGAGCCCTCGGACTTCTCAGCAGGCACGGATTCGCCGGTGATGGTGGCCTCGTCGACTCCCCCGTTGCCGGTGATGACCCGACCGTCGACGGGCACCTGCTCACCGTTCTTCACCAGCACGACGTCGCCGGGGACGAGTTCCCAGATCTCGACGGTTTCAGGCTCGCCGTCGCGCAGCACGGTGGCGGTGTCCGGAGCGGCCTCGACCAGGTCGGACAGTGCCTTGCGGGTCCGGTTGAGGGTGGCCTTCTCCAGCGCCTTGCCGAGGGCGAAGAGGAAGGTGACGGCGGCCGACTCCCAGTAGTTCTGGATGAACAGGGCGCCGACGGCGGCCACCACGACCAGCAGGTCGATGGAGATCATCTTGATGCGCAGCGCCTGCCACGCGGAGACGGCGATCGGCCAGCCGGCGACGACGGCTGCCGCGATCATGAGGATGTCCCAACCGGTGACGAGGGCGAGGACGATCAGCACGCCCGAGGCGGCGACCACACCCCAGGTCTTCCAGGTCTTCATGGTTCTTCCTTCCGTTGAAAGCGGTCCTTTCGGGATCACTTCCAAGCTACGGTCGGGCGACTCCTCGCGCCTTGACACGGATCAAGTCTTCATGGCTTTATCCGACTCAGCTCCAGACAACTGCGGATACAGAGCGCGACCCGCCGACACCGGAAGCGTCAGCGGGTCACTGGCTCTGAAGCAGTAGACCGGTCAGATGATGTATGTCAGATGGCGGATGGTTTGGCGGTGTAGCCGACTTCCGCAACAGCCTCCACCAGGTCACGCACCGAGACCTTCTGCGGGTCGTGCTGGGCGATGATCCGGCCGGAGGAGAATTTCACCTCGGCCGACTCGACGCCGTCGAGCCCGGTCAGCTTGGTCTCGATCTTCTGGATGCACGACGGGCAGGAGAACTCGTCCGAGCGGAGGGTGGTGGTCTTCAGGGTGGGGGCCGAGGCAATCATTGGGCTGCTCGTCTCCTTTCGTTTCGGTTCTGGTTCCTTGGACATCTCTTAAGTTACGCAGAACCGAGCGAACTTCCCTTGACGTGGATCAAGAACCACGGAGAATCTCCGTTGCGGCGGCCAGGCCGTGGTGATGCACGGCAATTTCCAGGACCAGAGACTGGATGCACGGCGAAGGAAGCGACCTGGGGAGTGTCAAACAGCAAGCCCGAATAGGGATCCGACAACGTATGTCAGCGCCAGTCCGAGAGCGCCGCCGATGACCAGGCGCAGGCTCGACCTGAGCGGTGAAGTGCCCGACAGTCTCGCGGAGATGTGACCGGTCAGGGCCAGAACGATGAGAGTCACGACTGTGACCACAACGGCGTCAGTCCCCGAGGGGGCGAAGAAGACCGAGATCATGGGCAGCAGGGCTCCGAGCACGAATGCCACCGCCGACGACAGCGCCGCCGTGATCGGGTTCGTCAAGTCCTCCGCATCGAGGCCGAGCTCAAGTTGCAGGTGAGCGGCCAGGGGGTCGCTGGCACCGATCTCGGTATCAGCCTTATCAGCGGTGTCCCTGGTGATGCCATACCCCTGGAAGATGCCGGACAGTTCGTCGTGTTCGGCCTGCGGATCATCGGCGAGCTCTGCGCGCTCCTTGTTGATCAAGACCTTCTCGGTGTCCCGCTGGGCGGAGACGGAAACGTACTCACCCAACGCCATCGAGACCGCACCGGCAACGGTCGAGGCCAACCCGGCGACGAAGACCGCAGTGTCACCGGCGCCGCTGGCGATCACTCCCAGCAACAAGGCGGCAACGGAGACGATGCCATCGTTGGCGCCGAGCACTCCGGCGCGCAGTGCGTTGAGTTTGGCGTGGTGGCTTGGTGCGTGCGGTTCACCGCTGTGCCCGGACTCAGGCGGGACAGTCATTTGAATCGTCCCGTGTTTCATAGAGAGTGATCCAACCTTCCACAAAGGCAGCACCACCACTCTCATGGCACCCCA
>NZ_BAAANO010000041.1:0-2188 GCF_039529845.1 Brevibacterium samyangense | reverse complement strand
ACGAGGCACCGCGATTCCTTCAAATCCTGAACGCACGTTCACTGTCTACGAAACCCGGGACTTGACAATTCGACGATCCTCCTCCCAATGTCGGTCAGTTTCCAACCCCACGTCCTCATCCTGGCCATGATGGCCACGGCCGGTTGTGTCGTCACCGCAGGCGCAGCGGAGCGGCGGCAAAGCCACCGACGGGCGGCAGCGCGCGCTGTCGGCGCCTGTCCGGATTGGGTTCGATCGTGACCGTCGTCTCGAGGACGGCCCGGGTCAGTGCCCGCAGTTCGAGGGTCGCGAGCGGGCGACCAGGACAGACGTGTTTCCCGATACCGTACACGAGGTTGTAGGGCGCATTACCAAGGGGATCGAATGCGTCCGGGTCACCGAACATCTGCGGATCCCGATTGGCGGATGCCCAGTTGAGGAAGACTCGTTCGCCGGCGGCGAGCTCACGGCCGCCGACCGTGACGGGCTCGGTGGTGATGCGTCGGTTAGCCACGAAGGGATCATCAATTCGCAGGATCTCATCGAGGATCGCGTTGAACTCCCGATCGGACACTCCGGAGCGCAGCCGGGCTTGCACGTGCGAGTGGTCGGCGAGGTAGGTCAGAATCACGCCCGTGCAGAGGGCGATCGACCCCAGGTCGCCACCCGTCCAGTTGCGCAGGATCGAGACGATCTCTTCGTCGGTCAGCTCGCGGCCGTTGACACGGTCGTGGAGGAGCTCGGTGGTGACATCGTCGGGTGCGGCGTCACCAGCCTCGCGGCGAGCGTCGATGAGGGACCGGATGATGGCATCGAAGCGCTGGGCGACCTCCGCGGTGCGCGCCCCATCTCGTGAGCGAGTGGCTGCATGGTTGTCCGCCATCCACTGCAGGAGCTCGCCCTCGAGGTCAAGGGGCCACCCGAGCCAGGCGCTTTGCGCGCGCACCGCAAAGCGAGCGCCGACCTCGACTGCGTCGATGGGCCCGGGAACGTCGAATTGCGAGACGAGTTCGGCCGCGACTCGCTGCACCGCAGGCTCCAAGGCTGTCATCCGTTTCCGAGTGAAGTAGCGATCCACGAGAGCTCGGAACTCCGTGTGCGTGGCCTCGTCGAAGCCGTTGGGCACCTGGAGGTGGCGGGACACCGCGTTGGAGAAAACTTGATGATCCAGGGCGGCAGCAGTGACATCAGCATGCGAAAACAGCGTCCAGGCACCACTCGCCCCGCGCGCGACGGGACATCGCGATCGCATCTCGTCGTAGGCGGAAAGGGGATCGCGACGAACCCGCGGACCCCGCGGATTCCAATCGGGGAGAGGATCCTTGATCGCCTTCGGTGGCGCCACGGCGCCGGGACTCAGGCGGGTGCCGGGGGTGACCTCGTCGGTCGGCATGTGATTGGTCATGCATCCATCCTGCCCCCGGAGCCGGAAACTTGGTCAAGTCTCGTGTTGTGGTGTCACTTCTGTTGTTCTCCGTGATGGATGGGGTCAGGCAGTCAGGTGGAGACCGGGACTCGCCGGCTCGGCATGGTCGTGAAGGGCGTGGACGAGTTTGCGCATGGAGACCTCGGAGAAGTACCGGCGTTCGCCGTACTGCCATTCCTCGTGCTGCTCCTGCAGGACGGCACCGATGAGACGGGTGACGCTGTCACGGTCAGGGAAGATCTGCACCACGTCGGCTCGGCGTTTGATCTCACGGTTCAGACGCTCGATGGGGTTGTTGGACCAGATCTTCTGCCAGTGTTCACGCGGCATGTGCGCGAACGCGATGAGGTCCGCCTCTGCTTCCTCGAGCATTGTGGTGATCTCGGGGAACGAACCGCGCAGGCTGTCTGCGACCTGCCGGTATTGACCGGTTACGGCTTCCGGGTTGGTCTGCGCGAAGATCGTCGTGATCAACGCGTTGACGGGCTTGGAACGGGCCGAACCGAGACGTTGGGTGACGTTACGAGTGAAGTGGACGTGGCAGCGTTGCCAGGCAGCTGCCGGCAGGATTGCCTTGATCGCGGCTTTCAGGCCGGTGTCAAGTCCCGGGTTTCGTAGACAGTGAACGTGCGTTCAGGATGTTCGGATGGGCTGCGTCATGCCGCGGAATCAACACCCTCGGCAGCGGTGCACTCGGCCCAGTACGCGTCCTCGACCTCGGCCGGCGTCCGGTAGTCCAGTTCCCCGTGAAGCCGCTCGGTGTTGTACCAATGCACCCATTCA
>NZ_BAAANO010000040.1:0-596 GCF_039529845.1 Brevibacterium samyangense | reverse complement strand
CCGGTCGGGACGGGGCTGATGCCGGCGAGTTTCGCGAATGCGGCTTCGCTCTTGATGCGCTCGGGGTTGTCGCCGGCGACGATGAGGATCTCGGCGGCAGTGTCGACACCGATACCGAACTCGTCCAGCAGGTGCGGTGCCCGCCGAACAACGAGCTGCTCGATCTGTGCTTCGAGTTCGGTGATCTCGTCGTTGAGCGCAATCCAGCGCTTCGCGATCGACCGCAGCGCGTGACGGTTCGCGTCCTCCGGGGTGTCGAGTCCGCGGGGCCGGAGCGCGGCGCAGTGACGGGCGATCATCTTCTGCGTCTTCCGCGCGGTTTCGCGTCGGAGGTCCTCGGTGGCGTGGACGAGCATGGCTTTGAGGGTGATCATCGCGCTGGTGCGGTCTTTGACCGCGGTGTCGTGGGCGACTTTCAGTTGCCGGATCATCTCGACTGCGCCGTCGGCGGACTTCGGGACCGCGGTCGCGAATCCCGCGAGGACCGCCCGGGCGGCGTTTTCCGCGTCGAGGGTGTCGGACTTGCCGTTCAGGCGGCGCAGGCGTCGGTCGGGGCGGGCTACCTCGATCACCTTGTGATCGTTCCGTCGCAGAAA
>NZ_BAAANO010000039.1:0-11409 GCF_039529845.1 Brevibacterium samyangense | reverse complement strand
CTGTCCGGTCCGCCGGACCCCTGGCCCACGGCGTCACTCCTCACTATCGTGACGGACACGTGGGCACCCCGGCCCACCTGATTGATCACGAGGAGGCACCATGGGACTCGGAGACAAGATCAGCAACAAGGCGCAGGAACTCAAGGGCAAGGCGAAGGAAGCCGTGGGCGAGGCCCGCGACGACCGGGACCTCGAGGCCGAGGGCAAGGCGGACCAGGCCGGCGCGAATCTCAAGCAGGCCGGCGAGAAGGTCAAGGACACCTGGAAGAACGCCTGAGCGCGGATTCCGCGCACCCCGGCACAGGCCCGCCGACGACAGCAGCCCCGGTCCTCGCAGAGGACCGGGGCTGCTGCGTGTTCGGGGGCGTCAGGAGTTCGGGTAGGACACCTCGACACGGCGGTTGAGAGCGCGGCCGCCGGGATTGTCCTCCGCGTCGGTTCCGTTGTCCGCGATCGGCTGCGTCTCCCCGTGGCCCGTGGCCGTGATCCGGAGGTCGGGACGCTTTGCGCGGAGCGCGCCGGCGACGGCATCGGCCCTCTCCTGCGACAGCGTGTCGTTGTACGCGTCGTCGCCCTTCGCGTCGGTGTGCCCGTCCACCGTCACTTCGGCACCGTCGGCGATATCGTCCGCGAGGTCACCGACCGCCTTCTCCGCCTCCGCGGTGAGATCGGCCGAGTCGAAGTCGAACAACAGGTCCGCGGTGAGTCGGACGACGGTGGTGTCGTCCTCCTCGACGCGGGTCTCGAGAGGAATGACCGCGACGGACGGATCAAGCGGCAGGACCTCGGGCGTGAGAGGGATGACGGCGGCTCGGATCATGTCCTCTCTGATCGCGGGGACGGGCGCGTCCGATCCTGCGGAGGAGTGTGCGCTTGAGGCATGTACAGGGGTGCCGGTGGCTCCGAGGAGCAGGACCGCCACGAGGACCGCCAGCGCAGGCAGTACGGCCCCGTGTTGGCACGCGGCAGATCCGGCGCGGTCGTGAGCCGTCACGATCGCGTCGCTCGGTTGTGCGGGGTCCTCCCATCCCACCGCCCACCGCACCGTCATGGTCTCTCCGGACACCTCGACGGACCGCACCGTGGCGGTCACCGTCCCGCCGACAGCGGAATCGATCGTCGCGCTCGCGAGGACATCGGCACTGTCGATCTCCGCGCTTCCGGGGGATCCTGATGTGCTCTGTACCCGGCCTTCGGCGGCGGAGGGCGCTTCGCTGTCCCCGGCGGCGTCGCCCGTCTCCTCAGCGGTGCCCTCGTTCGCGGTCTCCGAGGCCGTTTCCGGGTTCACCTCCGCGCCATCCGCCGGGCCGGATCCTGCGGCGGCACAACCGGAGGTGAGAACGAGTGCCGCGACCGCGAGACCGAGAGTCGCGACCTTGACGTGTGAACCGAGCGTGAGCGTAGACATGAGGCTCCCTTCCACGGCTCAGTGAACACGCCGTACCGGGCCTACTCCGGGGTACGGTTCGTTCGTCATCGAGCCGTGGCCTCCACCTGTGGAAAGACGCGCGAACCGGCACCTGCGGTCACAGGTGGACGACACCCCGGGGATGGAAGATCGTCCGTCACACCCTCCCCGAGGCGCCCTCCGGCTCGGTGATCCGCAGTCGCCGGTTCTCCAGGGAGGGGTTCGTGAGCCGGACCTCCGGCACCCGGGCCGGGTCCAGGCGGGCCAGTGCCAGGGCGCCGGGCGCCTCGGCGGCGGAGGCGAGGGTCGACCCCATGGGGTCGACGATCCTGCTCTGCCCGATGCAGTGCGGGCCGGTCTGTCCGCACGCGAGGACGTACGCGGTGTTCTCGATCGCGCGGGCGGTCGTGAGCGCCTCCCAGTGGTGCTCCTTCGCCGGCCCCGTCGGCCACGCGGCCGGGTTGACGATCGCCTCGGCGCCGGCATCGACGAGGCGACGGGAGATCTCCGGGAAGCGGATGTCGTAACAGATCGCGAGGCCGAAGGTGAGGCCCCGGTACGTGAAGGTGACGGCCTCGATGTCGTCTGCGGGCCGGGACGCGTCGGACTCCCGGTGGCCGAAGGCGTCGTAGAGGTGGACCTTGCGGTACCGGGCGAGGTCCGTGCCCTCGGGGCCGATCGCGACGAGGGTGTTGAAGGGCCGCGGATCGGCGAGCTCTGCCGGCGTGGTCTCGGTGAGCCCCACGACGATCGCGATCCGGTGTTCGGACGCGAGCGCGCGGACGGCGGTGAGGAACGGGCCGTCGAGCGGTTCGTGTGCGTAGTACGGCCCCGTGAGGTGATCGGGGTCGGTGAACATCGCGTGCTCGGGGAACACGACGAGGTCCGCGCCCTCGGCGGCGGCGCGGGCGGTGAGGCCCGTGATCGTCGCGAGGTTCGCCTCGACGTCGGCGGCGGGGGAGAACTGTGCGAGCGCGACGAGCGGTCCGGCGGACTCGGGATTCGTTGGCGCGGGGTTCGTCGACGCGGGGGCTGATGCAGAAGTCATGGGGATACCTTCGAGGTCAGATGCGGGTTCCTGCAGTCTAGGCATCCTTTCGGACGCTAGTGTGAAACAGGTCACCCGCGAACCCGGTCCCCACCGGATCCCCGTCACCGTCGAGAAGGTCGCCCCGCGTGCTCACCGCCGTCGTTCCCCTGTGCCTGTTGTTCCTCGTCGTCCTCGTCAAACGCATCCCCTACATCGGCGGGGACATCCGGTGGGCGCTGCTGCTCGCCGGCGTCGCAGCGGCGGTCCCCGGCCGTCTCGGACCGCAGGAGATCCTCCTCGGGGTGGTGGACGGACTCGACAAGCTGTCGTGGGTCATCGCGATCAGTGCAGTGGGGTCGATCTACGCGGAGTCGCAGGTGCGCCTCGGGACCATGCGGGCGGTCCTCGACCTCCTGCGGAAGGTCTTCGGCGCCACTCCGAGGGGGCTCATCGCCGCGCTGTTCCTCACGCTCGTCGTGGCCGGTTCGCTCCTCGGCGACGCCATCGCCGCGGCCACCGTCATCGGGTTCCTCGCGATCACCACCCTCGCCGAACTCCGGGTGAAACCGGAGCAGATCGCGATGATGATCCTCGTCGGCGCCTCGATCGGGTCGATCATGCCGCCGATCTCCCAGGCGGTGCTCCTCTCGTCCTCGCTCATCGGAACGGACGCCGATCCGGTCATGCTGATCTCGGTCGTCACGGTCGGGATCGGCATGGTTCTCGCGATCCTCGAGTCCTTCCGGTTCGTCCGCGGTCGGACCATCCGCGGGCAGGACACGGAGACGCTCGGTGCGGTCGTCCGGCGGACATGGCCGATGTTCGGACCACTCCTCGTGCTCGTGGGTGTCGTCGTGCTCAACAGCGGGTTCGCCGTCGACGTGTTCACGCTCGTACCGGGTGTCTCCCAGGTCGTCACATGGCTCGGCGGGATCCCGATCGCGAACGGATTCGTCCACGTGCTCGTCCTGTCGCTCGTGCTCGCGACTGCACTCACCTTCTGCTATCCGCGGGTCGGGAAGCAGGCCGGGAGCATCGTCCTCGCGGGCCTGGGGAACGTCCGGCAGACCGTCGTCATCCAGGCGTGCGCGGGGTTCATGGTCGGCATGTTCTACGCCTCGGGCGCGGTGGCACAGGTCGAGGCGGTCGCCGGCGGACTGCCTTCCTCGGCGGTGGCCGTCGTCGGTCTCGTCCTCATCGGCACGTTCGGGATGCTCACCGGTTCGCAGACGACGGCGCAGACCGTCGTCGTGCCCTTCGCCGCCCCGCTGCTCATCGGCTCCGGGTCCGATCCGACGTTCGTCGCCGTCGGCGCCTCGCACATCGCGGCTGCGGCCCAGAACCTCCCGCCCGTCGGGCTCACGGCCTTCGTCGTGTGCGGACTCGTCGGCGCGACACTCCGGACGAAGGTCGACCCGGTGCGGACGATGCTCCTCGCGCTGCCGAACACGCTCTACTTCATGCTCGTCGGGTTCGTGTTCTGGCTCCTCTGAACCGCCCGACCGTCGTATCGAAAGGACTCACATGCACATCGCCGTCGTCGGTGCCGGGCTCATCGGTCTGCCTGCCGCTTCGCTCCTCGCGCGCACCGGGCACTCGGTCTCACTCGTGGACCGCGGGGAGCCCGGGTCCGGCACCTCGAGCACCTCGTTCGCGTGGACGAACTCGAACAACAAGGACCCGGACGTCTACCACCGGCTCAACGTCGCCGGGAGTGAGGCGCACGCGCGCCTCCAGGACGCACTGGCCCCGGCCGAGCCCTGGTACATCCATACGGGCTCGGTCATGTGGCACGCGGGAACGGACGGTGCCGCGGACCGGGCCCTCGCCGAGCGTGCCGCACTCATGACCGAGCGGGGCTACCCGGTGCACCTCCTCACCGCCGAGGCGGTCCGAACCGAGGCCCCGCATCTGCGGCTTCCGGCGGGGCCGGAGACCGTGGCACTCGCCTTCCCCTCGGAGGGACACCTCCACGTGCGCGAGTACCTCGCCGCCGTGCGCGACCGCTTCGAGACAGACGGGGGAACGGTGCGCACGGCAGAGGCGGCGACGGTAGGTTCGTCTGCGGACGGCGTGCACCTTGCGTTCAGGGACGGCACCGTCGAGGCGTTCGACGCCGTCGTCGTGGCCTCCGGGAAACACTCCGGGGACCTGGCTGTCGCCTCGGGCTTCGATCTGCCGATGGTGCGGGCGTCCGTCCCGAGCCCGTGGACCCACAGTTTCCTCGGGTACACCGGTTCCGGCGCGGACCTGCTCGACCGGGTGTTCGTGTCCGATGTGCTCAACCTCCGGCCTACGTCGATCGGAGGGCTCATCGTCCAGGCGCCGGTGATGGAGCACCTCTGTGCGAACCGGGACGCCGCGGATCCCGCAGGTCGGACGCATGCCGAGGTCCGAGGCCACATGGACGCGTGGCTGGATCGTCTGCTGCCCGGGGCGGGCCACGTCGAGCGCCTCGTTCTCGCGGAGCGGTCCCTGCCCGCCGACGGCAGGCCGGTGCTCGGTCCTCTCGATCCGCACGGGCGCGTGCTCGCGGCCGTCACCCACAGCGGTGCGACGCTCTCGGCGCTCTTCGCCGAGGCCATTGCAGGGTTCCTCGGTGCGGAGGAGTTCGCGGACGCTCGTGAGCTGTTCGCGCCGTTCGATCCGCATCGGTTCGCCGAGGGGCGCGCCTTCACCGACGGCGTCGTGCAGGAGGGGCTCGGCAAACAGTAGGGCCCTTGCACGCCGGAGGCGCCCACCGCGTGTGCGATGGGCGCCTCTTCCGTCCCCGGCCGGGGAAACGGCGTGGGGTACTCCTGCGGAGGGCGACGGCCCTCAGACTGCCGCGGGCTGGAGGATCTTCGCCGCGAAGTCGCGCTTGGCTGCCTCGTACTCGTCGGCGAACCGACGGATGAGGTCCGCGGCCGGCAGGGACTCGCGGATCGTGCCGATGCCCTGACCGGAGCCCCAGATGTCCTTCCATGCCTTCGCCTCCCGTTCACCTTTCGCTCCGGTGGAGAAGCTCATGGCCGACGGGTCCGAGGTCGGCAGGTTGTCGGGGTCCAGGCCGGCCCCACGGACGGAGCCCTTGAGGTAGTTCCCGTGCACCCCGGTGAAGAGGTTCGAGTACACGATGTCGTCCGCTGCGGACTCGACGACCATGTCCCGGTAGGCGTCGACGACGTTCGCCTCGGGGGTCGTGAGAAGGGCCGAGCCGATGTACGCGAAGTCCGCTCCCGTCGCCTGCGCGGCGAGGATCGACCGGCCGTGCGCGATGGCGCCCGAGAGCGCCACGGGACCGTCGAACCACTCACGGATCTCCTGGACGAGTGCGAACGGGGAGAGCGCTCCCGCGTGCCCGCCGGCACCCGCGGCCACGGGAATGAGTCCGTCCGCACCCTTCTCGATCGCCTTGTGCGCGAAGCGGTTGTTGATGACGTCGTGGAGGACGACCCCGCCGTAGGAGTGCACGGCCTCGTTCACGTCCTCGCGCGCACCGAGCGAGGTGATGACGATCGGGACCTGCTTCTCGACGACGACGGAGAGGTCGTGTTCGAGGCGGTTGTTCGTCCGGTGCACGATGAGGTTGGCCGCGAAGGGAGCCACCGGGTCCTGCGGGTGCGCCGCCGCGTACGCGTCGTTCGATTCGCGGATCTCGTCGATCCACTCGGCCAGGAGCGATTCCGGCCGGGCGTTGAGAGTCGGGAACGAGCCGATCATGCCCGCCTGGCACTCGGCCTTGACGAGCTCGGGGCCGGAGGCGATGAACATGGGGGACGCGATCGCCGGAATGCGCAGCGGAACGTCGAGGGCTGCTGGAAGTGCCATGGGGTCTCCTCGGATGTCGTCGTTGACAGGGATGGGGCGGGTGCGAGCGCGTTCGGCCAGGCCTTCCACACCCAGGCCCGTTCAAGGCCTGACCGAACAATCGTTCAGATGTCTTCACTCACCATAGTCGACGGTGGGTCGCCCGTCACCCGCCGCGCGTTCCTCAGCTGTCGGTGAACTGCGGGTCACGCTTCTCGACGAACGCCGCCATGCCCTCCTTCTGGTCGGCGGTCGCGAGCGAGGCGTGGAACAGTCGACGCTCGAACCTGAGGCCCTGGTCGAGCGTGGTCTCGAAGGCGAGGTTCACGGCTTCCTTTACGAGGGCCGAGGCGATCCGCGACTTGCCGGCGATGACGCCGGCGATCGACACGGCCTCGTCCATGAGCGCCTCGGGGGCGACGACGCGGGCCGCGAGTCCCGAGCGCTCGGCCTCCTCGGCGCCGATGAACCGGCCGGTGAGGCACAGGTCCATCGCCTTCGCCTTGCCGATCGCACGGGTGAGGCGCTGCGAGCCGCCCATGCCCGGCAGCACGCCGAGGTTGATCTCCGGCTGCCCGAACTTCGCCTTCTCGGAGGCGATGAGGATGTCGCACATCATGGCGAGTTCGCACCCGCCGCCGAGGGCGAATCCGTTGACGGCCGCGATGATCGGCTTGCGCACCGACGCGAGATCCTGCCATCCGGCGAACCAGTCCGCCTCGTACGCCTTCGAGAAGGTGAGGTCCTTCATCTCCTTGATGTCGGCGCCTGCGGCGAATGCGCGCCCGGCGCCGGTGATGACGATCGACTTCACCTCCGGGTCCGCGTCGAACTCCGCGGCCGCCGCGGTGAGCTCGGTCATCACCTCGAGGTTGAGCGCGTTGAGCGCCTCGGGGCGATTGAGGGTGATGAGGGCGTAGCCATCGTGCTTCTCGGCGAGGATGGTGGAGAACTCGGTCATGCGAAGACCGTCCTTTCGAGTTCGGTGGTGAGGATCGACTGCACGAGTGCGGGGGAGACCTCGTCGAGCGAGGCGGGGTTCCACTGCGGATTGCGGTCCTTGTCGATGACCTGGGCCCGGATCCCCTCGACGAGGTCCGGCTGCCGGCCGATCCCGACCGCCACACGCAGATCCCGTTCGAGGACCTCGGCGAGAGTCATGTCCGGTGCGGTGCGGAGCATCGCGAGGGTGACCGCGAGCGAGGTCGGTGACTTCGTCCGGATGGTGGCGGCCGCAGCGCCGGCCTTCTCGTTGCCCTCGGCCGCAGCGGCGTCGAGCGCAGCGAGGATCTCCTGCACCGTGTTCCCGGCGAAGCATGCGTCGATCCACTCCCGGTCGGCCGCCGTGGGGTCGGCAGGTGCCTCCGTGGCCGAGGCGCCCACCGCCTCGGCGACGTCGGTTCCGGTCTCGAGGGCCTCGACGAGGGCCGGGACGGCGTCCCGGGGAACGAAGTGGTCGGCCAGGCCGAGCGCGAGCGCCGTGCCGGGGCCGAAGGCCTCACCGGTGAGCGCGAAGTAGGTGCCGATCTCCCCGGGGGTGCGCGAGAGCAGGTAGGTGCCACCGACGTCGGGGAAGAGGCCGATTCCTGTCTCCGGCATGCCGATCTTCGAGGTCTCGGTGACGATGCGGACGGAGCCGTGTGCGGAGATGCCCACACCGCCACCCATCGTGATGCCGTCCATGACGGCGACGTAGGGCTTCGGGTACTCGGCGATGAGATGGTTCATCGCGTACTCGGTGGAGAAGAACAGGAGGGCGTTCTCGTCGCCGGCGACGACGGACCGGTGGATCGCCTTGATGTCCCCACCGGCGCACAGACCGCGCTCGCCCCGGCCGGTGACGACGACGGCGGTCACCTCGGGGTCGTCCTTCCACGCCTCGAGGGCGGCGGCGACCATCGCGACCATCTCGCCACCGAGCGCGTTGATCGCCTTCGGCTTGTTGAGTTCGATCCGACCGATCGTGCCCGCACGGCGGACGAGGACCGGCGGCTGCGCGACTGCGTCCTGTGACTCCGTTGTCATTACCCGACTCCTGTGCTCCTGCGGGAGATGATGACCCGCATGATCTCGTTGGTACCTTCCAGAATCTGGTGGACCCGCAGGTCACGGACCAGCTTCTCGATTCCGTACTCTGTCAGATATCCGTAGCCGCCGAACAGTTGCAGGGCACTGTTCGCGACCTCGAACCCGGTGTCGGTCGCGGTGAGCTTCGCCATCGCGGAGAGCAACGAGGTATTGGGGTCACCCGCGTCGTAGGCGCTCGCCGCCCGCCACAGCAGCGACCTGGCCGCCTCGAGTTTCGCCTGCATATCGGCGACCCGGAACCGCAGCGCCTGGAAGCCCGTGAGGTCCGAACCGAAGGCCTGGCGCTCGCCCATGTACTCGATCGCCCGTTCGAGGGCGGCCTGGCCACCACCGAGGGAACAGGCTCCGATGTTGAGGCGCCCGCCGTCGAGGCCGGACATCGCGATCTTGAACCCCTGGCCCTCCTCGCCGATCCGGTTCGCCACCGGCACCCGCACGTTCTCCATGAACACCTGGCGGGTCGGCTGGGCACGCCACCCCATCTTCTTCTCGTTCGCACCGAAGGAGAGTCCCTCCATCCCGGCTTCGAGGACGAAGGTGGAGATCCCGCGGGACCCTTCCTGCCCGGTCCGGGCCATGACGAGATACAGGTCCGTCTCCCCGGCTCCGGAGATGAACTGCTTGACCCCGTTGAGGACGTAGTGGTCGCCGTCGCGGCGCGCCGAGGTGCGCAGTGCTGCGGCGTCCGAACCGGCGTTCGGTTCCGTGAGGCAGTACGAGCCGAGCTGCTCCATGCTCGCGAGGGGGCGGAGCCAACGGTCCTTCTGCTCGTCGGTCGCGTACTTGTCGAGCATCCACGCGACCATGTTGTGGATCGAGATGTAGCTGGCGACGGAGGGGCAACCGGTGGACAGGTTCTCGAAGACGATGGCGGCGTCCATCCGTCCGAGCCCGGATCCCCCGAACTCCTCGCTCACGGAGATGCCGCCCATCCCGAGTTCCGCGGTGCTGCGGATGACGTCGACGGGGAAGTGGTGCTCGGCGTCCCAGTCGAGTGCATGGGGCGCGACCTGTTCATCGGCGAAGGCCCGCACCATGGACGCGAGTTCCACCTGCTCCTCCGACAGTCCGAATGCGAGTGTTGCTGCGGTGCTGCGTGCCACGAGGACTCCTTCTGCCACGACGTCCTCGTCGCGGCGGGCGTGATTCGGGATGCGGGTCACAGCATAGACGATTTGGTTGGACGTCCTAGCAATCGGAGCGGTGGAATCCGGAGGGAGGGCGCGACCACCGTGGGGCCGCGCGCTGCGGGCATCCGGCACGGGGCCGGGCGGGGTGGTGACGGAGCGGTGCCGGGGGAGGGGCCCCTCGGCGATTCCCCACCTCCCGCACGCCGGGGTCGGGGCATCCGGGGTGCGGTGTCGTGCGGGAGGGGGTGTGGTGCTCAGGACGAGCGCGACGGGGCCTCGAGGCCGGCACGGAGGGCGCCGAGGCGGTCGAGGAGTTCGCCGAGCGCGGGAGCTTCGAGGCCGGGGTCCTCGAAGACCTCCCGGTTGAGTGCGGTGGTGGCCCGCGAGACGAGGTCGCGCCCGGCGTCCGTGATCTCGATGAGTGTCGTCCGCCCGTCGGTCGGATGGGGCCGGCGGCGTGCGAGGTCGGCGGATTCGAGGCGATCGACGGAATTCGTCGTCGAGGTCGCGTGGACCTGGAGGCGCTTCGTGATCTTGTTCATCGGGAGGGACCCGCGCTTGGTGAACGACAGGAGTGCGAGGACCTCGTACCGCGAGAACGTGAGGCCGAGAGGGCGGAGCACCCGGTCGACCCGGGCGAGGAACAGCTGATGGGCACGCATGATCGAGGTCACGAGCGTCATCCCGTCCGCGGCCGATTCCCACCCGTGCGCGAGCCATTGCTTCCGGGATTCCTCGATGGGGTCGAAGTCGGGCATGCATCTCCTTGTGGGTGCGGCGCGGCAGGGGTGCCGATGCACGAGCGAACGGGGGCAGCGGCGGTCGTAGTCGGTGGCGACGTCCGGCCCGCCGAAAGGTCTGCCGACGAGTCTAATGACGGGACCGGGCGGTCGATGGTGATGCCGCTCGCATCGTGGGACCATCGGAGCATGTGCGGCCGCCTCAACATGTCGACCGATCCTGCAGACCTCGCCGATGAGCTGCAGATCGAGATGATGACCTACACGTACGCCCCGCGGTACAACGTGCCACCGGGGGCGCCCCTGCCGATCCTCGTCGATCGTCCCGACGACGAGGGCACACTGTTCAGGCGCCTGGAGACTGCGCGTTGGGGGCTCGTTCCCGGATGGGCGAAGGACGAGAAGATCGGTTTCCGAGCGTTCAACGCACGATCGGAGACGGTCGAGGACAAGCCGATGTTCCGCAAGGCGTTCGAGAGTCGTCGGTGTGTGGTTCCGGTGACCGGCTACTACGAATGGCATGCGACGGAAACGGGCAAGGAGCCGTGGCTCATGCACGCTGCCGACGGAGGCCCCCTCTTCATGGCAGGACTCTTCGAGTTCAGGAAGCGAGGAGAGGCGGACGGACCGACGGCGGACCCGGCGGTCCGGGACGGGTGGTTGGTCTCCACGACGATCATCACGGCGCCGGCCGCCGGCCACCTCGCGGAGCTCCACGACAGGATGCCGGTGATGCTGCCGCGTGACCTGCTCGCGGCATGGATGGATCCGGGAGCGGGCGGAGCGGAGGCGCGGGAGATGCTCAAGGCGCTCGTGGCCGACTTCGACCCGGGGCGGGTCGATCGCTACCGCGTGAGTACGGCGGTGGGGAACGTGCGGAACCAGGGCGCGGAACTGGCAGAACCGCTCGGAGATGAACTGTGAGCGGCGTCACGATGAAAAGTGCCCCTTTCGAGTTGCGAGGCCGTTTCACCGTGGTCTAGAGTAGTTACTCGTTCGCCCCACGCCGGGGAGAACGACAACAACAGCCTCAACCAGGCAACCGGCAGAGTGTTTTTGCTGGTGAGAAGGTTGATGAGCGTCTGTTCTTTGAGAACTCAATAGCGTGATCATTGATCGTGATGATGCCGTTTTTTTGCACACGGTCACAGTCCCTGCAAGGGGTTGTGAGTTGTGTGTCCGGCATGAGTCACGAATACCAATGTACAAGATGACAAACCAACT
>NZ_BAAANO010000038.1:0-35124 GCF_039529845.1 Brevibacterium samyangense | reverse complement strand
GCCGAGGGTTTCGCCTTCAAGACCTGGCTCCGCCGCTGACCCACCGCATGGCCGGATGGCCCGGGCCCCGGCAGCACTGTGCCCCGGGTCGTACGGTTTGATCCGTACTCACCGGGGCAAACTGCTGCTTTCGCAGGCGGGGCGGACGGGGCGGGCCGCAGCGCGGGCCGGGGTCGGACTCGACCGGCGCGCCTCACTTGTGCTTCTCGTACTCCTTGACGACCTCGTCGGTGTTGCCGTCGGCCCGGAGGTCACCCTTCTCGATCCACAGGGTGCGGGTGCAGGTGTCGCGGATGGAACGCATCGAGTGGGAGACGAGGAAGACCGTGCCGGCCCGCTCGCGGATCTCGCGGATGCGCGCCTCGGACTTCTTCTGGAACCACTTGTCGCCGACGGAGAGGGCCTCGTCGACGATGAGGATCTCGTGTTCCTTCGCCGTCGCGATCGCGAACTTGAGGCGGGCGGACATACCGGAGGAGTACGTGCGCATCGGCATGTCGATGAAGTCCTTGAGGCCGGTGAAGTCGACGATGTCGTCGTACTGGGCCATGATCTCCTCGCGCTTCATGCCCATCGCGAGCCCGCCGAGGATGATGTTGTTCCCACCGGACAGGTCGGGGATGAGCGCCGCTCCCACGCCGAGGAGGTTCGGGCGGGACTTCGCCCACACGGCGCCTCGGGTGGGTGGGGTGAGGCCCGTGATGGTGCGCATGAGCGTGGACTTGCCGGAGCCGTTCGATCCGATGATGCCGATCGACTCGTTCTTGTTCGCCACGAAGCTCACGCCCTTGAGCGCGTGGACCGTCTTCATCTCGCGTCCGCGCTGGAGCAGCCCGGAGGACACGGACGGCTTGACCCGTTTGCCGGTGGTGAGCGTGCGGAACTCGACGTGGAGTTCCTCGCACAGCACGACCGGGTCGGAGGCCTGTGCCTGCAGCTGGTCCACCGTCGGGTGGAGTGCGTTCGGGTTGGGGCCCTCGCCGTGGCTGCCGACCCGCATCTCCGCGTGCTTCGCAGCGGTCACTGCGTCCACCTCGTCACTCTTCCCGGCCATAACGCTCCTCCGCCTTCCAGAAGAACAGGGCTCCGACGACGAGGACGACGACGGACCAGATCGCGAGCTTCCACCAGTAGTCCCACGGCACCGCGTACTCGTCGAGCAGCAGGCCACGGGCGATCGACAGCACCTCGTTGAGCGGGTGCCACTCGTAGATCGCCGCGAGTGTGGGGTACGGCTCGAGGACATCGGCCGGGTTGAAGAACACACCCGAGGTGTAGAAGATCATCCGGCTGATGAACGGGATGAGCTGCGAGAGGTCCCGCAGGTGCACCGTGATGCGGGCGAAGAGGAACGCGACGCCCTGATTGAACATGTAGAACAGCGCGATGAGCGGGATGAAGAGGAACCAGTCCCAGTGCGGCCGCGATCCCCACAGCATCGTGAGGACGAACATGAGCGCGAGGGTCGGCAGGAAGTTGAGGAGGTTCTCGATGACCTTCGCGACCGGCAGCACCATGCGCGGGAACGGCAGCGACTGCACGAGCGAGGTGTTCGAGATGATCGACTTCGCGCCGCCGTTCATCGACGAGTTGAAGAACTCGAGGAGGAACACACCGATGATGAGGAACGGGACGAAGTTCTCGGGGCGCGCGCCGGCGAGGATGATGCCGAACACGAGGCCGTAGACGAGCGCGGAGAGAATGGGCCGCAGCACCACCCAGAGCATGCCCAGACGGTTGCGTTCGTTCTCGCTCTGGATGCGGAACTTGGCGAGCGAGAAGGTGAAGTCGCGTCGGACCCAGACCTCGTGGAGGTACCGGAAGAACGACGGCCGCGCTCCCACCCGCGAGAGCGAGTACTGGGCGGCCAGTTCAGGCATTGTCATAGGGCGAGGAACACTCTCCGTCGGGTCGTGGACATAGGGATTCTATGCGACGAGTCCGTGAACACCCGGGACCTCGCAGCGGCTGCCGCCTGTGAACGTCGTGATGAATGAGACACGCCCCGACGTGCGTCGCGGCGTCTCGCGTCCAGCGCCGGGCCACGTCTCACTTCCGGCGCCAGGCGCCCCTCGTGTCGTAGACGAACGCGCCCTGGATGCCGCTCGGGTCGTACTCCTTGAACGGGGTGTGGTCGACGAGGAGCAGCACGATGTCCGCCTCCGCGATCGCGTCCTCGAACTCCGCGAGCTCCACGTTCGGCAGCTCGGCGAGCACCGCAGGCAGCTCCGTGATGTTCGGTTCGACTGCGAGGACCTGCGCCTCGGGAACCCGGCGGGCGAGTTCGGCCGTGATGTCGAGCGCGGGCGACTCGCGCAGGTCGTCGATGTCCGGCTTGAACGCCAGACCGAGCGCGGCGATCCGCGGTGCCTTGAACTTCTGCGCCTGCGGGATCACCCGGTCGAGGACGAACTCGGGCTTCGCGTCGTTGACCTCGCGCGCCGAACGGATGATGCGCGCCTGCTCGGGCGCGGCGGCGACGATGAACCACGGGTCGACCGCGATGCAGTGCCCACCCACACCGGGACCCGGCTGCAGGATGTTCACCCGCGGGTGGTGGTTCGCGAGCTCGATGAGCTCCCACACGTCGACGTCGAGGCGGTCCGCGATCACCGACAGTTCGTTCGCGAACGCGATGTTCACGTCCCGGAACGCGTTCTCCGTGAGCTTGGCGAGCTCGGCGGTCCGCGCATCGGTGATGAGGAACTCGCCGTCGCAGAACAGCTGGTAGAGGCGGCGTGCACGTTCACCGGCGTCACCGTTGAGGGCACCGATGATGCGGTCGTTCGTCCGCAGCTCGATCATGATGCGGCCCGGCAGCACGCGCTCGGGGCAGTGCGCGAAGTAGACGGTGTTCGGCAGCCCGGGCTCGAGGGTGAGGTCGGGCCGGGCGGCGAGGATCACCTCGGCGACGCGCTCGGTGGCACCCGGGGGCGAGGTCGACTCGAGGATGACGAGCTCACCGCCGCGCAGCTGCGGGGCGATGTTCGCCGAGGCCGCCTCGACGTACGCGAGGTCCGGCTGGTGGTCGTCCTTGAACGGGGTGGGGACCGCGATGATGTAGTGCTCGGCCTGCGGCACCTCGAGGGAGGCCCGGAGGTTCCCCTGGGAGACGGTGCCGGCGAGCACGGTCCCGAGGTCCGGCTCCACGAACGGCAGTTCCCCGGCGTTCACGGCGTCGACGGACGACTGTTTGACGTCCACGCCGATCACCTGCGCCCCCGAGCTGGCGAGCACGGCCGCCGTCGGCAACCCGATGTAGCCGAGCCCGATCACCGCAACGGTGGGAGCGGGAGCCTTGGTGGGGGTCATGTGTCGCCTTCCTGATGCCGAGCCGAGTCCGTCCGGCAGTGTCTCACACCCCGGATACTGCCCAGAAGTCACCACCGCCGAGGCGCCCCGCTGTCCCGGCAACACCCCACCCCGGGGTGCCCTGCGTTCGTGCGCCAACGGTTTTCGCGGACGCCAACCGAAAGAGTTGCCGTTCGCAGGAAAGGAAACGCATTCGGTTGCCGTGGGCGAATCCGTTGGAGAGAGACCGCCGCACCCCACCGGCACCCCGACAACACCGCCGCACTCAGAAGAAGTAGTGCTCCTCCGGGAACCCGTAGGCGTGCACCGTGCCGTTCGCGAGGAGGTGCGTGTCCTCGACGTCCCATGTGTGGCGGTGTCCGTCGTCGTGCGAGCGCATCTGCACGAAGTTGAACCGGTCGGCCGAGTAGATCCGCCCACCGCTCTCGAGCAGCCGCTGCTGGAAGTCCGTGTCCTCGCCGCGCGTGAGCTGCCCGAAGCGCAGCCTGCGGAACACCTCGGCGCGGCCGGTCATCGTCGGTCCCATCACGAGGTTCGTGAACTTGTGCTCGCGTTCGGGGAACCGCAGGAGCGTCACGTCCTGCCCGCCGAGGTGCAGGTAGTGCGCCTGCTTCCCCACGAGGTCCGCGTTCGAGTACCGCAGCGCCGCCACCTGATCGGCGAGGTAGTGCTGCCCGTACAGATCGTCGTCGTCCATCTTCGTGAGGACGCTGCCGCTCGCCGCGTCGATCGCGAGGTTGAGGCACTCGCCCAGCGAGAGCGACGCATCCCCGACGACGTGGACGAGGTCCCGCACCCCCGCCGAGGCGGCCCGCGCCTCGAGCGATCCCGCACCCTCGGCAGAACGCACCTCCGCCGGCTCTGCCGACGGATCGAACCCGTGCGTCACGAGCACGAGCTGCACGTGCGGGTACGTCTGCTTCCCGACGGAGGCGAACACGTGGTCGAGCTGCTGCGGCCGGTTCGTCGACACGAGCACCGACACCGTGGGCGTGCCGGGGTCCTCGTACGGCACCCCCGCCGCGTCCATGACCGTCATCGCGCGCTGGGTGTACGTGTGTTCGGCCCAGATCCGTCGCTGTGCGAGGTGCACGCTGCGGTCGGAGAGTTCCGGACTGCGTACGAGGGCCCGCAGGACATCCGACGCCTCGGATCGCGTCGTCGGCTGGAACACCTCGTTCTCGGGGAAGAACGCCTTCGTCGCGGCCGAGGGTGCGGTGACGACGGGGGTGCCGGAGGCCGTGATCTCGAAGATGCGGCGGGCGCACATGCTCGGGGAGTCGACGACGGAGTTGACGTTGAGGAACGCCTTGAACCCCTTGTACGCGGTGAGCATGTGCGGATAGGGGAGCGATCCGACGACGTGTTCACCGAGCTCGCCGGGGAACTGGTACCGCTCGTCCCCGCCGAGCTGCCGGGAGAAGATCGAGAAGCGTTCGCCGGACTTCGCCTCGGCGTCGACCGCGCCGCCGAGCAACCAGTCCATCTGTTCGCGCCGCTCGGGGTACTTGTGGGCGAAGTACATGCCGGCGAAGGCGACGCCGTCCTCGTGGAACCCGCCCACGGGGCGGACGGGGTTGTGGATCGCCGGTTGTGCCGCGAATCCGAGGACACCCACGCGGTCGTGCCCGAGTTCCTCCCGGTACCGCGGGATGAGCCGCACGTCGGAGGTGAACACGACGTCGAAGAGTTTCGCCGCCTCGAGGAAGTCGTCGAAGTGCGGCGGGTCCTCCTTGTTCCAGAACACCGTGGGGATCCCCGCCTCCCGGCATGCCGCGAGCAGGTCGATGAACGGCTGTTTCACGCCCGAGGTGCCCGTGAGCTGGTACTGCCAGTCACCGCCGTTGCCGTTCCACGCCGATTCGATGAACACGAGGTCCAGCTCCGGCAGCTGCTCCGCCCAGCCGGTGCGTGTCAGCGGCACCGTCGTCCATTCGTAGCGGAACGCGGAGGCGGAGAACTCGTCGAGGATCGTGCCCACCCGGATACCCGCGAACACCGGGGCCCGGTCGTCACCCGTCGTCGCGGGGAACCGCTCGAGCGGGTCGTCGCTCACGCCGAGGCGCGGGTTGCCGGCCGCCGCCCCCCTGCGGCGCTGCCATTCGCGCAGTTGGGCCAGCCCGCCGCGGCGCAGGTGCCAGGCGGCGGTACGGAGTTCACCGAGGACGGAGGAACGGGTCACGGGTGCCTTTCGGAACGACAGACGCGGGTGGATCGGTGCCGGGTCCGGTCGAGGAGCCGGTCGGAGTCCTCATTCAGGCGGCGCACATGTGGCCGAAACGCAACCTTCGCCGAGTGTCCGAGGCACTCCGTATACTCGTACCTTAGAGGAAGCCGGGAGTCCGGCCCGATCTCACCGAGAGGGCCGACGCTCGAGCACCGTCGAAGCCCGAGAACCTTCGAGCTCGAGAATCGTCGAACGAAAGTTGAAGCCCATCCCCAGTGAACACCTGACTGGAGGAACTGCCGCGGAGAACACCGAGTCCCGGCAGGCGCCTCGTCATGCCCGGAGAACGATCTCCGTGGCGCTGTGGAGGGCCATCCGGGACGGACTCATCTTCGCCGCGTGCGTGTGGATCGCTGCGCTCGCCCGCTACGACTTCGCGGTCTCGAGCCCGAACTACGCAGGCATCACGGTGTGTTCGGTCATCGCGTTCCTCACCTTCGTCGTCCTCGGCGGGTGGCTGTACGGGCAGGGCCGGTACCGCCGCGCCTCGGGCGACGAACTCTTCGGAGCCGGTGCCGTCGTCGCGATCGCCGCGGGCTTCATGTACCTCGGCAATGCGCTCGTCGGTGCCCCGCGCCTCGTGCCCGCGAGTGTTCCGGTGTCCGCGGGTGCCTTCGCGATCGTCGCGATCGCGATCGTGAGCTGGAGCCTCACGACGGGGCGCCACCGGGTGCGCCGGCAGTCGGGTCGGTCGCGTCGCGCGCTCATCGTCGGTGCCGGTCACCACGGCATGACGGCGTTCCGCATGATCACCGAGGACCCGCGGGCGGAGTTCGTCGCGGTCGGGTTCCTCGACGACGACCCGAACAAGCGCCTCCTCCGGGTCGAGGGCGTCCGCGTCATGGGCACGCTCGAGGAGATGTGCGACGTCGCGAAGCGGACGGGGGCGGACACCGTCATCGTCGCGATCCGGTCGTTCACGTCGAAGGCCATGCAGGCGCTCGTCGAACGGGCGGCCGAGCAGGGCCTCGAGGTGAAGATCCTTCCGGACATCGACGCCCAGCAGGCCCGCCACCGCGGCCTCGGCGACAAGAACGCGGTCGCCCTGCGGCCGGCCGGTTTCCGCAATGTCGAGCTCAACGACCTCATCGGACGCGAACCCGTCCAGACGGACGTCGACGCGATCGCCTCCTATCTCAACGGCAAGACGGTCCTCGTCACCGGCGCCGGTGGTTCGATCGGCTCGTTCCTCTGCCAGCAGATCGCGAAGTACTCGCCCGGTCGCCTCGTCATGACGGACCGGGACGAATCCGGTCTGCACTCCACGCAGCTCGTCCTCGAGGGGCAGGCGATGCTCACGAGCGACGACCTCGTCCTCGGCGACCTGCGTGACCCCCGGTTCGTCCGCACGCTCTTCAAGGACGTGCGGCCGGACATCGTCTTCCACGCCGCCGCCCTCAAGCACCTCACGTTCCTCGAGCGCTTCCCCGACGAAGCCGTCATGACGAACGTCGGCGGCAGCCTCGACCTCCTCGACGCGGCCGTCGAGTACGGGGTCGACCAGTTCGTCCACATCTCGACCGACAAGGCGGCGGATCCCACGAGCGTCCTCGGCGCCTCGAAGTACCTCACGGAACGTGTGATCGCGGGCATCGCCCGGAGCACCGGCAAGGACTTCATGTCGGTCCGGTTCGGCAATGTCCTCGGATCCCGCGGGTCCGTGCTCGGCACCTTCGTCGCGCAGGCGGCGGCGGGCGGCCCGCTCACGGTCACCGCGCCGGGCGTGCGCCGCTACTTCATGTCCGCCGCGGAGGCCTGTGAGCTCGTCCTCCAGGCCGGGGCGATCGGCAATGCGGGGGAGACCCTCGTGCTCGACATGGGCGAGCAGGTGCTCATCGAGGACCTCGCGAAGCGTGTCATCGCACTGAGCGGTAAACCGGACGTGGAGATCGTCTACACCGGCCTGCGGGAGGGCGAGAAGCTCGAGGAGGTCCGCCTCGCCGCCGGTGAACGCGACGAGCGGCCCAACCACCCGTTCATCTCCCAGGTCCCCATCAACCCGGTCGACGTCGAACGCGTCCGCAGCCTCGTGGCGAACGCCCGCACCGCCGGCCACACCCGCAACGACGAGATCCGCCAGGAACTCGCGGCCCTCGTCCGTTCCACGCGCGCGCTCAACGTCGTGCAGCCGCAGTTCGGGCAGGGACGCACCGCGTGACCGTCTGGATCCTCGTGACCGCCGCGCTCGGCGCAGCCCTCAGCTGGCTGTCCTGCCGGTTCCTCGTCCTGCCGCTCCTGCGCCGCCGAGGCGTCATGGACCGGCCCTCGGAACGGTCCTCCCACGAGGTCCCCGTCGTCCGCGGTGGCGGGCTCGCGGTGCTGTCCGGTTTCCTCCCGGCGGCCGTCCTCGGCATGCTCGGCTACGGCCTCGCCTCCGGGGAGTACGGACTGCGGTCCCTCGTCACCTTCGACGCCCCGGGGTTCTCCGTCCTCGCGATGGGGATCGCGTTCGGGTTCATCGGCCTCGTCGACGACCTCGACTCGCTCTCGGCCTCGACGCGCCTGCTTGCCCAGGTGGGGGTCGGTATCATCTTCGCCGCGGGCGTCATGCTCCTCCTCGGCGTCGGGTTCTTCGCCGGTGCCGTCATCGCGGTGAGCGTCGTGTACGTCGTCAACGCGGTGAATTTCATGGACGGGCTCAACACGCTCATCACCGGGTGGACGCTCGTGTGCGCCCTGTGGTTCACGCTCCTCGGCGCCCTCACGGGGTCCGGGTCGATCGCGATCGCCGCGGTGGCCCTCGCGCTCGCGGCCGCAGCGTTCCTGCCGTTCAATACGAATCCGGCACAGGCGTTCCTCGGGGACGTCGGGAGTTATGCGATCGGCGGGGCAACGGTCGCGCTCGCGTGGATGTCGTGGGCGTTCGGGATGCCGGTCGTCGCGGTGCTCGCGCCGTTCGTCGTACCGGCGTACGACGTCCTCCGCACCCTCATCGTGCGCATGTACCTGGGGGAGAACATCTTCCAGGCTCACAAGTCGCACCTCTACCAGCGCATGCACCAGGCCGGTCTCAGCCACGAGACCGTCGCGCGCATCCACGCCGGTGCCGCCCTCGTCTGCATCCTCGCGAGCGTCCCGGCGGTCCTCACGCAGGGGTGGGCCGGTGAGCTCGTGGCGGTGTCGATCTGGCTGCTCGTCCTCGTCTTCTACTCGTACGGCCCGCGGTTCGTGAAGGAACACCGAGCGAAGGAGCACGGCTCGTCCTCGAACAACGCAGGAGGACGCGCGTGAGAATTCTCCTCCTCACGCACTACTACGCTCCGGAGATCGGTGCACCGCAGCGGCGCTGGCGGGAGCTCGTCTCCGGGTTCACGGCCGCCGGTCACGAGGTCGCGGTGTGTGCTCCGGTCCCGCACTATCCGCACTCGCGGTCGCGGGACCTCGGCCGGTCCGGCACCCGGAAGTGGGAGTGGGAGGACGGTGAGTACGGGGAGCGGATCCTCCGCCTGCCCTACGTGTACACGTCCTCGTCGATGGTGCGGCAGCTCGTCGACCAGGGCACGTCCTCCGCTGCAGCCCTCGCCGTCGCGGCCGCGATGCGCGGGAACCGGCCGGACGTCGTGATCTCGACGACGCCGGGCCTGCCGATGCTCTTCACGGGCGAGGCGGTCGCGCGGCTCCTGGGCGTCCCCCACGTCGCCGAGGTGCGCGACGCCTGGCCGGACCTCATTGCGGATTCCTCGCTCGTCACCTCGGCGTCGAAAGGACTGGTGCCGAAGGCGATCGCCGATCGTGCGGAACGGCAGTGGTTGCCGGCGCTCTTCACCGGGGTGCAGAAGCGCGCGGAGGCCGTCGTCGTCACGACCGAGGGGTTCGCGCAGCGTTTGCGCGAACGCGGGGTCGGGAACGTCACCTGCATCCGGAACACCGCACGCGTCGACGAGCACGCAGTCCACTGGAGGCCCGCGTTCTCGCCGGACACCCCGTTGCGCCTCGCGTACGTGGGGACGGTCGGGCGGTCCCAGGGCCTGCAGACGCTCGTCCACGCGGTCGGCAATGTGTCGGGCGTGGAGCTGCGGATCGTCGGGGCGGGTGCCGCGTGTGCGGAGCTCGAGGCCGCGGCGGCTCCGCACGCGGACCGGATCCGGTTCCTCCCGCAGACCGTCGGCCCCGAACTCGAGAACCTGTGGGCGTGGGCCCACTCGGGCGTCGTGAGCCTCGAACCGGTTCCCGCGTTCGAGTACACGATCCCCTCGAAGATCTACACCCTCATGGCCAAGGGCGTGCACATCACCGGGGCGCTCTCCGGTGAGGCCGCCGCCATCGTCCGCGAATCCGGGGCCGGCCACGTCGCCGAGCCCGGGGATCCCGTGGCGCTCGAACGTCTCATCACCGATCTCAGGACAGGTGCTCTTCCCGTGACCCAGAAACCGTCCGCCATGCAGTGGATCCGCGAGCACGCCTCGCCGGAGCGTGCCGTCGCCACGTACCTCGAGGTGCTCGCGGAGGCCGCTCGGTGAACCTCGGATTCGTTCTGCGGCAGGGAGTGACCCTCGTCCGCACCGTCGCCGAGCACGTGGGCGGGGACCCGGTGTTCTTCGGGATGCAGGTCGCCCGCCGGTTGCCCGGGAAGTACGTGGCCCCGGTGGGGCGCGCGGTGTCCCGGGTGCCCGTGCCGGCCGTCCGGGCCACGGGACTGTGGCTGTCCGGGCAGGAATCGCGCGCGAGTGCGTGCGTGCAGGAGGCCGCGGGGAGTGCGCGGGGTGCGTCCGCACGGGTGCTCGGGGAGATCGCGCTCGGGCTGGGCCTGAGGGACGAGGCGCTGGAACTCGCCGGACGTGCGGGGGCGCGGGGCGCCTCGGCGACAGCACGGCGCGGAGCGGCGGGGTTGCGTGCCCGGCTGCGCTGGGCGGCCGGCGACATGAGCGGGGCGATCGAGGAGCTGCCGGCCGGGCGCTATCGCACCCGGCTCGAATCCGAGCGGGCCGTCATGACGCCGGGGTGGACCCCGGCTCCGGCCGCTGCCCCCGGTGCGTCCCGCACCCCGGCGCTGTTCTCCGGCACCCCCGCCGAGGCGCCGCGCACCCAGGTGCTCTTCTCCCTCACGAACTCCCTCCCGCACACCCAGTCGGGTTACACGCTGCGCACGCATGCGGTGCTCAGGTCGGTGCGGGACGCAGGTGTCGACGTACTCGGGTCGACGCGGACGGGGTACCCGGTGTCCGTGGGGCGGTTCTCGAGCCGCGATCGGGACACGATCGACGGGATCACTTACCTGCGGGACGTGCCGTGGAACCAGGGGAGCACGCTTGCGGAGCGGCTCGGTGCTCAGGCGGCGTTCCTCGAGGAGGTGGGCCGCGCCTCGGGTGCGCAGGTGCTGCACACGACGACGCACTTCGTCAACGGGCTCGCGGTGCGTGAGGCCGCGCGGCGCCTCGGGGTGCCGTGGGTGTACGAGGTGCGTGGCGTGCTCGAGGAGACGTGGGCGTCCGGGCGCGGGAGCGCGGAGGACAAGGCCGCGGCGCGGGCGAGTGAACGGTTCCGGTTGTTCCGGGCGCAGGAGATCGACGTGGCGCGGAGTGCGGATTTCGTCGTGACGCTCGGGCACACGATGGCGCAGGAGCTCGTGGATCGCGGGGTGGACGCCTCGCGGGTGCTCGTGGCTCCGAACGCGGTGGGCGATGCGGTGCTGGATGCGGATGTGACACGCCCGGCCGCACAGGTGCGTGAGGAACTCGGGTTGCCGACCGAGGGCACGTGGGTCGGGACGGCGGCGAGCATCGTCGGGTACGAGGGGCTGGACACGCTCGTGGACGCGGTGGCGCTCGCGCGGGCGGACGGTCACGATCTGCGGTTGCTCGTCGTGGGGACCGGCACGGAACTGCCGGCGCTCAAGGAGCGGGCTGCGGTGCTCGGGGAGCACGCGGTGTTCACCGGGCGGGTGCCGCAAGCGCTGGCGCACTCGTACGTGCGGGCGCTCGACGTGTTCGTCGTGCCGCGGCGGAACGATCCGGTGTGTGCCCTGGTCACGCCCATCAAACCGGTGGAGGCGGCGGGCCTGGGACGGCCGGTGGTCGTGAGTGATCTGCCGGCACTCACGGAAGCGTTGCCCGCCGGTGCGTTCACTGCGGTGCCGCCGGAGGAACCCGGTACACTCGCATCCGAACTCGTGCGCCTGGCACAGGATCCGCTTCAGCGGGCCCGGATGGCCGCCACGGGCAGGGACTTCGTCCTCGCCGAACGCCGCTGGGAGTCCGTGGCGCAGGGGTTCGTGGACATGTACGCGAAGCTCGGGGTGGAAGCCGGATCGTCGGTGACGGCGGTGCCGGTCCCGGGCGTGGAGAGTGGAACCGGGGAAGGTGGTCGACGGTGAGCTACAAGGATCCGTCGACGTGGAAGACCTCGGTCTCCGTCCCGTCGTGGTTGCTGCGTCCCGTGGGCACCCGCCCGCCGCTCGAGGACTACTTCAAACAGCTGTGGCGCCGCCGGCATTTCATCCTGGCGGAGTCGAAGTCGAAGGTCGCCGGGGCGAACAGCAAGGCGATCATGGGCAACCTGTGGTTGGTGGGAAATCCCCTCCTGCAGGCGCTCATGTACTTCGTCATCTTCGGGCTCATCATGAACGCGAGCCGCGGTGTGGACAACTTCCTCGCCTACCTCATCGTCGGGTTGTTCCACTTCTTCCTCACGATGAGAGCGGTGAGCGGTGGGGTCAAGGTCATCGGCACTGGCCGGTCCATGATCCGTGCTTTCGCCTTCCCCCGTGCGTCGCTTCCTATCTCGCTGGTCCTGCAGCAGCTCTACCAGTTCGGTCTCACCTGGATCGTGATGATCGTCTTCATCAGCGTGGTGCCTCCGGCGGAGAACATCACGTGGCGGGTCGTCCTCATCGTCCCTGCCCTCGTGCTCCAGGTGATGTTCGTGGCCGGGTGCGTGTTCTTCGTGGCGCGGATCGGCCACAAGATCCCGGATATCTCGAATCTGCTCAGCGTCGTGACGCGCTTCTGGTTGTACGGTTCCGGCGTGATCTTCCCGATCGAACGATTCATCACGGACCCGTTCTGGCAGTCGATCGTCCAGCTCAACCCGATGTGGATCTACCTCGACATGCAACGCAGTGCGCTCGTATACGGGACCAGCATCCCGGCCTGGGAGTGGATCATGGGCGCGGGTTGGGCCCTCGGATTCCTCATCCTCGGATTCGTCTTCTTCTACTACGGCGAGGAGGAGTACGGCCGTGACCGCAACTGAGAAACTCGCATCCAAGAAGTCACTTGCGTACGACACCACCGTTGTCGTGGAGAACGTGAAAATGACGTACACGGTGAACGCGAGCAAAGAGAAGGCAGTGAGGCCCGGACGGCGCTCTCTGCCATCCCGGGTACTCTCGAAACTCACCCCGCCCAACCGCGTCACGGTCGAGGCACTCAAAGGCGTGAGCCTCGTGGCGCGCGAGGAGGAGTTCATCGGCATCATCGGAGCGAACGGCTCCGGGAAGTCGACGCTCCTTCGCCTCATCGCCGGCGTGGAGACCCCGGATTCCGGGACTGTGCTCGCACGCCGTCAGCCCGCTCTGCTCGGTGTGAACGCGGCTCTCCAACCGTCGCTCAGCGGAGCGGAGAACGTGCGACTCGGTCTGCTCGCCATGGGCTTCTCTCCCGCACAGGCGGAGAAGATGTTCGACGACGTCGTCGAGATGTCGGCACTGGGGAAAGCGATCTACCGTCCCATGGGCGGTTACTCCTCGGGCATGGGTGGGCGTCTGCGTTTCGCGATCTCCGTGGCGGCGCGTCCGTCGATCCTCCTCATCGACGAGGCCCTCGCGACGGGTGATGCGACCTTCGAAGCGAGGTCGAAAGCCGCGATGGACGACCTGCTCAGCACCGCAGGCACGGTGATGATGGTGAATCACGCAGCGAAGACCATCCAGGAGATGTGTACGCGCGCGGTATGGCTCCACATGGGCGAGACGATCATGGACGGTCCCGCCGAGTACGTGGCGGAGAAGTACCGCTGGTGGTCGTGGAACATGGCGAAGGGCAAACCCGAGGTCGCGGAAAAGCTCCTCCGCGACGCGATCGAGGAAGGCGAGGAACAAGCCGTGCACGTCCTGTCGACGGCACCGCTCCACGAGACGTCGCCTCGTCACGTGCGCTCGGCATCCGCTCCCGAACCGGAAGTCATCACCGTCCGCCCCGGTGAGCCTCGGACGTTCACCGCTGCGCAGGACACCGTGTGGGCCCCCGACTTCCGCGATCCTAACAACCTCCGTGACGAAGCGCAGTTCCCGGTCCTGTTGCCCCCGGTGCGCGCGAGCAAGGGCGTCGTCATCGACGGTCCGGATTCGAACGCTTCGGGCGACGCTGCGCCCGGTGGAGCCGCCTCGAGCGTGGACGAACGGCCCAGTTCATGACGTCGGGAGAGTTCATGCCGGGGGATCACTCGGACCGTTTCCCGGTGGATGTCGCGATCTACGGATCGTGTGTGAGCCGTGACATGTGCGAATTCTGGCCGGAAGCCCAGGTCAAGGCATACGTTGCTCGGCAGTCGGCGATCGTGCGGTTCGGACCGGTGGGAGCGAGCCGGTTCCCGACCGATGCGCTGACGTCGAAATTCCAAGCCCGGATGTATTCCGACGACAAACGCGGAAACGCCGGGAACACGATCATCAGGGCCGGCGCCGGGATGCTCATCCTCGACATCGTTGACGAGCGTCGAGGTGTGTGGCGGTTCCCGGACGCAAAGTTCCTCACGAATTCCGTCGAGGCATTCCGTGCCGGGGTCGACGTGTGGGCTCCACGCATGGGCGCGCGTCTCATCGAGTTCGGAACCGACGAGCACTTCTATCTCTGGCGCACCGCGATCGAGCACCTGCTCGGGCACGCGCGTGCGCATCGGAAGAAGTCGCCATTCGTGACTGTCTTCATCGATGTGGACTGGGCGGAAGCGACCGAGGGACAGCCACTGCCTCGGGGAATCAAATCCGCGCTCGGGGCTGCGAACCGCCAGGTCGGGCGTCAGTTCGATCGTTTCGTGAAGTCGATGCAACTCGGGAAGCCGCTCGACCTCGTCGCCGAGGAGGTCTTCGAACGGATTCCCTCGCCCGTCGAGGAGATCGCGAAGGAAGCACGACGCATGAACGTGTTGTCCCGTCGCTACGCGGAGGTATTGGCGGCGCGCAGCGACTTCGTCGTCCGTCGCACCGTGGACGAGCTCCGCATGGACCCGGAGCACAAATGGGGCCTGAACGCGTACCACTACAGCGCTGACAACTACAGAAGCATCGTCGAATCGATGCGGGAGATCGTCGCACGGAGGCCGTCGACGGACGGCGCGACGCCGCGAACATGAGCGACGCCCCTGTCCTCAGCGTGGTCGTCCCGGCGTTCGAGGTCGAGCAGTATCTGGACGAGTGCGTGCACAGCATCATCACGTCGGAGGTCGACCTCGAAGTTCTCGTGGTCGTTGATCCGTCGAGTGATGCGACGGGGCGGATCGCCCGGTCGTGGGAGAGCCGCTCCGCACGCGTCCGTGTGATCGAGAATGATGACCGCAGAGGTCCTGGTTCCTCTCGGAACGCGGGACTGCACGCAGCTCGCGGCACGTACGTCGCATTCGTCGACAGTGATGACGTCGTCCCTGCGGGCGCGTTCGAGGCCGCTATCGCGAGCCTCGAGGACACCGGTTCCGACTTCTGCACGGGACGGGCCGACGAGTTCCGCACGGACGGCACTCGAACCACCTATTGGACACAACGGTTCTCCGTCTTCGACGAAGGCGCACGGCGCACGACCCTCACCGGGCACCCCGAACTGATCTGGGACCACACGGCGTGGGCAAAGGTCTTCCGGCGCAGCTTTCTCCTCGACCACGGAATCCTGTGGCCTGAGGGAGTGCTGTGTGAGGACGTCGTTCCGGCGACGACCGCATATGTCACGGCTGCCACTGTCGACGTCCTTCCGCAGTGTGTGTATCTGTACCGCCGGCGCGCCGGATCGATCACCGGCCGACTCACGGCAACGGAGTCGTTGGCGGATTGGGCCGAGCAGACCGGTCGCGCACTCGAGATCCTCAGCGCGTCCGGCCTCCCGGGCGCGTTGGAGCTCGCGGCGGAGAAGGTGCTTCGACACGAGGCTCCGAACCGAGTCAGAGCCCTCGGTCCGTCGGTCGACCCTGCCACCGCCTCGGCCGTACGCGAATGCGTCGACGCGGCGGTTCTCGCCGCCGGGCCCGCAGTGCTCAACCGTGTGCCGATCGAGGCGATGCGTACCGTGCGGGACGGGCTGCCCGAGGCGTCCCGGGGATTTCGTGCGGTGTCCGAGGCCCTCGGCGAAACCGTACGAGCCGGGACAGACCGGGAGACGAAAGCCGGTCGAAACGGCCTCGTCTCCGTCGTCATCCCGACGTACAACGTCGAACCGTGGATCGACGAATGTCTGCAGTCAGTGCTCGACCAGGACTACCCCGCGCTGGAGATCATCGTCGTCGACGACCGCTCGACGGACGGCACATGGGAACGCCTCCAGGAATACGTGGCACGGGATTCGCGTATCCGTGCGGTCCGCAATCCCGGTGTGGGCGGAGCACAGGCCCGGAACGCGGGAGTGGAACTCGCGGCGGGCGAGTACCTCGCATTCGCCGACGGTGACGACGTCATCGCCCTGCACGCCTACCGTCGGCTCGTCGACCGGCTGGAGGCACACGATGCGGACGTTGCGATCGGGAGTTTCCAGAAGATCTGGGCGACCGGGACCTGGCGTGCGGACGGCTACGGCCTCGAAGCCGAGGTGCCGGCGACGACACTCCTGCATCATCCGCGGATCATCCGCAACCGGACGTGTTGGAACAAACTCGTGCGCAGGGAGTTCTGGGACCGCCACGGTTTCCGGTTCCCCACCGCACCGCGCGCCAACGACATCGTTCCGGTGACGCGCATGCTCGACGCGGCGGAGCGGATCACCATCCTTCCGGACGTGGTGTACCACTATCGGGCTCGTCCGGGGCAGTCGTCGATGACGGATTCTCTCGGTTCCTGGACCTCAACCGTCGCCTACCTCTCTCAGGAGCGCGTGTGCGCCGCCTACCTCGACACCGGGGAATGGGCGCGGGTCGAGCACGAGTTCTGGTCCGCCGCGTTGGAAGCCGACGCGTGGGTGGCACTCAGCCGACTCGTCACCACCGATGAGCCGCGTACCGGGAGCATGGAAAGCACCGCGGTGGCGGAGACACTGCGACACCTGCTCGACGGGGCTCCGGAACGCACACTTCGCACTGTGGATCCGAGGAAGAGGCTCGGGTATGTCCTGGCCCTCGCGGAACGGTGGTCGGGACTCCGAACAGTCGTCGACCTCACGACGGCACACGCCAACGATTCATCCCCGAGCAGCGATGCTCTCGTCGAGCTTCTCGAGGCGATGGTGGAGGGCGCGGACCTCGGATGCCCGGCCCCCGTTCTCGTTCGACTCCTCCACGAGCACGTGGTGCGTGGTCTGCCCGACCTCGTGAAGGATTCCGATGCCGGTGAGCGCGCGAAGATCCGCGAACGCATGCTCCGCCTCACGAACCGGATGGGCCTTTCGCTCGAGGAAGCCGTGGCCCCGGGGAGTCCGGAAGCGCGGGCGCTCACCGTGCTCCTGAGCGAGCACGCCGACAGCGCGCCGGAGTCGGACGCGGACCGCGAAACCGATCCGAGCGTCGACGCCGAGATCGAGCTCCTCGATACGGGCCTTGCTCGAATCATTGGACGGCGGCCCTCGATTACTGCGGATTCCCTTGCGGTGATCGCGCGCAATCCTGCAGGCGACGTCCGCTGGGTCGGCCCCGCGGTCGACGCCGGAGATCGATGGACGGCATTCGTCGATCTCTCCCGCCTCGATGTCGGTACCGATTGGACACTCGACCTGCACGTCGTCGACGGTGCCGGCCCGGTCGTCACTGGGCTCGCCCTCCGCCGCACAGGGAACCCGAAGGGTTCTTTGCGTGTGGTCGTCATCGACGGGCGCACCGTGGTTCGCCATCTCGACGCCGGACTCGTCCGCACCCGGAATGCGCTTGCGTGGCGCGTGAGGAAACTCGCCCGCGCCGCGACACGAGGGAGGAAGGCATGAACGCGCAACTCCCCCGCATCGCAGGGATCTCCCTCGTCCTTCCGCACCGGCAGGGCCGCGATCCATACACGGACATGGAGAACACGCTCCTGACCGAGGTGGTCGCGAGCCTGGCGCCGCGTTCGGGGACGCCTCCGGTCTCCGGAACTCTCGCCCTGACCGACACTTTCGGACCGAGTGACGCGGACATCGACGGCCCTGTCGCGGGCTGGGGTGTGAGGTCCGTGGACCCGTCCGCGGTAGGGGATGGAACAGGTCGCGATCGTGCGAACGCGCTGTTTCCGATCCGCTCGGTGCGTGGGCCGTGGACGGCCCGGTTACTCGCCTTCGGAACGTCCGATGCGGATGTCGTGCACGGAGATCCTGTGTTCACATTTCGGTGGACGCGCCCCGACCTCGAACAGGTGAGCCGGGTGAAGACGACGGATGTGCTCGTGGCGCAACGCGGAGTCGACGCGGAAAAGGACGTACTGCCGTCCTCGACCCGTCTGTTGGATGTGACGGCCGGCCCGGAGAACGTGCTCCGACAGATCGTCGGTGCTCGTTTCGTCGTGGGGGATTGGCTGCCTGCACTCGCGATCGCGGAGGCCTTCGGCATCGACACCCGACTGGTGGCCTCCGACTCCACCGAACGGTTCGACCATCGCGACTTTCTCTCCGGCTCCGGCAGGCCACTGGAAACGATTGCGGACTCGGTGCCGGAAGCTTTGGAGCTCGGAGGACAGACGCCACCCACGGTCGATATCGAGGCGCTGGTCCGGGCCTTTCCCCGGGAACTGTGGACCACTCCGAAGACCGTGGTCGCGCCGCACCCACTGACGACCGACGGATCCACCGAAACAGCGGCCGCGCGCTCGTTTTCGAGGTTCACAGGCGCCAGAAACCGAAGTACGGCGGAATATGCGCTGGTTCTCTCCTCCGCCATCGCTGCCGAGACGCCCCGGAGCGCTGCAACGGAAGACGCCTTCACGGTCATCGATCAGCGCCTGTGGAAGTACCCGCACGTCCGCCGGGCCGAGCTGCCGGAAGCCCTTCGTTCCCTCGATTTGGTCGTGTGCCGCCGGGACGCCGACGACCTCGTCGAGTTCGTGGCACGCACTCGGCGCGGGTACAGCGCGCACCTCCTCCACGCGGAGCGGCACGGCGATTCCGTCGTCATCGGCCTCGTACTCGGGGTTCCGGACCTCGTCCGCCATATCGACGAGGTTTCCGTTCACCGCGACGGTGCAGCGGTGACCGTCCCGGGTTACCAGCTTCCGGCCCACCACCTCGGTCGGCTCGATCTCGATGTCGTGCTTCCCGGGACGTGGGACGAGGACGTGAGGACCGCCTCAGGGGTGACCGTGACGATCCATTGGACGGACGGGAACAGGACCAGCGTCCCTCTCGAGGCGACGAGTTCACCCCGACTGTTCACCGATACTCCCGCTGCCACTGAAGTCCCCGATGCCTTCGAAGGGAGGGTATGACGTGTCCCGGATCCTCGTGTTCCCCGCCTGGAGGACGAACCCGTACCTCACGATGCTGTACTCCGAGGCACGGGCGCAGGGCTGGCGTGCAAGCGGACATATCTGGTTCGGGCCGACTCTCGCCGATCTCGCGGCTCTCTCCTCGGGTGACGCGTTCCACCTCCATTGGACCGCCCCGATCGCGGATGTGCCCGACGAGGAGGAGTTCGCGCACCGGATCGACCGCCTCGATGCCGCACTCGCGGAAGCACACGATCGTGGCGTGCGGATCCTGTGGACAGTGCACAACCTCATGACGCACGATTCCCGGTACGTCGAGCAGGAGATACGGCTAGCCACTGTCCTCGCTGCCCGGGCGGACACGATCCTCGTCCTCAACTCGAAAACCGCGGACGTCGCAGCGCCCTTCTACACCATCCCGGAACACAAGATCGTCCACCTTCAGCATTCGAGCTATCAGGGTGTCTACCCGGCGCCGCTCGGTCGTGACGCGGCGCGTGCCGCCACAGGAATTCCCGTCACTGCCGACGTGGTCGGATTCACCGGAGCGATTCGACCGTACAAGGGAGTTGATTCCCTCCTCGCCGCAGCGGAACGATTGGCGGGAAGGAATCCGCACACTGCGATCGCGCTCGCTGGGGGCGCGAATGCCCGCGAGATCGAGCAGCTCGAGCGGATTCTCCCTCGGCATGTTCCGGTCTACAGGCAGTACGGGGTGCTCACGGACGCGGAAATCGCTGCGTGGACGGAGGCGAGTGATGTGCTCGTCCTCGCGTACGAAGCGATCCTCAACTCGGGGTCCATGATGTTGGCGGCGACACTCGGAGTGCCGGTCGTGCTGCCGGGGCTCGACCATCTGCGTGCGGACTTCGGTGACGAGGCGTGGATCGAATTCTTCGATCCCTCGGTAGACGACAAGGCAGGAGCGATTGCAGACGCGATCGAGCGCGTCCTCGCGACGCGGGCCGAGAAGAGCGCCGCCGCGAGGTCATTCGCTCGCACGCACCTGCCGCGTCGTATGGCGGTGGATTTCCTCGGAATTCTCGGCGTCTGACAGTTCCTTCGTCCGGCCCGTGGTGCGACACATGTCACCGGTTTCCGATAGTGTCGACTGCGTGAAACGACTTCTTGTGACCGGCGGTGCCGGATTCATCGGTTCGAACTTTGTCCGTTACGTCCTGGAGAACACCGACTACTCGGTGACCGTCCTCGACAAGCTCACCTACGCCGGAAACAAGGAATCCCTCGCCGGTCTCGACGAGTCCCGCTTCTCGCTCGTCGAGGGTGATATCGCCGACGCCGAGCTCGTGAACGAGCTGGTCCCGCGTGTGGATGCGATCGTTCACTACGCGGCGGAGTCCCACAATGACAATTCGCTGTCGGACCCGCGCCCGTTCCTCGATACGAACATCATCGGGACGTACACGCTCATCGAAGCGGCCCGCCGTCACGAGAAGCGGTTCCACCACATCTCCACCGACGAGGTGTACGGCGACCTCGAACTCGACGACCCGAACCGCTTCACCGAGGCGACGCCGTACAACCCGTCGAGCCCGTACTCCTCGACGAAGGCCGGCAGCGATCTTCTCGTCCGTGCATGGGTGCGGTCCTTCGGGCTGCAGGCGACGATCTCGAACTGCTCGAACAACTACGGGCCCTATCAGCACATCGAGAAGTTCATCCCACGCCAGATCACCGAGGTCCTCGAAGGCCGTAAGCCGAAGCTCTACGGCGCCGGTCTGAACGTCCGCGACTGGATCCACGCGGACGATCACTCCTCCGCGGTGCTCACCATCCTGGAGAAGGGTGAGATCGGGGAGACCTACCTCATCGGTGCGGACGGAGAGAAGAACAACCTCGAAGTCGTCGAGCTCATCCTCGAAACGATGGGCAAGGACAAGACCGACTTCGACCACGTGAACGACCGCCCCGGCCACGACCTCCGCTACGCGATCGACTCGACGAAGCTGCGGACCGAGCTCGGCTGGCAGCCGAAGTTCCAGGACTTCGAAGCAGGGCTCAAGGCCACGATCGACTGGTACACCGCCAACCGTGACTGGTGGTCGTCGGCGAAGGCGGAGACCGAAGCGAAGTACGCAGAGAAGGGGCAGTAAGCACAGTGGAGTTCTCGAAGCCGCTCACCGTCACGCCCGTCGAGCAGATCCCGGGCATGCTCGTCGTCGATCTTCCCGTCCACGGGGACAACCGCGGTTGGTTCAAGGAGAACTGGCAGCGCGAGAAGATGACGGCGCTCGGGGTCCCGGACTTCGCCCCGGTGCAGAACAACATCTCCTACAACCTCAAGGCCGGAACGACGCGCGGCATCCACGCCGAGCCCTGGGACAAGTTCATCTCCGTCGCGACAGGGGAGATCTTCGGAGCTTGGGTCGACCTGCGTGAGGGGCCGACGTTCGGGAACGTCTTCACCACGCATCTCGATGCCTCGAAGGCGATCTACGTCCCGTGCGGTGTGGGGAACTCCTATCAGGCTCTCGAGGACCAGACAGCCTATGTGTACCTCGTGAACGAGCACTGGTCCGCGGACGCCCAGTCCCGCTACACCTTCCTCAACCTCGCGGACGAGACCTCGGCTATCGAGTGGCCCATTCCCCTGGACGAGGCGGAACTTTCCGACAAGGACAAGAAGCACCCGCAGTTGGCGGATGTCACTCCGTTCCCGGCACGGAAGATCGCGGTTCTCGGAGCGAACGGACAGTTGGGCCAGGCTCTTCGCACACAGTTGAGCGACGCCGAGGCAGTCTTCTTCGGCCGTGAGCACGCGGACCTCGCCGACGCGGATTCTCTTGCCGCGTTGCCGTGGGAGTCGTTCTCCGCGGTGATCAACGCCGGCGCGTACACGGCCGTCGACAATGCGGAAACGCCCGAGGGTCGCTCGGCGGCGTGGGCAGTCAATGCGCAGGGCACTCAGGCCCTCGCCGCACTCAGCGCACGCCACCGCCTGCCGCTCGTCCACGTATCGACGGACTACGTGTTCGACGGGTCGAAGGACGGGGAGTACACGGAAACGGATCCGATCTGCCCGCTCGGTGTCTACGGCCAGTCGAAGGCCGCCGGGGAGATCGCGCTCGCGCTCAACCCGCGGACGTACCTCCTGCGGACGAGCTGGGTGATCGGCGAGGGGAAGAACTTCGTCCTCACGATGAAGATGCTTGCGGAGAAGGGTGTCGACCCGTCGGTTGTTTCCGATCAGATCGGTCGCCTCACGTTCACAGAGGACCTCGCCGGCGCGGCTCTCCACCTCCTTCGTTCCGAGGCCGAATACGGTACCTACAATGTCTCGAACGACGGCGAAGCCGTTGCATGGTCGGAGATCGCGCGACGTGTCTTCGAGGCCGTCGGCGCGGACGCGGCGCGGGTCTCCGATGTGACGACCGAGGAGTATTTCGCCGGAAAGTCCGTCGCGCCCCGCCCGCTGAATTCCCGTTTCGATCTCTCGAAGCTCAAAGCGGCAGGATTCGCCCCGCGCGATCAGTTCGAGGCGCTGCGAACCTATCTGTCCGTGTGAATCCACCCGAACGCCCGGAGGATCCATGACTCGACTCCGTTTCGCGAGAAAAGCGGTCGTGAGTGCGACGCTGCTCGCGCTCCTGGCCGGTTGCGGTATCAACGCAGAGGAACGCCCCGTCGAGAGCAAGGCAGCACCGACGGAACCGGAATCGGAAGTCACGGAGGAAGCCTCCGCGACGACGCTCACCACCGGACAGACGGTCGAGAGCAAGGAACCCGTCGGGGGTGCACCGACCTACAACTATGCTCCGACCGCACTGCTCGACCGCGGCGTGTACGGGCTCTGGTGGTGCGGTTCGGCCGGGGATCCTCTCGGTGACGATGCCGCGCACGGAGTGTCGAAGGACCCGAACGGCCCGTTCCTGGGGAAGGGCGCGGCGACAGCCGTCGCTGCACTGTCGGGGACCGGTCGCGACGGCGATTTCGACTCGATGCACGTCTGCGACCCGAACGTCATGCGCGTCGACGACACGTATTACATGTACTACACCGGCTCACTGGGAGGACAGGCCGACTGGGGTCGAAACCAGATCGGGCTCGCGACCTCCGTGGACGGGGAGACCTGGGAACGAGCGAACAAGGGGCGCTCGGTCCTCACCCAGTCGGGCGTGATCGATCGCGGTGACTCGTCGTACGGCACAGGGCAACCGGCGGCCGCCTACAAGGACGGGTGGTACTACGTTCTTCTCACCGACAAGTCCGCTGCGGGCAGCAGCGCGAGTGTGGGAGGCGGTCAGTTCCTACAGCGATCGAAGGACCCGGCGTTCACACGCGGGGTGGAAATCCTCACCGAGAAGGGGTTCGAGCCGACGTCGACGCCGTCGTCACCGCGGACGTATTCGCTCATCCAAGCGTTCAGCGTCGATTTCGCATGGTTCGAGGCTCTCGACGCCTGGGGTATCGCTCACCAGGTTCCCGACGGTACTCAGGTGACGTTCTTCTCGGAGGACTTCGCTTCGCGTCCGTACGAGCCCCTCATCATTCCCGGTGCGTGGAAGGAAGGCCCCGGGTTCCTCCGGACGTTCGAAGGACGGATCCCGGTGTCGACGTCGGATCCCTGCGGGACGGTCCCCGTGACTGTCTACCGCAGCTCCGAGAACACGGAGACGAATCATCCAACCGCGTTGCGTCGATTCGCCACGGAGATCGAGAACGTCGACGGATGCGGGTCGACTGAGGAAGCCCTCGAACTCCTTGAAGGAACGGCGATTCCGGTCCAGGGGAATTCGACCGCTTACGACCTGGTCTCCGACGGGCGACTCATTCGGGTGGCCGACGGCGAGATCGCTCAGCGGTCCGCCGTTCAGGTGCTCGAGACCCGTCCACAGGTGCTCTCCGGTGTGTCCCCGGAAGCGACCGTTCCTCTGAGCGCCGAGCTTGTGACGAACGGTGAGGAGACCGGGCTGCTCGACGGAAAGACGCTGTATCGGATTCGAGGAGCTGCGACGTTCGTGGCACCACCGGACGTCCACGTGCGCGCCGTCGGTCAAGCCGAATGGCAGTCGTACGCCCCCGGCGCCACACTCGGGTGACGAAGAGGTCCCGGAACGCTCAGGGAGCCGGATCCAGGAACGGTTCGTGGGAAACGTCGAACCCGACCGCTCGCAGGAGTTTCTCGATGCCGTGTGTCGTCGGAATCGGGCGGAGCCGAGCTCCTTCGCGGAAGGGAACATCTCCCGTGGGCGCAGGAACCGTCGGCATCTGATCGTGTTCGAGGTCGAAGTCCTCGACGGTGAAGGGTGCAACCCCTGCCGTCCAGCCCGCGATCGGCGGGATGGGAGCGAACTCCGGTGCAGCAGACCACAGTGCGGGCTGGCCTACCCGTGTGGGGGCGGGGGAGACACTGACCTTGTTCTCCCACGGGACGATTCGCACGTCCGCGCCCTGCGCACCGAGCCGGCGCAACTCGTCGACGGTTTCCGTCGTTGCTCTGCGGAGCGGATCCGGGCGCAGCACTCGCTGTAGCCCGGAGACGTAGACGACTCGTGTCCCACGCCCCGGCGGCTCCGTGAACAACGTTTTCGGATCGACGATGTCGACAGGGCCCTCCAGACGGACGAGCCGCCGACTCACGGTTTCGTCAAGCCGGGTCAACCAATGGGAATGCCCGGTGATGACGGTGGGTACGGTCGCACGCACGACGACCTGCGTCGAGGTGGAGACGATGTCGGAAATCGTGGTGGGCAAGTCGATGTCGGGATCCGCGATGAGTCGTCGCAGGAGTTCGTGCCCGAGAAATGACGGGTGCTGCGAGTCGTCGATGCGGAAGGACCGCCCGTGCGGGTGCTCGATCAACGGCCGCAGCGAAATCACCTGGCTGCCGAGGCGTTCCTCGGCGTCGGAGAGGTTCCAGGTGGGGTGCCGGTAGACGCCGTTCTCGAAGTACTTGCCGGCGAACCGATTGTCCTCTTCACGGCCGGCGAAGCACCAGAAGACGAATCGGCATCGCGGGTTCTTGTCGCGGATGGCTTCGAGTGCCGTCATCACCGCGGAGTACATCTTGGCGTCGTTCTCCGGAGAGATGAGTGAACGGTCGACGGCCGCGTGATTCGCGGGGATCTTCGGGTTTACCACAGCCTTGTTCCCGAATCGGAAATCGGGCACGAGGAACAGGGTATCCATCGGCTCCGACGTGAACGTTGCCTTCTGGAAATGGGGACTCAGCGTACCGGTCCCCGGGAAGTCGATCCACTCGACCGGGCGTCCGCTCGATCGGACGTTTCCGATCGCCAATTGATGCTTCATTCCGCGGACGTGGGAGGGCCCGGCGACGACGATGGGCGTGGTCATTCTGGACGTGGGCTCACTTTCCCTTGAGAAGCGTGTCGACCGCTTCGAGAGTGGGAACGACGTTCCGAGCGGACCGTCCCCCTGCATACGGAAGAAACACATGAAGGTGTCCGGTCGCTGCGGACAACGCGCGCTGCATGTGTTGACCCTGGACCGGATTCCGGCGATTGCCGATCTCGATGATGCGAGTACCGGCAGGTGCGAATGCCGAGAGAAGCAGATTCGACCCGGCGATTCCGGCGATGACCTCCGCGTTCGCGGCGAGAGCGAGCTGGTGGGCGACCGGCAATTCCTGCGGATGTACCACGTGGAAACCCCTCTCGGCCATGCGGTCCTCGAGGACGCGATCGTTCCTGGTGAAACGGTTGTCGTGATTGAGGTGTGTGCGAGAGAAGTAGACCTTCGGATGGTGCCCGATCTCCGCCGTGGCTTCTGCCGAGGCACGGCGAGCGACTTCCTGCCAGATCTCGACCGCACGCTTCGACGCGACGAGTCCGAGAACGACGGGACGGCGTTCGATGGAAACGCGCTCCACAGTCACCTGGGGACCGGGTTCCCCTCCGACGATCGAGATCGGTGTCGACGGGTCCCAGCCCGCGAGCCGGAGGAGTTCGCGTTGCCAGCTGCTCGGTTCGCCATTCCAGATGAAACGGTGGAAGAGCAGCCCCGCGTAGCCGGGACGGTGAAGCCCGATGGCGGGAAGCGCCTCGATGATGAAGTGACCGAAATGATTCATCCAGTGCCCACCGTAGAACCATGAGCCGTCCAGATGCCGAGGCTCCGATCCGAAGTTCGGAAGCCGCTCCGGGTCATCGGGCACGAATTGGGTCTGACCAGGACCGAAGCCGCGTTGTGACTGTGAGACGAGATTCCCGTCGTCCGTGTAGATCGCGCCTCGGAAATGTTCGGGGTTCCCGGGGTAGAAAACCTTGAACGGGGTGAGGACCGCATTGTCGACGACGGTGGCGTCGACAGGTACCTCGGCACTTCCTGCGCGAGGAACGGGGACTGCGAAGTCGGGTACGGGATTCTCGGTTTCAGTCATGCGATCACCTCAATTGGGGGGTTGCGGCGGCGAGCCAGTCGAGAAGGAACTTCGCTCGAGGGGCGAGCGGTGCTGCGTCGACGGGACCGTCGACGACTTCGACCTTACCGATGACCTGCAACGACCGGTCCTTCGGGAAGAAGGTGTTGTTGATGCGGTCGACATCGGATTCGAAGGTGTTCACGAGGTAGTCCGCATCGGCACGGCTGATTCGGGCCTTGCGGCTGCCCAGCGCCGGAAGATCCATGAGGATATTGGAGAGCTTGACGAGCTGTCCACGATCGGCGACTTTCTGATTGAGCCGTCGCATGAGGTTGAGCTCCTCACGAGTGAGGGACCGATTGACCTCTCCGTTCGAGCCAGGGACCCAGATGGTGTCATTCGGGACACCGAGCACATCGACGAGCGGTGCGACGGCGTCCTTCCTGTGGGTGTCGTAATGGATGACGTGGAGTGCATCGTTCCCCAGGATGTCCGCCCACGCGAAGAGACTGCGGGCGACGTCCTGCTTGAAGCCAAATCCGGTGGGCTCACGACCGATGAAGTGGGAGAAGTCCTGGATGTACTTGTGGCGTTTGACGGCCTGCCCGTAGAGGGAAAGCGCATGGCCGGCCATGTCACGGACGTACGCGACGACCTCGAGCCGGATCCCGCGTTCGCCGAGGATCGCGCGTGCGCGGGTCAGCCTGTCGGGATCGAGCTTCCACAGCGCCTCGGTGGAGTACACCGTCGTCGTGTACGAACTTGCCTCGATCCGGTCGGCGAATTCATTGAGGTCGCCTCGCTGCGCATTCTGATTGGCCAGGACGGCGTCGGTGACGAACACCGTGTGGATCCCGACCCCGTTCCCGCTCACGACCTTGCCCTTGCGCGCCGCGACATCTGATTTGTGCGCCGGGTAGTCCACCCCGAGTTCACGGAGATGAGGGCGGTTGTGCACGAACCACGTCTGGAGGGCACTCGTTCCCGTTTTCGGCTGGCCGACGTGAAGAAGCAGGCGCCTCGGGGTGTCGGAAGTATTCGGCTGTTGATGAGGGGTCATGGATGAGTGCACCTATCGAGTGTGAGCAGTGTGAGAGCAGTGAGGGAGAAGCGCGGGCTCAGTTCGAGAACGTCTCGGTCGCGAAGTCGACGACGTCATCGGTGAGCCGGACGGACACGACGTCATCGGTACTCAGCGGGGACTCGAACGTGTAGGCGAACTGGTGCCCGTCGGCCTTTGTCCGCCCGACGACTTCGCCGTTGACGCGGACCTCGACCTCCACATCGCGACCGGGTGCAGCGACGTAATGCCCGGCGCCACTCAGTTCGGAGGCCGAAAGCGAGGCGATGTGTCCAACCCCGCGCGTCACGCGAGAGGCGTTGAGGTACGCCTCGGGATTCGGGTCGATGAACGCGAGGGCAGCGGCGCGCTGTTCGTCCGTGACAGTGGCCGGTGCGATGAGCTGAGTGAGGACGTCGACGAACGCCTCCTTGTTCTGCATCACGCGGTCGTAGGAGAGGAGGAGGCCCGTGGGCTGACGACGCTTGATGAAACCTGTGATCTTTTGGTAGCCCTCGAGCGCGACATTGAGGCCGTTGACGACGTCCAGGTGCATGGAGATGCTGTTCCGGTTCGCCATCGAGAAGATGTCCTTGAAGATGAAGAGGTACACCGGGTTACGGACGGTGTCGTGGATCTTCCCGAAGTTGTTGATGATCCCGGGGCGCTTGTACGCCCACACGTCGTGCTGCGCGTTGTAGTCCTCGACGACCCGGCGGACATCGGCAACAGTGCCGTTCTCCGCAGCGTTCGCGAGGCGGACGTCCTCGAAGACAGGAGCGTTCGAACCCTGACCGGTGAAGACCCCGAGGTTGTCGAGGGTACCGGCGACCATCGAGGTTCCGCCGCGGGCCGGGCCGACGACGATGAGCGTCTTCTGTTCCGCCGCAAATGCTTTCTCGTCACCGATCTTCTTGATGCCGGTGTTGTACAGGTTCTCGATGGCCAAGTCGGTTACTCCAGTGAATGTATGGGCGGAATGATGAATGCCGACGAGCGGCTCTTGCCTCTTCGGGCGGACGAAGACGAGGACTGTGCCGCGCGCACGCTGTTCAGTACTGATACCTCACCGCGTTGTAGAGCTGGGGGAACTTGCTCCTCAGGTTCTTCTTCGTATAACGCCCAGCATAGATGTGGTCCGTTCGCGAGAGGAATTCAGGAACGCCCTCGAACATGCGCGGATACCTGTTCGCGAGATGGGCCCCGAGTGCGCGCCCTCCGAGCTCCCAGGGGTCCAATCGGAGAGCCTCGATCTTAAGGAGGGGCAGACGTTCCGAAAACGCGGCGTCCGCGAGCGCGATGGTCGAGTTGAATTGCATGGCGTTTGCAGAAGCGGTGCGGGAGCGCCACGTCGCGTCCCACCACCCGTCCACGGAACCGGGCGGCAGGGACTCGGGCACCATGAGGTACGCGAAGCGCTGATTGGCGAGGAGGGCGTCCTCATCGGTCGGCTCGAAGTACGCGCCGGAGGTGAAACCGGCGTCCTCGAGGACGCGCGTGAGTTTGAGTTCGCCGTTGTTGATCGCCTCCGCCCTGTCCTTCGGAGTGCCGAAGTCCATCCAGAAATTTCGGAAAGTGGAGCTCCGCACAACGTGGGGCTTGAACACCATGAAGTACGACTGGACGTGAGGGACGATCTCGACCGACCGTGTCATCCCCCAGAAGTCGACGCGCCGCGAGTCCATCGTTCGGAACAACGAGTCGAGGGGGAGGAACGGGCCGATGAAACTGTCGTTGCAGAAAAGGATCTCCGCGTTCCCCGGGTCGCCGAGCGCCTGATAGCCCACCTGGAGGCTCTTGAAGTCGTACCCGACATTCTCCCGCTCTGCGTAGAGAACGGAGGGGCGTGAACGTAGCCACGCGAGCCCATCGTCGTCCACTCCGCTCGTCGATACGAGTGCGACGCGATCGGTGACGGAGACGATCTCGTCGAGCATGTGCCGAACGTGGGGAGCAAGAGAGCGCGAGGTATCGAAATGCGCGACGACGGCCAGCCGGCGGACGGAGGTGAACACTGTGGGCGAACCTCATGACTCGGAAGGGAACGTGGGGTGATAACGCGTTCTCCGGACCTCCGAAAAACGTGATGTGCGTTATCAATCGTTGATATCAAGCTAGCATGTTGGCACCCAACCCCATTCAGGAGTGATCCGTTGTCCCTTCTCGTTGTCATGGCACACCACGACCCCGAGGGTCGTATTCGTCCGCACGCGCTGAGGTCCATCGAACGGCTCGCCACGGAGGCAGATCGTTTCGTTCTCGTGAGCGGTTCGGGGATCACGCTGGAGGAACAGGAGTTCCTCCCTGCGATGGTCGAGTACGAACGCCGGACGGGGCCCGGACACCGGTTCGCGTCCTACCAGCACGGCCTCGGTTTCGTCGGTGAGGCAGTGAGGACCGAGTTCGACACCGTCCTCCTCGTCGATTCTTCCTTCATCGGCCCGTCCGAATCCGTGGCAACAATCGTCAACGGTCCGGCCACCGTGGGCTACGAGATGGTTCCGCTCGTGAGTTCCTCTGCTCCGCGCTGGCATCCGCAGCCGTACTTCATCGGTTTCAAACAGGCTCTTGTCCGGTCCGATACGTTCCGTCGGTTCTGGCTCGACTTCGATCCGTCGACCGAAGCGGAGGATTCCGTCGCCATTGCGGCGGCGCTCGAACATGCCGTTCACGGCGTCGGGTTCCGGAGCGGTGCGTACTTCCGGTTGACCGGAGCGGACACGGAGCTCGGTATCTCCCGAGTCACCCGGTGGAACGAGATCGGAACGCCGGTAGGCGCCTCGGGCGTGGATGTCGAGCGTTGGGACCCCACTGTCGTGCTCGCGGACGAGATGATCGTGAGCGGTCGCCTGCCTGTCGTCCCCATCCGTGCCCTCCTCGAAGACCCGTACCTCCTCGACGCGGACCGTCTCCTCGCCGCAGGGGAAGAGAAGCACCCTGGTCTTTTCGACGGGGTGCGCGAATCGCTCGCGACCATGCCCGGTCTGCGGCGGGCCCGCGGCCCCGTCCGCAGCGAACCCGAGGCCGAAGCCGAGGGGCTCGTCTACGGGCTGCGTCCCACGCCGGCCTGATTCCCTTTCGCCGACGACCGCACACTCTTCACGCCGAACGGAAACCTCCCCATGCCCTTCGCAGTCATCGACAACATGACGCCCGACCGTCGCTCCCTCACGGGATACATTCCCAAGGGTGTGTATCTGGCCGCACACACGGACTATGTGGCCGGAACGAATCACATCGATCTCGAATGGACGCTCTCGCACCCTGCGTTCGAGTCCGCGGATGCGGAGCTCCTGTGGCATGACGGAACGGTGTCCACGGCGAAGGGCCGCGGCCTCTCGGTGGAGCGAGGCTTTGCGCTGCGCTTCTCCCGCCCACTCGAACTCGACGAGATCGACGTGCGGAAGCTCGGGATCGAGGTGCGGGGCCGCTCGCGCGGTCAGGGCACGGATTACGGGGACGTCTCATCCCTCACCGACGGCAATCCGATCATCATCGATCGCGCCTTCGTGTACCGCGCGATGGAGCAGGTGACGAGCGCGGTCGAGGACGACGCGCTCTTCGCCCGGACGTTCGCGCCGGAAGTGCTCGAGGAAGTGAAGCGGGAACGGACGAGTGATATCGCCGTTCTCGTCCACTGCTTCTACGGCGACGTTCTCGAAACAGTGCTCGAGCACGTCCACCGCATGAACGGCACGGTTCCTTACGACCTTTTCCTCGACGTGCCCGAGGAGCGGTTGGCCGAGGTCGAGCGGCTCCAGGAGCTTCATCCGGGCGCGCGGTATTTCGTCGTTCCGAACCGCGGTAGGGACATTCTGCCGTTCCTGCGTGTGGCGCCCTTCCTCCGGGAAGCCGGCTATGAGGCTGTCCTCAAGGTCCACACGAAGAAGTCGCCGACCTCCACGATCGGGCCGGCATGGCTCCGAGCCATCATGCGGGCGTTGGTTCCCGAGGACCCGGCCGTGCTCGAGGGGATTGTCGAGGTGCTCCGTCGGCCGGACACGGCGCTTGTCGGGCCGGAACGCTACTACTACCCACTGAGTTACGGGTTCAGCGCTTCGGACAATCTGCGGAACCTCGTGCACACCATCGAGGAACGGACGGGATCTGTCGAACTCCGTGACGTCGTCGACGGTTTCTACACGGACTTCGGATTCTTCGCCGGCACGATGTTCTGGGCCCGCCTGGACGCCTTCGAGGACTTCTATGGCATCGAGACCGCCCGGATCGAACAGGAACCACTTCCCACGGACGGGACCTTCGCACACTCGCTCGAACGACTGTTCGGTGCGATTCCGCCGGTGACGGGCAAGACGATGTATTCGGTGTCCATCGACGGACGGCGTGAACCGCTGGCCGTCCGTCCCGGCGGAACGACCTCGCCGATGCGACCGCTGAGCTGAGGGAGCGGCACATGCAGGAATCGGCTTCCGCACGCGAACCGGGACGACAGGCGCCCGAACAGTTGGATTCGGCACGAGAGAACAGAGACGAGCACATCCCCATGTCGGACACGATCGATGGCGACCTCGACGCGACGCATACCGCCTCCGAACAGAACGAAGTTTTCACAGAAGCTGACGCTTTCGATGCCTTCGATGGACTGAACAAGGCCGAACGCAAGGCAGCCGAGCTCATCGAACGGTCCGGGTTCTTCGCCGTGGACTGGTACCAGCTCCAGCGCGGACAGGAGTTCTCGACCGCACACGAGGCGATCGCCGACTTCGTGCTCGACGGTGCAGAACTCGGGCTGGCGCCGCACCCGTTGTTCGTGCACTCGTGGATCACCCGTGACCTCGCGGGGCGTCGCCGTCCGCTCGATGTGCTCGTCGAGTACCTCGAGAACCCGGACGTCGCCCGCCGGACGAGCACACACCCCCTCTTCGACGCCTCGGCGTTCCCGGGGCACGTTCGTAACGCCGCCAACCCGCTCGCAACGTTCCTCGCGACCTCGACCCCGGACACCCCACTGCCGTATGACGCGGACCGCCTCGGCTTGCCCGAGGGCCTCACCCTGAGGCTGGTCGAGGAAGCAGCGACCGCCGCTCTCGTGGAGTGGACGATGCGGGAGGAACACCTGCCGGGTCTCCTGCCGGACCCGGGCGTCCCTCTTGCGGTCGATTCCCTCCCTGCGCTCACCGCCGAGGCGAAGGCGACGTTCGTCGTCGTCCTCGAGGAATCACCCAATGACTTCCGGCAGGTGTACGAGCACATCGCAGGCCCCCGCGCGGTGCAGCGGTTCGGCGCCTGGGAGATGCTGGTTCTCGACCCCTACCGGGTCGAGGATGCCGAGGCCGTCGTCGGTCACATCGCTTCTCGTGACCCCCGCGTCCGGTACCTTGCGACAAACGCCCGCACTCGTTCGGGGGCCGTGTCCGAATCGGTGAGCGAGATGACCGGCACGGCCGTGTTCTTCACCCGACCGGGACTCGTGTGGGAGGAAGCATTCACACGGTCTGCGCTTGCTGCGATCGCCTCGGGCGAGCCGGCGATCCGGTCGGTCGATCAAGACGGTGTGCCCCTGTTCTCCCGCCTGCGGGACGCGATTCTCCCCGGCACTGTCGTGTCCACCGAGGCGCTCCGTCAGGCAACCATCGATCCGGAGCTTCGTGAGGCGGCCGGCGTCGACCTCGTGTACCGGGTGATGGAGGGCGAGGAGCTTCCGTCGTTCCTCGAGGGCGAGAACATCGCAGTCGTCGAAGCCGGCGAGTTTCCCGTCCCCGCTCTGCAGTCACCCCTCGAGCACGCACTCGTCCTTGACCGGTGGCATGCCGAGGAGTCGGCACCGGTAGAGCCGGGCACAGCCGGACTGGTGGTGCTCGGGCTTACCCCGCGCGGTTTCGAACGAGTCGCGGTTACTGCTGCTACGTTCGAGCCGGAGCAGGACGAACTCGAAGTTCTGGTACTCGCAGAGTCGACGGAATGGTCCGATGCACTGCTCTTCTCGGCGCTCACGCTCGCGGCTCGCAACACGACCGTCGTCGACGGTTCGACGAATCGGGCCGTCCTGCTCAATTGCGCCATCCGATCCGCAACGGCAAGCACGCTTGTCATCACTCACCCGGACTACTCCCTCGAGGACGGAGAGGCCGATTGGTCGAACGTGATCGCGGAGGTCGAGACCACAGGTACTGTTACCCATCCGCTCGTCTTGGATGATCACGAGTCCATCGTGGACGCGGGTTCGTTCTATCCGGGCGGCGCCGCAGAGCCGGCACCCCTGTTGGCGGGGCGGGCACGACACAGTGTGCAGATCGACGTCCGCACTCCGGTGCCCACGTCCGGTTTCCCCCTTGTCGCACGAACTGCTGACATCCGGCGCGCCGGTGGCTTCTCTCCGCTGCTCGGTGACCTCTGGCTGGCTGAAGACCTCATTCGGCGGATGCCGACCGGATCGGTAGAACTCCGGACGGACGTCGTCGCCCGCACCGGCGGTCGGCCCGCGCTCCCGCACGTCGACAGGACGCGAGCACTCGCGTACTTCCGTGAACGTCGAGGCGGTGCCCGCGGAACGGGTGCTGCGGAAGAACTGTTCGATGCATGGGACGTCACGCCCCTCGATACCGGCACCGTGGCGTGGGCGGACACCTCCCATTCCGATGCCTGGGGAGCCCAGACATGGATCGACGGACGCGTGCAGGTGTCCGAACGAGGTGAGTCACGGACGTGGCTCATCCTTCCTCGTCGGACTGGCACCGACGTCCATGGCCCGGCTGGAGCGCTGGACTTCGCAGAGTCGCTGGCCGCCGCGTTGCGTGCTCAGGGACAGAAAGCAGTTGTCCAGGATCCGCGCTCCACGGGTTGGACGGCCCGCGCGGACGTCGTTGTCGACCTCGACGGAACCGTAGGGCAGCCGTTGCCGACCGGTGCGACGACTGTCCTGTGGGCCACGGACAACATGGACCGAGTGGACATCCGACGGGCCCGAGGGTTCGACCTCGCCTATGCGGCAGCGCCGCTCTGGGCGGAGAAGGTCTCCGCACTCGAATCCCTCGATGTCAAGCCGTTGCTCCTGTGCACGGATCCTCAGGTCTTCCCCTTCGATGCGGGATCACCGTTCTCGCGCACCTCTCGCGTGGTGAACGTGGGGGAGCGGAAGCCGTGGCGCCAGGTGAGCGTGCACGGAACCCTGCAGAATCTCGCAGCGGCCCGCTTCTTGACGGTGTACGGATCCGGCTGGACCGGTCACGTCCCGCCGCAATTCATCGCTCCGGGCCCGGAGACGGCGGAGGACCTGCTCGACATCTACCGGTCTGCGTTCTACGTGACCGTTGATCACAGGCCGGAACTTCGTGACCTCGGGTTCGTCTCCAGCCAGGTGTTCGACGTGCTCTCCGCCGGCGGGCACCTTCTCATGGACGACGTCCACGGCATCGACGAGCTGTTCGGCGGACAGGTGGCGCGTTACCGGAACCGTGTGGAACTCGGGTGGGCCTACGGACTCGAATGGGTCTGCTACTACCCGACTCCGGAGGGGCAGGCCCGCCTCGCTGCGGAGATCGCCGAGAGGCACTCGTTCGCGGCGCGCGCGAAGACTCTCGTCGAGGATGTGCGGGCTCTCCCGCGACTCTGACCTGACTTGCACAGGTTTTCGGGTTTGAGCCGTTCTTTCGTTCATCGTTGCAGGTCAGCGGGCTGTGGTGGGTTGAAGTGACACACTAAAT
>NZ_BAAANO010000037.1:0-31631 GCF_039529845.1 Brevibacterium samyangense | reverse complement strand
CCTTCAAATCCTGAACGCACGTTCACTGTCTACGAAACCCGGGACTTGACACGTCGTCGACTGGCAGTGGTGCGACCGGGAGTCCACTACCTCGTGGACCGCGTTGATCGAGCGAATCCCGGCCCCGGACATCGCCGTCGTCGACGGCAACGGCCCCTGCCTGTCCGTGATCAAGAAGCACTGGCCCGACACGAAGGTCCAACGCTGCTGGTTCCACATCCGGCAAGGCATCCACAAGCACCTGACCCGCCGTCCCGTCCTGCCGGCGAACAGGGAGCTCCTGGCACTGACGAAAGCCCTCATGAAAGTCATGACCATGGACGAAGCCGCCGCGTGGACCGGCCAGTTCACCGCGTGGGAAGCGAAATGGGCGAGCTTCCTGAAGCAACGCACCCACGCGACCTCCCCGGGTGCCGTCCGCCCGTCCACGGCCTCGCCGAAAGCCTCCTGGTGGTACACGCATCTACGGTCTCGACGTGCTCACGGACTGTTGGCGAAGGTCCTCCGAGCCGGGCACATGTTCACCTGGATCGAGCACGGCAGCCCGGAGGCACCGGTGGCGTCGACGACGAACGCTCTCGAAGGAGGCGTGAATGCCGGTGTCAAGAACCTGCTGCGGAACCATCGCGGGCTCACCGAGGAACACGCAGTACGGGCGGTCGACTGGTTCCTGTGGCACCAGACAGCCGATCCCACCGACCCGTGGGCACTTGCGCGTCCCGAGCACTGGACGCCACCACGACGAAGACGTCAGGCAGGCGGCGACGAGCCGATGGGACCGGTCGAGTACGACTCTGGATTCAGCTGGGAGGACGGCAACGGCATCCAGCAGGGATGGGGAGGCCGAACCCGGTGACACACCCGGGCTGTACACACATTTTGAGCATTAACCCGTGACACACCCGGGCTGTACACACATTTTGAGCATTAACCCGAGGTCAACGCCAACGCCCTCAACTGGGCTCAGAACGCCGACAAGGCCCGAACCCCAGCCAACGATTCTGTTGGCAAGGGTTCGAGCCTTGTGCGCGGGGTGGGCCCCGTGGGGATCGAACCGGCGCGGAGATGCAGGCAGTGCGAGCATTCCCCGGAAACAAGGCTCAGTGAGTCATTTCGTATAACGGGGAATCACTGTCGATGCGGCCAATATGCGGCCACTGGGCGGCCGCCGGAGACAGACATGCAAGAGGTCCGCGGTGTCGTGACCAGGTGCAAGAGGTCCGTCACGAAGAGCATGACGGCCGCACGGTCAACTTGACCACGAAGACCAGCAGCCTCAAGCTGACACGGACTTTCTCCCGGACCCGGGAAAAACCCTCCGGCGATCCCAGGAAAAGACCGCGGGCCAGTCGGGGGATGGAACAGGTGCGGCAAAGTGCCGCACCTGCCCCGGACGCGGTCCCGGAGTTTGTGGACGCCCGGACCGGTGAGATCCATGACGAGCCCGCACCGATCCCGGTCCGCACGGTCACCGGCCTGGACGGGAAGACGTACCGGCAGCCGGCGTCCGCCCGAACGCCGAGGCGCCCAAGCACTGACCCGAGGCCGTGCCGAGAAGTCGGTCGGGTCCGTGAGGCCGCGACCGGCAGCAGCTCGCCCGACTCCCGGGAATCGAACGCACGTTCGATGTGCGAAACCTACAAACAAAAGGCGCGTAGCACGCCTGTCAAATTTCGGATTCCGACAACACGTTACGAAACTCGTAAGGTGATGGATTGGCAACAAAAATGCCCCGACGCCATCATCGGTGTCGGGGCTCAGGGCAGCGGGCGTCAGGCGGCGTCCGTGAGCCTGTCGATGGCCGCTCGCGCCGCCGTGCGCGGGATGAGGACGTAGCGTTTCGTCGTCGCGGGGGACGAGTGCCCGAGGATGTCCTGGAGCACGAACAGGTCCACGAGGGGCACCCAAGGCTCCTACAACCGAGTTATCCACAGCCCTGTGGAAAAAGCCGGAGATAGATATCTCAGCGCCCGGTGGATGAGCGGAGGGGGTAGGGGTGCGGGAAAGGTCCCCTGGGGGTGCAGAACGGCACAGGAGGCGCGTGGTGTCCTCCTGTGCCGTTCGGGTGTTTCTGTGGCCTACAGCGCGTGTTTGAAAGGCACCGGGCATGGAATGTAGATCCGCACTCCGTGTCGTTTCTTGATCTTCCACGAGTAGCCGGCTGGTGGTTTCGGGTCAGGGTTCCCGTCCGTGGGAGTCGAGAAGAGCGTCGTCATCCCGCCCTTGGTCGTTCCCTGCAGTACCCATACGGTCCCGGCCGGTGGTTCTGGTGCCTGCTGCCGGGGGCCTACAGTCACTGTCGAGACAGTATCCATCAGGCTGCGGTGCCGACAGTGAAGGTGCCGAGGCGTTCGGGGTGCACGACTCCCCAACCGGTACGCCAGGTGGACCGCAGGACAACCGAGTCGGACGTGAACGCGGCGTGGTCGCTGGATGCCACCTTGACCTGTCCGACGGAGGAGAGCACTGCGGTCGTATCGACGATGAGTCCGGTGTTCGGGGTCATTGCGTTCGTGACGACGACCGGCAGTCCGAACAGTCGTCGTTCACCGGCTTCGACTCCGGATCCGAGGAGCGGCTGCGCCGAACCTGTGCCGGCCTTGATCTTCGACAGGTATGCCCACGAGTCGGGGCCGAGGACGATAGCAGTGGGAATGCCGTCGAGTTCCTCGAGTGCTGCGAGGAGGTCGGTGATCGGGTCGAGATTGTCGGTCACGGCCGTCCCGGTGGTGATGCCGGCAGTGTTGAGGATTCCGGTGGGTCCGGATTCTCCTGCTGTGGGGGCGGGGGCGGTGAGGAAGTCCTCGTTGGACTTGCGGACGATGGCTCGCGCGACCGAGGTGGAGATCATGTCCGGGGTGCGGTCCTGCGAGAACATCTCGTTGGAGAGCTGCGTGAGCAGCGCGATCTTCCGTGTCGGGATGAGGAGTTCGGCGAGGGTCGGGTCGCTCTCTTCGATCACTGCGCCCTCGGGGACCGAGGTGGCGGATGCGTCGTCGACGTATGCGACACGTACGACCGGGGCGTCGCCTTCGACGGTGCCTGCGACGGTGGAGAGCTGATTGATGAGCGCCTCGGGGACGGCGTCGGCGGGAGCGAAGGCGTATTCGTCGGGTCGCCATGCTGCGGCTGCGTTGGGGGTGTTGATTGCCATGGTGGGTTCTCCTGTTCTCGGCGGGGAAACCACAAGGGCACCCGCGCCTCAGATGTGTTGTCTGAGATGCGGGTGCCCTGCACACGCTCCATAACGCTTTTCCGGCCCTGCCGGGAAACGCACTTCGATTATACCCTAAGGGGTATTTGCGTGGGTTAGTGGCGTTGTGGTTTGAACGCTGAGGAGAAGGTGCGTTTCGGTGTCCACTCCTTGTTGCCCAAACCCTGCCGGGGGACCGTGAGAACGTCCGCGGGCGGGAATAGGTGAGGTTTCGTTTCTCGGAGGTTCAGCATTGTCTCGGTGAGGTGTTCCTCGTTGAGCGTGCCGGCTTCCGTGAAGTAGTCCTCGGCGGTGGTGCCGGTGAGGGCGAAGAAGTCGTCGACGTCGGCGGGTTTGAGTGTCCCGTGCTTCGTGCGGACCCCGGCGCCGAGCACGTTCCGCAGGAGTGCGTCACGGGCGACCGAGAGGGAAGCCTCGGCGTTCTTCGCGCGGATCCGGTACTTCGCGGCCTGCTCGGTCGCCCGCTTCACGTTGGGTTCGTCCGACTCCGGGGGTGTCGTGGTCTCGGTGTCGGCGGTGGTCTCACTGGTCATCGTCGGTTCCCTTCGATTCGAGTTCCCGCAGGCGGTTGAGCGCTTCGGCGAGGAGTTCTGAGTGCTTGGTGATCTCCTCGGCCTGAGCTTCGAGCACGGTGGAGATTTCGAGAGCTTTCGTCGCGGTGGAGTGCACGACGTCGGTAGTAGCCGTGATGCGCTGATCGAACCGATGCAGGATCGCGGCGAGGTGCTCAGGGTTCGTCATGTCGTATTCAGTCATTCGGGGCCTCCGGGTGCGGTGTGGTGAGGAGCATGTTCTCGAGCATTGCGAGCCGTGATTCGGTGTTGTGATTCGCGTTGACGAGCGAATTGAGAATGTCGGCGTGATTGTTCAAACCGTCGTTGATGACGAGCGTCGTGCGCTTCTGCTTTTCGAGGTTAACGACGTTGGTATTCACGAGGAGTTTGACGTTCTCGGTGAGTGCTTCGATGCATTCGGCTAGGGCGAGAAGCTTGTTCTCGAGTTGATCGGTGTTAGTCATGAGGATTGTTCTCCTTGAGGGATTCGAGCGCACGTCGGATGAGTCGGAGTTCTTCTCGGAACGCGGCGAGGTCTGAGCTCATCCGGTCTGTTGTTCGTGCTGTTTGCGTGATGCGCCGGCTTTGCGATTGCAGGATTTGAGTGATCATGGCGAGGTCATTCGTGGAGGGAGTCATGCCGCTCCTCCTGAGAACGGGCTCGTTGCCACAATGTCGTCGTGAGTCGGGTGCACGTCGTAGAGATCGAATGATCGCGCCCGGTCGAATGGGTCATCCTGAGAAGGTAGGGAAACGTCCCCTGCAACACCTGCAGTACCGGCATCAGCCTGAGAAGGTGAGGAATTGCCCCCAGCAACACCAGCATCACCGGCGTTGACTGCATGTGTTGCCGGTGTTGCTGGCGCTTGATTCCGACCTTCTCTGTCCGACCTCGGCGGGGTGATGGTCCACCGGATCGTTCCCCGACGGTCCTTCTCGTGCTCGATACTCCATCCCTGGCTGCGTAGTGAAGGAGCGGTGCGCTTGAGCAAGGTGGTGACACCGGTCGGTGTCCTCGGCATTCCTACGCGAACGCGCCCATGGTCGTCGGGAGCTGCGATTTCCTTGTGCAGCTCCGAGGCGCTCTGCCCATGCCAGGCCTGCCCGTACTCGGCAAGGGAGGTGAGGAACGGATCGCCGGCCAAAGCATCGGCGGCCATGGAACGCGCCTGCTCCGCATACCGCTCGAGTGCCTTCGTCCCGTGGATGCGGTCCAACGTTGCGACGATGAGAGCGAAGTCGGCCATGCGCGGGGACGACGACAAGTGTGTGCTCGGTCGTTCTCGGAGCACGGCCGACACCTCATCGAGAAGCGATCCGAGTATGCCGGGCCATGCTTCCGCCCATGCGCCTGAGAGTTCTCGTTCGGTCCGGCGTTCGTCCTCGGCGATGACGTCGAGGTCGACGAGGATCGTTCGTTCGGCGAGGTCTCCGCGCATGGCCCCCATGTCGATTCCGTTGAGCACGATGGCGCGTCGGAACGAGAACACAGCAACTCCACCATCGGTGTAGAGCTGTCGGCGCACGTCGCCGTCTCCTGTCGCTGCTCGGCACAAGGAATCGGAAAGCCAGTCCTTCACATCGGAGAGATTGTCGAGTCCGACGACCCAGGACGATGCTGCTGCGGTTACCCACCCCTCAGCGTCCTTCGGGGCTTTACGCAGTGGCACGGGGGAGGGGTCGACGAGGTTCACGACCGTTCTCGAAGCGGAGGACTTTCCGGTGCCCTGTTCTCCGAGGAGTGCGAGGACGGGGTGCGGAATAGTCGGGTCTCCGAGGGCTGAGACGAGCCATGCGAGCACGAGCGGTCGGTCGTTCTCTGCGACGTTGAGGATCGACCACAGCTCGTTGAGGTTCCCGCCCCGCTTGGGTGTGGGCAGTTCTCCGGTAAGTGCGGTCCTGCGGAACAGGACAGGCACGTTCCTGTCGACGATCTCCCACCCGTGAGGGCTGATCCTGACGGCTTCCTCGTTTACCGTGCCGAGGTCGATCCACACGTCACCGGCGTGTTCGGCCACGCGCAGATGTACGGGCCTCGGCGGCGCCTCCTGGGCTTCTCCTTCGAGAGCGAGCATTGCGTCAGCAAGTGCGGACTGAGACGCAATCTTGCCGTGCTGAGCCCTGTACGCCTTGGCGAGTTCGGCTCGGAGTGACGACCGCCCGCCTCGGAGCATCCGAACAACGTGCCCGCCGGGAAGGGGGAGCGCGTAGGGGTCGCCGGTATCGGTGACGCCGAACTGATACCGCTCGAGAGCCATGTCGACAAGTGCGGCCGCGGTCGACTTGCTTTCAGTGTTCGCGGGCGCGCCGGTGTCGATTTCCGTCATGCCGCCTCCTTGACTTCGTGCAGGTGATTCTTCGTCTGCTGCCAATGCAGAGTGCTGCCGATGACGTCCCGCACTCGTTCGTCGAGGTGCAGGCGTACGGCGAGGGCTGCGGCGACGTGCTCGGCGAACTGTTCATCGGAAGCGGCCGCGTGAGCGGTGCCGGCGTCGAAACCGCGTGCGTATCCCGCTTTGAAACCGTCGAGCTGCCCGAACCGGTAGGCGTCCCTGCGGAGGGCGAGGATTTCTTGCAACGTCCACGTGTTCACCGGGGGTCCTCCTGGTGCTCGAAAAGGAACGCGAGGAGCGCTGTGGTTGCGATGAGGACGAACGCGAGCAGTGTGAGTCCGTTCATCGGGTCATCGCCTCCGCTGCCTTCATGTAGGCCTCGAGGGCGGCGACCAGAGCGTCCTGGTTGGCCCACGTGATCACGCCGGGAGGGAGGGTGACGGGGATATCCGCCTTCCGGTCCCAGATGCCGGGAATGTCGTCGTGGGTGTCGATCTCGGGATACTCGCCGCGGGATTCGATCTCGCACGAATAGCAGGAGGAGGTGTTCGTGCACACGGTGATCGCCTGGAACCGGGGCTGGGCGGTCTCTGCGGGTGCGTTGTCGACGAGTCGGATCATCGGGTGACCTCCTTCATGAACTGCTCTGCGTCCTCGGTGATCTGACGCATGAGCCCGGGAACGTCCTCGAGGTACACCCCGACAGTGATCGCGTCCTTGGACGGGTCATGGTTCGGGATGTGCACGCACAGGAAGCGTTCGGAGGGTTCGCCGGCGTCGAGCGGTCGGTTCTCGAACATGTAGGTGGTGAGCTTCCCGGATACCCAGTCGGATTTCCGAGGTGCGCTGCGGTGCGTTACCGCGCCGTTCTTCACGATGTCGTTACCGGTGCACCACTCGGGGCACGTGAACGCGAACGCGGTGTGCAGGGCGTCTTCGTACTCGGTATACGTGTCGCGGAGGAGCCCGGAGAGCACGTCGCGCTGCTCGGCATCCGTCGTCGAGTCGCGGAGTGCCTGCAAGGTGTCGATGCGCTTGCGGAGGATCCCGGTTTCGGAGTCCGGGTGTACCTCGGCATCGGTGACAGACTGCAGGTGTTGCAGAGGGTGATTTCCGACTTCCTCAGGATGACCCCGGTCCTCCTGAGAGTCCTCGTGACGTGAGTCCGCGCTCGACTGCTCCACGTTGTTGAGCTCGTGAAGCCGGGCGTAGATCTCGACCCGACGACGGTCTCGGGCGGGCGTGCCGCGGGTGCCGGCGAGGGCGTCGGCGCGGTCGAGTTCGTCCATCTCCTCGTTGAGGGCGTCGATCTCGTCGGCCGGGGTCATGGTGTCGGGGGTAGTCTTGATGGCAGACTTCTCAGCGGTCATCGCTTCTCCTTCGTAAAGGTTGAGGTGGTGGTCGATTGGCCCTCGGTGTCGTTCTTGGCGGGATGAGCACCGGGGGCTTCTTGCTGCCGTTTCCGGCAGACGGGGCCTGCATGGGACTTCAGTGATGTGGTTTCGGTAAGGGCGGCCCCGCAGTGCTTGCAGCGGGTGGTGAGAGCGAGCCCGAGAGTTGCTGCTCGAGCGCGAATCTCGTGAAGCAGCGCGTCGGTCGCCGCAGTGGATGGTGTGCGGTCCGGGGCGTCCCGCAGAATCGGCCGGCCCATGTCAGGCGGACGCTTTCTCGCCGGTGCGTTCCTGCAGCCGGCTTTCTTCCCAGTCGAGAACGTCCTGCACGCGGTAGAAGACTCTCCGACCCGAGTGGAAGAACTTTGGTCCAGTGCCCATGTAGCGCTCCTGCCGGACTGCGTTCTTCGTCTTGCCGTGTCGGGCCCTGTACTCGTCTTCGGTCCAAATTCCGGAGTTCGGTTCCATTGCTCCCTCGCTTTCAAGGTTCATGATTTGGTGTTACATGAAAGAGGATGCAGCACACTCGGGCTGATTGTCAAGTGTCATGAAAGCGAATATCCTCATGGCATGCCAACGAATGAGTCACCGCTGGAGCTCGCCACCGTCTTCGGCCAGAACTTCATGCATGCCCGCCACGAAATCGGCGCAACACTCGACCAGGTAGCCAAAGAAGCGCGGCTCCACGGGGCTCGGTGGACTGCATCGAGAGTCAAGAACCTCGAGTCCGGCAACATGGCGCCCACTGTCCCGAACCTGTGCACTGCAGCCTGGGTGCTCACCTCGCTGGACGAAACAGCATCGTGGACAGTTGCTGGACTGATCTCCACGGACGATCCCGACGACTTCGTGAGGATCGGAGAACTCGACGTCAGGAATCGTTTCGTCGTCGAAACGCTTACCGGAGAAACTCTTCGCCCGCTCGGGGCAGGCGACTATCGCGGAGGAGTGGAGGAAGCCGAAGGCGTCATTGGCGAAATGCTTGATACCTTCCGCGAGTACGGTCCAAACGTCACGGCAGAGCAGTTCCGCATAGCCGAGGCAAGCATCGGGCTAGCCGACAAGCGGGCCGCCAAACGTCTAGGCGTCAACGTTCGTGCCGTCGCAGGGGCTGCGCTGCGCCGGTGGGGGAACACGCTCTCCGTCGAAGTCGAAAAGCAATCCGCCCCGGATGCCTCAGCGCAGGCCAAGGGGCATATCACCCGGCGTCTCACTGAAGAGCTGCGGGCGGACGTCGAAGCACTCGGGGTGAGGAACGCCGATGGCGACGATCACTAAGTACGCAACGGATGCCGGCACGCGATACCGCGTCCGCTGGTACGACGATGAACGGCGAGAACGGCAGAAGCGCGGATTCGTCCGGAAGCGCGACGCCGAGGAGTTCGCGTCGAGGATCGCCGTTGCACTGTCGGATGGCACCTACACTCGCCCGACTGCAGGGAACGTCACCGTCGAGGCTCTCGGTGATGCATGGATCGCGCGTCAGACTCACCTGAAGGCCTCTACGAAACGCGGTTACGTGTCGGGGTGGGAGAACTACGTGAAACCCCGGTGGGGGAGCGTACGGGCCTCCGGAGTGCGTAAGACGGCAGTGTCCGCATGGGTTGCAGAAATGTCGGAGGGGCGTTCCTATACGACCGTCACCCGGAACCTCGGGATCCTTCGTTCGATCCTCGCGGACGCTGTCGACGACCGGATCATTCCGAACAACCCTGCCGAGGGCATCAAGAACCTCCCGACTCGAGGCGAAGGCCGGCAAACGTTCCTCACGCACGAGCAACTGCACGCCCTGGCGAACGCGGCAGAGGACCGGAGAGCCCTGATCCTGACCCTCGGGTACTGCGGGCTGCGGTGGGGGGAAGCGACAGCACTACGAGTCCGCGACGTGAACCTCGTGAAGAACCGCCTGCGCATCGAACGGAACGCGGTCGAAGTTGGTTCTCGCATCGTCGAGGGCACACCGAAGAATCACGAACGCCGTAGCGTGCCATTCCCTGCGTTCCTACGCCCGGTGCTGGCCGAAGCGATGAAAGACAAACTGCCGGACGCGCTTGTCTTTCCCGGACCCGCCGGAGACTACCTCCGCAGGCCGAAGAACGAACGCTCATGGTGGGTCAAAGCCTGCGAGGAAGCGCGGAGCGGAGACGATTCGTTCCCCGAAGGTCTCACTCGGCACGACCTCCGTCACACTGCGGCGTCGTTGGCGATCAGTGCCGGCGTGAACATCAAGGCCCTGCAACGGATGCTCGGGCACTCGTCCGCCTCGCTCACCCTGGACAGGTATGGGCACCTGTTTCCCGACGACCTCGATTCGGTTGCAACGGGACTTGATGCTGCAGTGCGCGCACTGGGGTTGCAGGCCGGTTGAGTTTCGTATGCGGCCAATATGCGGCCACTGGGTGATTCTGCTGAACGAACGAACCCCCGCCTTCCCTGTGATTTCAAGGGAGAGCGGGGGTTCCTTCATGGTGGGCCCCGTGGGGATCGAACCCACGACCCGCGGATTAAAAGTCCGCTGCTCTGCCAGCTGAGCTAGAGGCCCGGGCGCTCGGCGGCGTTCCGGCCACAGCTCGGAGGTTGACACCTCGGAGGCGGCGGAACGGCGCGAAAAGCACCGAGCCAAGTGTAGACCGCTGCCACGGGAGTTCCCAAAGCCCGGCGCTGTTCAGAGCCGCACGTCGGGCCGGTAGGTGCGCGGCGCGTCGTCGTCCGGTGCGTCCTCGGCCCGGTCGGCGGCGTCCCGGGCGCCCGAGGCGCCCCGGTCTCCCAGCGCCCCGGGCGCGTCGTCGTCCGCGGACTTCCGGCCCTTGCGGCCGGTGCGCTTGAGGACCTCCCCCGGGATCACGTCGGTGATCCCGCCGCCGCGCTTCTTCGCGAGTTCGATGAAGTTCCGCAGGCCCGCCATGAGGTCGGCGTCCTTCTTCGGGGTGCTCGTCTTCGGGTCCAGGTCCTTCTCGAAGTACGTGGGGATGGGGCCGAACGCCGTGTCCGCGTGTGTGACGACCGACTTCGCCATCTGATGGTTGACGACGCCGCCCACGATCGCGCCCACGCCGAACGGGAGCACACGCCCGACGAACGATCCGGCGCCCTTCGCCGCGAACTTCCTCACCATCATCTTCCGCATGCGTTTGACGACGGTGTCGAGCACCTGGTTCGGGATCTGTTTGGCGACGAGGGAGCCCCAGTTCGCGTTGACCGCCTGTCCGCCCTGTGCCTGCCCGGCGAACTGCTTGACGAGGTCCGCGCCCGAGGACCCCAGCATGAGGCCCATGACGAGGGCGTTCGCCCGCTCCGGGTCACGCACCGGCAGACCGTGCAACTCCGACAGTGCCTGGGCGTAGAGCGCGCTGCCCTCGAGGAATCCGGCGGTCTCCGCCGCGGCGACCGCGACGGCCACACCCGTGCCGATGCCGGGAACGACCGCGGCCGCACCGACTGCAGCACCGCCACCGGTCGTCGCGACGAGGTAGTGCTGCGACACGATGTGGGCGATCTCGGCCGGAGTCGCGTCCGGGTGGCGGCGACGGAGGGACCGGAGGTACGCGATGACGACGGGACGCTGGACCGAGAGCAGCCGCTCGACGGCACCGTGCGCGCGCGGGTGGAGCGTCCCGTCGTCCTGGAACGCGAACTTCCCGGCCATCCCCAGGCCCTTCATGACGGTCTTCTTCTTGTCCACGTGAGACTCCTGTCGTCGGGCGCTGTGCTTGAGAGGCGCCGTACGGAACGCAGTACGGAACAGGAACGCTGTTCCCGGCCAGTCTACGAACCCCACCGGTGATTTCGCGCGGGGTTTCCGCACAGGTTCCGCAGCGGGCCCCGGACTCCCGGGTCTACCATGGGCGCGATGAACAAGCGCTTCCACAAGCCCGTCCCCGTCGCCTCCCTCGACACCTCGGACCCGCGCTCGGATCCCTCGACGCAGGCCGAACTCGCGCATGCCACCGCGGCCCTCCTCATCCGCCGGGTGGGTGACGACCCGGAGGTCCGGGACGAGGCCGCGGTCCGGCGGTTCGTCGGTCTCGCGGACGAACTCGGAATCGAGGTGATCGCGCAGATGTGGTCGACGGCCCCCGCCGTCTCCCTCCCCGGCAGTCTCTGGCGGCTCTACGCGCTGCGTGAGTGGATTCGCCGGCAGCCCGCCGCCGCGTCCCGCTGGTACGCCGCCGGGATGCACGGTCAGTCCGTCGCCGAGGTGGTCGCGGGCGTGGAGACCCCGCCGGGTCCCGAGGAGGTCGCCCGGGCGGCCGACGAGATCCTCGCCGGGGCCTTCACCGGGGACTACGGGGTCGCCCTCCTGCGGGCGGCCGCCTTCGTCACCGTCACCGCGCGGGGCCGTGCCGTCGACGAGCACGAGGAATCCGTCGACCTCGCGAACTTCGGTGCCCTCGCCGACGACCTCGTGGCCGCCGGCCGCGCGTGGCGGGCCGGACACCTCGACTGAGCGGCAGGCGGTGCCCGACCGGCGTCGGGCACCGGTTCACGGTGCCGGGAGCCGCGTGGCGCCTCGGCGGGGAAACACTGAGGCATATCCCACCCGCCGACCCGTGGTCCTCTCCGGCCCACCGCGTTACCCTGGATGCGTGGCGTTCGCGCCACACGGGTGTCGGCCCGCTGAAGCCCCGGGCTCCAACTCACGCCGCCACGAGCGGCCTACCGCCGAGAGGCGCTCTCGGGTCGACACCCACCACAACCCCATGCACAGCCCGGCCACGGGCACGGATCCGCGAGCGGGACCACCGGCCGTCACGGTCCGGCGGGACACCTTCCCGCGCCGGTCCCGTCGACGAGGAAGGTTGCCCCGATGCGGCTGCGGAGAATGCCCCAGGGGTCCGTGTACTACCAGCGGTTCATCGAACTCGCCGAACACATCCTCGAGGCCAACCTCGTCCTCGCCGAACTCTCCGGGATCCCCGTCGACCAGCGCCGTGACGCTGTCGCCCGCATGGAATCCATCTGCGACGCCGCCGACGACACCGTCGGGTCGATCGTGAGGATCATGCGCGAGAACTACCTCACGCCGCTCGACCGCGAGGACATGTACGCCCTCGCCGATTCCCTCCGGGAGACCTGCTACCGCCTCAACGCGATGGGCTTCGCGATGTCGTCCTCCGCGTTCGACGAACTCCCGCCCGGCCTCCTCGAGATGCTCGCACTCCTCTCCACCGAGTCCGACCAGACGCTCCGCATGACGAAACGCCTCCGGCCGAAGACGGACCAGTGGGAGTACGTCGTCACGATCGACCAGTTGCACCGCCGGGCCGTGTCCCTCCAGCAGAAGGTGTCCGACGCGGTGCCCGCCGCCCGCCGGGGTCTGCTTTATCTCGCGGCCGCCACCCAGGTCTCCGAGGCCTTCATCGCCACCTCCATGTCCTTCAAGGACGTGGAACGGGTGGTCGCGCGTATCGCGCTCAAGGAATCCTGAGAGCCACCGGTCGTGGAGCTCCTCTTCGCCGTCGTCGTCCTCGTCGCGCTCGCGTTCACCTTCATGAACGGGTTCCACGACATGGGCGTCACCCTCGGGAACGTCGTCGCCGCCCGAGCCCTCGAGCCGCGCGTCGCGGTGTGGCTCGCGGTCGTCTTCAACTTCGTCGGAGCCCTCGTCGGGCAGTCCCTCGCCGAGGTGTTCGCCCGGTACGTCGTCGACTTCCCACCCGATGCGGTCGACACGATGGCGATCATCATCGCCGGGCTCCTCGGCGGGCTCGTCGTCAACATCGTCACCTATGTCATGGCGATCCCGGTGTCGTCGACGCACTGCCTCATCGGTGGGCTGCTGGGTGCGGGGATCGTGTTCGGGGCCCACATCGACGAGGCGGCCTTCGGCACGCAGGTCCTCGCACCGCTGCTCGTCGCCCCGGTCATCGCCTTCGCGTTCTCCTTCGTGCTCATGGCCGTTCTCGCCCGCCTCGCCGGGACCGCGGCGCCCAAACACCTGTTCCGCACCGCGCGGAAGGTCGACAGTGTGCTCGTCGGTGGCCTCGCCCTCGCGCACGGGGTGCAGAGTGCGCAGAAGTCCGCGGCGCTCGTGATGATCGCGTGGTACGCGATCGAGACCGGGGGAGCAGACGAGGTTCCGGAGTCGTTCACGGTGTCGTGGTGGGTCCGGATCTCCGTCGCGCTCGTTCTCGCTCTCGGCACGGGTCTGAGCGGATGGCGGGTGGCCCGGACGGTGAGTGTGCGCATGGTGCGGATGGACCCGGTGCGGGCGGTCGTCTCCGACATCACGTCCGCCACCTATCTGCTGTCGGCGGCGTTCTTCCACGCCCTACCGACCTCGCAGAGCTACACCGTCGTCGCGGCGAACCTCGGCACGCAGTTCATCGGACCGCGGACGACGATCCGGATCCGGTATCTGCTCCCGACGGCCGCGATGTGGTTGTTGTGCATCCCGGTGTGCGGCGTGCTCGGGGCGGTCTTCGCCGGGCCGATGTTGCTGCTGGACTGAATGCAGGCGGAGCGCCGTGTGCGCGTGGTGGTACGGGTCCGTCGTGCCGAGAACCGGATCTCCTACGGATCCGACAAAGGCGAACGATTCGGTTTCCCCTTCGCGAGGCGCAAATCGAATCGTTTACCCGCGTCAGAAGCGTTGGCTTCGCACGGGCCGCAGCGAGGTGTCATGAACGCCGGGAGTTGAATGCCGAGGGGCCCGCGCCGTCGTGATGACGGAGAGGGCCCCTCGTGCTGTACGCGCCGCAGTATCCCGCGACCCGTTGGTCCCCGGAAGTGTCGACGAACAGCACTCCGCAGGGAAATCCCGATCAGCCGAAGCGACCGGAGATGTAGTTCTGCGTCTCGTCCTTCTCCGGGTTGGAGAAGATGACGTCCGTGTCGTTGAACTCGATGAGGTTGCCGGGCTTGCCGGTCCCGGCGATGTTGAAGAACGCGGTGCGATCGGAGACACGCGCGGCCTGCTGCATGTTGTGCGTGACGATGACGACCGTGAAGTCCTGCTTGAGCTCGTGGATGAGGTCCTCGATCGCGAGCGTGGAGATCGGGTCGAGCGCGGAGCAGGGTTCGTCCATGAGGAGCACGGACGGTTCGACGGCGATCGCGCGGGCGATGCACAGGCGCTGCTGCTGACCACCGGAGAGGCCGTTGCCGGGCTTGTCGAGGCGGTCCTTCACCTCGTTCCACAGGTTCGCGCCGCGCAGCGACTTCTCCGCGAGGTCGTCGGCCTCGGAACGGGAGAGGCGCTTGTTGTTGAGGCGGACGCCGGCGAGGACGTTCTCCTTGATGGACATGGTCGGGAACGGGTTCGCGCGCTGGAACACCATGCCGACCTCACGGCGGACGTTCACAGGGTCGACCCCGGCGGCGTAGATGTCCTCGCCGTCCATGAAGACCTTGCCCTGCACGGAGGCGCCCGGAATGACCTCGTGCATGCGGTTGAGAGTCCGCAGCACGGTGGACTTGCCACAGCCGGAGGGGCCGATGAATGCGGTGACGGACTTGGGTTCGATGTGCATGCTCACACCCTCGACGGCGCGGAAGTCGCCGTAGAAGATGTTGAGATCATCGATGTCGATCTGCTTGGACATTGTTTTCCTCTCCAGACCGCTCAGCGGCCGGCCTTCGGGGCGAGCAGCTTGGCGATGACGCGGGCGATGACGTTGAGCACCATGACGATGAGGATGAGCACGAGGGCGGCGGCCCAGGCCCGTTCAGCGCTGGCGAAGGATGCCACACCCGGGGACACCGGTCGCATGGCGGAGTCGTAGATGAAGGTCGGCAGGGACGACATCCATCCGTCGAACAGGTTGAAGTTGAGGTTCTTGGCGAAACCGGCGGTCACCATGATCGGTGCGGTCTCACCGATGACGCGGGCGATCGCGATCGTGATGCCCGAGAGGATACCGGAGACGGATGTCGGGAGGACGATCTTCACGATCGTCTTCCACTTCGGCACGCCGAGTGCATAGGACGCCTCACGGAGGTCGTCGGGAACGAGGCGCAGGATCTCCTCCGCGTTGCGGACGACGACCGGGATCATGAGGACCGACAGGGCGACGGCGGCCGAGAAGCCCATCTTCGCGTTGGCCATGAGCGCCGGGCTGATCCACGACAACACGGTGCTGAAGAGGGAGAAGGCGAACAGACCCGCGACGATCGACGGGATACCGGTCATGACGTCGACGAGGAAGGTGATTCCGCGACCGAGTGCGGTCTTGCCGCCGTACTCGACGAGGTAGATCGCCGTGAGCAGACCGATCGGGATCGAGATGATCGAGGCGGCGAGCGTGATGAGGAGCGTACCGATCGTCGCGTGGTAGAAGCCGCCCATGAGGCCGGTCTCCCCGTTCGCGTAGCCCTGGTCGAGCGAACCGGTCATGCCCTGCATGGTGCGGGTGAGCACCGAGGAGTTCTCGAGGAGCACAGGCAGGCCGTTGCTGAGGGTGAGCCACAGCAGTGAGACGAGCGGGATGCAGGCGAGGACGAAGGAGCTCGTCACCAGCGTCGTCGCGACACGGTCGGTGGCCTTGCGCATGCCCTCGACGACACCGGACCACGTGAGGATCGCGATGAAGTTGATGATGCCGGCGAGGAACGCCGCGAGCGCGATGTTGAAGCCGTCGGAGACGACGAGGGTGATGACGACCGCGGCGACGACCGAGGCGACGGCGACGAGCGCGGGCGCGATCTTGGGCAGCTGCGCCGCGCGCAGCGTGCGGACCTTCCCGTCCTTCGCGAGCTTCGGTGCCTTCGGCGGTTCCGGTGCCGAGGTGCCGTGCGCCTCGGGGCCGGTGACGTCCGTGGGTTCGGTTTCAGTCGTGGACATGGAATCAGCCCTTCACCGAGGTCTTGGCGACGATCGCGCGGGCCGCCATGTTCACCAGGAGGGTGATGACGAAGAGCACGAGGCCGATCGAGATGAGTTCGGACAACCGGAGGCCGGCGGCCTCCGGGAAGTTCTGGGCGATCTCCGAGGCGATCGTCTGGTTGCCGGACACGACGAGCGAGGCGGTGAGGGCTCCCGGCGCGAGGATCATCGCGACGGCCATGGTCTCACCGAGTGCGCGTCCGAGGCCGAGCATGATCGCCGAGGCGATGCCCGAGGCGCCGAACGGAAGGACGGCCATACGGATCATCTCCCAACGGGTGGCGCCGAGCGCGAGTGCGGCCTCCTCCTGCAGGCGGGGGGTCTGGAGGAAGACTTCGCGGACGAGCGAGGTGATGATCGGGAGGATCATGATCGCGAGGACGAAGGACGCGGTGAGGATCGTGCGGCCCGACTGGGACACGTACCCCTGGGCATCCGGTGCGAAGAGGGGGATCCAGCCGGCGTAGTCCGCGAGCCACTGGTAGACGGGGACGAGGCCCCCCGAGAGCGCGATGCCCCACAGGCCGTAGACGACCGAGGGGATCGCGGCGAGGAGGTCGATGACGTAGCCGAGCACGGGGGCCCACCGGCGCGGTGCCATGTGCGTCGTGAAGAGCGCGATGCCGAGCGCGAACGGCGTCGCGACGACGAGGGCGATCGCGGCGGAGATGAGCGTGCCGATGACGAGCGGCCAGACGTACTGGAGGAAGCCGCCCGAGGAGAGCGCCTCGGGGTCGTTCAACTGCGCCTCGATGACGCCACCGGACTGGGCGATGAGGAAGAGGGCGACACCGGCGAGGATCGCGAGGATCAGGATGCCGGCGGCGAGCGTCGCCGTCGAGAAGACGGCGTCACCGACCCGGACGACGGGTTTGGGTGGAGCGGCAGGCGGTGTCTCCACCTCTGTGCTGGTAGCCACGTGGACTCCTCAATTCCGTAGTGCGTGCGGGGCCATGTACATGACTCCTGTGACAGGACTCTCATGGTCCCGCGTGAACCGCCGAAGCGGCGCAGCGCACCGGAGTGCACTACGCCGCTCGTGGCTGGACATGCTGTGTCCGGTCAGGCTGCGACCGTGATGGTGTCGAGGATCTCGGTGATCTGCGTGCGCAGGTCCTCGGAGATCGGCGCGGAGCCGGCCGACTCGGCGGCAGCGGCCTGGCCGTCCTCGGACACGACGTAGTTCTCCCATGCCTTCACCATATCGACGGTGGCCTGGTCGGCGTAGGTCGAGCAGACGAGGTGGTAGGAGACGAGCACGATCGGGTAGGCACCCGAGGCGGTGGTGTCGCGCTCGAGTTCGATCGCGAGGTCGCCCTCGGCGCGGCCCTCGGCGACCGGCGAGGCGTCGACGACCGCGGCAGCGGCCTCGGGGGAGTACGCGACGTACTCCTCGCCGACCTTGACCGACACGGTGGAGAGGCCCTCGGTGGCGGAGGCGTCGGCGTAGCCGATCGCACCGGCGGTCGAGGACACGGTGGAGACGACACCGTCGGTGCCCTGGGCGCCCTCACCGCCGAATGCGGCCGGGAAGGCCTCGCCTGCTTCCTCGCCCCAGGCGTCGCCGGCAGCGACCTCGAGGTACTCGGTGAAGTTCTCGGTGGTGCCCGAGTCGTCCGAGCGGTGGACGGGGGTGATCGGGAGATCGGGGAGGGTGACGCCCTCGTTCTCCGCGGCGATCGCCGGGTCGTTCCAGTTCGTGATCTGACCGGAGAAGATGCCCGCGACGAGCTCGGCGGACATGTTGAGGGAGTCGACGCCCTCGACGTTGAACGCGATCGCGATCGGGGAGATGTAGACGGGGAACTCGAACGCACCGTCGGGTCCGCAGACCTCCTTGGCGGTCTCGACCTCGTCCTCCTTGAGGGCGGCGTCGGAACCGGCGAACTGTGCGGAGCCGGCGAGGAACTGCTCGCGACCGGCGCCGGAGCCGTCCGGGGAGTACTGGACCTGGAGCTCGGGGTGGACCTCGGTGACACCGGCGGTCCATGCATCCATGGCGGCCTTCTGCGAGGAGGCGCCGATGCCGGTGAGGGTGCCGGAAACGGAGGACTCTGCGGCTTCGCCACCGCCGGAGGTCTCGCCGGTGGCGGATCCGCCGCCACATGCGGTCAGGACGAGCGCGCCGGCTGCAGCGGTGGCCGCGGCGGGGAGGAATCGCTTGAGCTTCACGGTGATGCCTTTCGTAAACAACGGCTGAGAGATTCGCGGTCAGGGCGCTCTCGCCCCGTGTGCGGGAACCACGCTAGGGAGGGGCGGTGGCCGGAAGGGGTGCGAAAGGTGAATAGGAGGTGAATGGGCGCCCAAAGCGAAACATTTTCGGTCACAGTTAGGTTAAGGGACGTGACCCGCTTCACTGTATGTGAACGGAGGGCGAACCCGAGGCCGAGATCCGCTGAATTCCGCGGGCCCCGAGGGCCTGAACCGGCCGGGCGTGTACCGCTGCCGGACGGACGCTCCCTCACTCGTCGATCGGACGGAACATCTCCACGTCGACGATGCGCGGGAGCGGACCCGGTCGCACGTACGCGACGAGGATCTGCCCGGGGGACATGTACGGGTCCTTCTCCGGGATCCGGGCCACGACACCGGCCGGTGCGAGGTCGGCGAGGGTCTCGAGGACGGTGGGCAGCACCGGCCGGTGCGTGCACAACGCCGTCGGCCTCTCCTTCGCAAGCGCCTTCTCCAGCGCGCGTCGGGTGCGGGCGGGGTTGGCGGCGTTCGCCTTCTCGGAGAACGCGCCGACCGTCTTCACCTTCCTGTCGATCGAGGCGGCGAAGGGCTTCATCGTCGCGACACACCGCTTCCACGGGCTGGACACGACCCGGGTGATGCCCCACGCCGCGAGGAGTCCGGTGAGCGCCATCGACTGGCGGGTCCCGAGCGCCAACAGCGGCCGCAGGCTCTCGGTCTCGTGCCACTTCGAACGGGGGAACGCCTTGCCGTGGCGGACGATGACGAACGGTCGGGCGCGGAGGTTCTGCAGCCGGTACGCGTGCTCGAGCTTGTCGAGCTGTTCGCGGTCGCTGAATCGGGTGAGGCGGTTCCGTGCGGCGTCCGCGGTGAACCACTCGACCCGGTCGATCTCCCGGGGGTTCTCGGCAGTGCCCGGTGCGGTGCTCGTCACCTCCGCGGACCAGAAGGAGACGTGCTTCGTGAGGTTCCTCCCGACGGTGTACCGTGCTGCCGGCAGCGGCAGCCCGAGTGAGACCCGGTACCCGGTCTCCTCCTCGACTTCGCGGACCGCCGCCTCGGGAAGGGTCTCCCCGGGGTCGACCTTGCCCTTGGGCCACGACCAGTCGTTGTACCGGGGACGGTGGACGAGGAGGACCTCGAGTCCGTTCCGACCCTCCCGCCAGCACACCGCGCCGGCGGCGAGGATGTCCGCGGTGACACCTGCGGACTCGCCTGCGTGGCGGACGTTCACCGTTCGGCCACCCGGCCCTTCCGGGCGTGGCGACGGACGAGTTCGGTCTGGTAGTCGAGGAGCGGTTGCCCCTCGGCGTCCCGGGTGGACCGGGTCCAGATCCCGTTCCCCCCGAGGGCGAATGCCGAGGTGCCGGGGTCGAAGGCGAGGTCGAAGAGGCTGTCGACCTCCGCGATGTGGCTCGGATCGGTGATCCGGACGAGCGCCTCGACGCGGCGATCGAGGTTGCGGTGCATGAGGTCCGCCGAGCCGATGTACGCGATTCGGTCCGCACCCTCGCCGAAGACGAAGACGCGGGAGTGCTCGAGGTACCGGCCGAGGACGGAACGCACCTCGATGTTCTCGCTCAGCCCCTCGATGCCGGGGCGGATCGCACAGATCCCGCGGACGAACAGCTGCACCTTCACCCCGGCACGGGACGCGAGGTAGAGCGCGTCGATGATCGCCTCGTCGACGATCGAGTTCATCTTCATGCGGATGCGGGCCGGTTCCCCGACCTCCGCCCGCGCGGTCTGCTCGCGGATGAGTTCGAGCAATCCCTCGCGGACCCGGGTGGGCGCGACGAGCAGGCGCGAGTAGTTCGAGTGCGGGGCGTAGCCGGAGAGCTGGTTGAACAGGCGGGTGAGGTCCTGGCCGACCTCGGGGTCACGGGTGAGCAGACCGAAGTCCTCGTAGGCACGTGCCGTCTTCGGGTGGTAGTTGCCGGTGCCGACATGGCAGTACCGGACGAGGCCCGAACTCTCCTGGCGGACGACGAGGCACAGCTTCGCATGCGTCTTGAGCCCGACGATGCCGTAGACGACGTGGACGCCCGCGCGCTCGAGCTTGCGGGCCCACGTGATGTTCGCCTCCTCGTCGAACCGGGCCTTGATCTCGACGACCGCGAGGACCTGTTTCCCGTCCTGGGCCGCCTCGATGAGTGCATCGATGATCGGCGAGTCGCCACTCGTACGGTAGAGCGTCTGCTTGATGGTGAGGACCTTCGGGTCCGCGGCCGCCTGCTCGAGGAACGCCTGCACGCTCGTGGAGAACGAGTCGTAGGGGTGGTGGAGGAGAATGTCGCGTTCGCTCATCGCCGCGAACACGTCGACCTGGTCCGAGGACTCCGTGGCGGAGAGGTACCGGTTCATCGCCGGCACGGCCTTCGGGAAGTGGAGGTCGTCCCGCGAGAGGTCGGTGACCGCGGAGAAACCGCGCATGTCGAGCGGGGTGGGGAGCTCGTAGATCTCCTCCTCGTCGATCCCGAGCTCGCGCTTGAGCAGTTCGCGGATCCGCGGGTTCATGTCCTCCGTGATCTCGAGGCGCACCGCCGGTCCGAACTTGCGGCGCAGGAGCTCCTTCTCGAGGGCCTTGAGGAGGTTCTCGGCGTCGTCCTCCTCGACCTCGACGTCCTCGTTGCGGGTGACCCGGAAGACGGACCGGTCGAGCACCTCCATGCCGGTGAAGAGGTCGCCGAGGTGCGCGCCGATGAGGTCCTCGAGCGCGAGGAACCGCGCGGGGTACTCCGCGCTCGGCTGCCGGGTGTCCGCGGTACCGGAGACATTGATGAACCGTGGCAGGCTCGGCGGCACCTTGACCCGCGCGAACAGCTCGTTCCCGGACGTCGGGTGGCGCAGCAGCACGCCGAGATTGAGCGAGAGGCCCGAGATGTACGGGAAGGGGTGTGCGGGGTCGACCGCGAGCGGGGTGAGAACGGGGAACACCTGGGAATGGAACACCGCGGCGGCGCGCTCGTGCTCCTCGGGGGTCAGGTCCGCCATCGACACCCGGTAGATGCCCTCGGCCCGGAGCTTCGGCCCGATGTCGAGCGCGAGGAGCTCGGCATGGCGCTTCATGAGCGTGTGCGCATGACGGCCGAGCGAGCGCAGGACGGCCCGTGGCTGTGCCCCGGTGATCGAGGGCACGGCGAGGCCGGCGTTGATCCGCCGCTTGAGGCCGGCGACCCGGACCATGAAGAACTCGTCGAGGTTGGACGCGAAGATCGCGAGGAAGTTGAGCCGTTCGAGGAGCGGCACCTCCTGGTCGGCGGCGAGTTCGAGGACGCGTTCGTTGAAGGCGAGCCAGCTCAGTTCACGATCGAGGAACCTGTCGGACGGGGCGGGGAGCTCATGGTCGGAACCGAAACCGGTGAGGTCGTACACGAGGTGCCTCCGGGAAGCAGTGGGGCGAGAGCGCTCCACGGCGGGCGCCGCGGACACGCAGTGGTCACTCGGTGGGAGGGGCGAAGCTCGCGTGGACGACGGCGTGCGTGAATCCGAGGGATTCGTACAGTCGCCGTGCCGGGACGTTGTCGCTCTCCACATAGAGTTCTATCACCTGCGCGCCGAGACCCAGGAGCCTGCGCATCCCCTCGAGGGTGAGCGCACGGCCGACGCCCTTCGCATGGACATGCGGATCGACCGCGACGACGTAGACCTCCCCGACGGTCTTCCCCGAGGGGTGGTCCGTGTGGAGTTTCACCTGGTGGAAGCCGATGAGAGCGCGGTCCCGTTCGGCGATGACGACGTCCGCGGGACGGAAGTCCGGGTCCCCGACGATCGCTGCGATGTCCTCCGGGGTCTGCCGGCCCTGCTCCGGATGCCAGTCGAACGCCGCATTGTTCACCCGCAACCAACCCGGCTCGTCGCCGGGGGCGAAGTCGCGGAGGACGACGCCGTCGGGGGCGGCGGGGGCGGGGACGACGGGGGAGTCGTCCGTGTGGAGCTGGAGGAGTTCGCGTTCCCGTGCGTACCCGAGGGCCGCGGCGAGGTGGCCCGCCGCGGGATGGTCGCCGTGGGACCAGAACCACGCGGGAGTCCCGGCGGCCGTGAGGTCCGCGTGCATGCGACGGACGAGTGCCCCACCGGCGCCGGTGCCGCGGTGTGCGGGGGCGAGGACCGCCTCGGCGGCACCGCGCTCGCCCTGCGGGGCGGCGACGCCGAAGCCGAGGAGTGCGCCCCCGGGGTCACGAAGACCCCACATCCGGGTCTGCGGAGTGGGGTCGTGGACGAGTGCGAGGAGCCCGTCGGAGATCGGGGGAGTGCCGTCGACGGTGGTCGCTGCGGCCAGCAGCGCGGAGACCTCGGGCGGCATCACGGTGAACTGTTCGACGTCACCGATCAGCGGCGACTCATTCCTCGGCACTCTGGTCCTCCTCGGGTTCGGCGGGGCTGAAACGATAACCCACGTTCCTCACCGTGTGGATGGTCGATTCGAGTTCCGGACCGAGCTTGGCGCGCAGACGCCGGATGTGGACGTCGACGGTGCGGGTGCCGCCGTAGTAGTCGTAACCCCACACGTCCTGCAGCAACTGGGCGCGGGTGAACACCCGGCCGGGGTGCTGGGCGAGGAACTTGAGGAGCTCGAACTCCTTGTACGTGAGGTCGAGGGCGTTGCCGGAGACCGAGGCGGTGTACGAGTTCTCGTCGATGACGAGGGCGCCGACGACGGTCGGGCCGTCCTCCTCCTCGACCTGGGCGACGTGGGTGCGGGCGAGGCGGAGGCGGGCGTCGACCTCCGCGGGGCCGGCCCCGGCGAGGATGATGTCCGCGGTCTTCCAGCTCGCATTGGCCGCTGCGAGTCCGCCCTCCGTGAGGACGATGACGAGCGGGACGTCGATCCCGATCGTCGCGAGGCGTTCGGCCATGCTCGGGGCGAGGGAGAGATTCGTGGTCGCGTCGTACACGGCGACGTCCACCTGCGGGGCCCGCATGAGGTCCGCGTGGTCGATCGTGCAGTAGTGGATCGTGTGGGGGAGGAACTCCAGTGCTGCCAGGGCCGGGGTGTTCTCCGTCGACGGTCCCGGCGTGATATGCAGCACTCGCACTCTCATGCCCCCTGTTGTCTGTTGTCGTGTTGTCGTGTCGGCCGTTCGGAACGGTCCGAGTATACCCAGCGGCGTGTGTGCCACTTCACTCGGACGAAACTCGAAGCGATTGTATCGGGCGTTTGTCACCGGCGGGTAACACGTGGCTCGGGAGCGGCCGGGAGACCCTCCGGCACCACCCGCCTCCCGGCGGCGGACCCCGGGGTTTGGCACTATGGACCCGTGGCGAGATGGATTCCGGTCATGGTGACCCTCGGTTTGGCAGCGGCACTCGGTGTGTCGCACTTCTTCGGTTTCGGACCGGTGGGAGTGGCTGCCGCCGTCGTCGTCGCCGCTTTCGCCTACGGGTGGCCACGGCTCACGGACTCCCCGCAGCCGCGCGTCACCTCGCTCATGCTCTTCGGCTTCGGCCTCGTCGGCATGGTGTCCGTGTGGCTCGTGCCCGAGCTGCCGTACCTCGAGTGGTTGCCGATCCTCACGGGCATCGGTCTGCTGTGGGCGTTCCTCCAGAACCTCGCCCGCGGGGTCGAGGCCAAGGACGCCGTCGCGAACGTGTCCGCCCAGGTCTCCGGACTCGTCATCTCCCTCGCGACCGCGAGTTGGGTCGCCGGGTTCCGCGTCCCGGGGGACCGCGAGGCGGTGGTCGTCGGTCTCGTCGCGATCATCCTCGCCCAGTTCGCCACCGCGATGCCGTGGCCGGCGCGGTACACCTCGCCCCTCGCCGTCGGGATCGGCCTGCTCGGCGGCGGCGCCACGGGCGCACTCTTCTCCTCCGGTTCGCTCGGCATCCTCACCGCGATGCTCCTCGGCGCGATCCTCGGCCTGCTCGTCGCCTCCGTCGACCGCATGCTCGGGATGATCGCGGACAGCCGGTACCAGGCGCGCAAGCTGCGGGAGAGCCGCACGCTCGAGGACGCGAAGGCGAAGGCCCGCCGGGCCGCGGTGCACCTCGCGATCGGGGCGGCCCCCATCGCGCTCGGTGGGATCGTCGTCCACGTCCTCGCCCGGATCTTCGTCTTCCGCTGAGTCCGCCGTCGAACCCGACGTGCGCGCAGCGCACTCCTGAATGCATAGAATGGCGGCATGGAAGAATACGCAGCTCTCAAGATTTTCTTCGAGGTCCTCGTCGCCGGCGTCGCCCTCGGTACCCTCGGGGTCGCCTACAAGGTGATCCGCAACCTGTTCGTCACCAAGCGCTGATCGATGCCGATCGAGATCGATGCCTCCCTCGATCCGGAGCTCGTGCCCCTGGCCTGGCTCATCGGGTCCTGGGAGGGCGTGGGCGTGGTCGGCTACCCGGGGACGCCGGAGAAGCAGTTCGGGCAGCGGATCGACTTCGTCGCTCCCACGGGGGCCCCGTTCCTCCACTACACCGCGCACGCCTGGCTCATGAGCGAGGACGGCACGCTCGACGACGTCCTCGCCCTGGAGACGGGCATCTGGCAGCTCGTGCGTGACCGCAAGGAGTACGACGCGGGTCCGGGGCTCATGGTCCCCACCGCGGAGTCCCCCTTCACGACGGCCGATGCCGTCGAGGGCATGCGAAATGCGGACGGCGATTTCGACCTCGAGGTGGAGATCGCGCACCCGCACGGCGTCCTCGAGCTCTACGCGGGCCGGGTGAACGGCCCACGCATCGACCTCGCGACGGACGTCGTCGCCCGCACCCGCACGGCCAAGCCCTACACCGCGTCGAAGCGGATGTACGGACTCGTGCAGGGCGAACTCATGTGGGCCTGGGACATGGCGGCGATGGGTCACGAACTCACGAGTCACGCCTCCGCACGTCTCAAGAAAGTCGCGTGACCGACACTCCTGACGCGCCGACCCTCGTCCTCGCTCCGCACCCGCGGGCCGAGCGGCGGGGGCTTTCGCGTTTGCGGACGCCGTTCCGATCACCGCTTCGCACCTCCGGCGTCGTGGTGCTCCTCGTGGTTCTCCTCGCCTGCCTCGCCTTCGCCGCCGTCACCTGGGAGCGGGTGTCCGCACTGGTGACGCACCTCGAGGAGGCGAGCACGAGCGCGGACGCGTTCGTCACCGCGCTCACCGAGGACCCCGAGTCCGCGCGGGCGCACCTCGACGACGCGACTGCGGCCCTCGACTCCGCGACGGAGGATCTCGCGGCGTTCCCGGTGGCGCAGGCCGCCTGGCTGCCGTGGCTCGGGGAGAACGTCGCAGCCGTGGAGACCGTGGTCGCGGCCTTCTCCGACGTCGCCACGACGACCGGCCCCACCGTTGCCGAGGCGGCCCTCCTCTTCGACTTCTCCGCGCCCGAGGCGGGGGCGGGGTCCCTGCCGTCCCTCGCCGGCGCCTCGGCCGCGGCGAAGGAGGACCTGGGGCGGGCGGCGACGGTCCTCGTCACCCTGCCGGACGCCGTCGAGACGCTGCGCACCGCGCGCGACGACGTCGCCGCGGTCGACACCTCGCGCCTCCTGCCGCCCGTCCGCGACGCGATCGAGCAGGCGCAGGGGGCACTCGAGTCGGCCTACTCGACGATCGAACCCGCCGCCGCGGCGTTCGGCGAGCTCGCCGGACGCATCGATACGGCTCTGCGGTTCCTCGGCCTCGGCGACACGGTCGACGGCTGGGTCGAGGGGATCCGCGCATGGGCGGAAGGACTATGATGGCCGCCCCGCACGCACACGGAATCCGCACCACCCACCGCACGCGAACGAAGAAGGAATCCTCGTGAACACTCTCCGGTTCCCCCGCAGCTCCGCCGTTCTCGGTGAGGGGGCGCATGCGTCCGAGGTCGCCCACTTCGGCAACCCGCTCCTCGAGCAGCGCCGCCTGTCGATGCGGAAGGCGGTCGCCGACCTCTCCGCCGTCCGGGTCCTCACGCTCACCGGCCCGGACCGCCTGCGGTGGCTCGACTCGATCACGACCCAGAAGGTCGCCGCGCTTCCGGCCGGTACGTCGACGGAGACGCTCGTCCTCTCGCCGACCGGGCACATCGAGCACTGGCTGCGCCTGTACGAGGACGGTGAGACCCTGTGGGCACTCGTCGACCGCGGCGCCGACGAGGCGATCGCGTTCCTCGAGTCCATGAAGTTCATGATGCGTGTCGAGATCACCGACGTCTCCGACCGCTTCCAGGCCGTCGGGGTCCTCGGGGATCCGCCGGCAGGCCTGCCTACTACCGTCGTGTGGGACGACCCGTGGCCGCGGATCGGTGAGGGCTCGGCCTCCTATGCGCTCGTCGACGCCGGGATGCCGGTCGCGTCCCCGAGCCACCCGGGTTCGGAATTCGACTTCCGGATCGTCGTCGCCGACCGCGCGGTCCTCGCCGACTGGGATCCGGCGGCGGACGGTGTGGAGGTCGTCGGACGGGACGCATGGGAGGCGCTGCGCATCGAGGCATGGCGCCCGGGAGCGACGGACACCGACCACAAGTCGCTCGTCGGGGAACTCGACGTGCTCCGCACCGCCGTCCACCTCGCGAAGGGCTGCTACCGCGGACAGGAGGCCGTGGCCCGGGTGCACAACCTCGGGCAGACCCCGCGGCGCCTCGTGTTCCTCCATCTCGACGGGTCCGGGCATTCCCTGCCCGAGGCGGGTGCCGCCGTCCGTGCCGAGGTCCGCGGTGCCGAGCGGGAGGTCGGGACGGTCACCTCGGTCGCCCTCCACCACGAGCTCGGGCCGATCGCCCTCGCCGTCGTCAAGCGCACCCTCGATCCCGAGGCGCCCCTCCTCGTCGACGGGCCGGGAGAGGAGCGCATCGCGGCCTCCGCGGAGACCGTCGTCGTCACCGAACGGGACAACCGGACCGGCATTCCCGGCCGCAACCGCGAGACGGACATGCGGTCCCGCTGAGCGACACCTCGGCGGAGGACCGCTGGACTGGGTGTTCTCGCACAGGTATTCCGACGAGGAGTGTTTCCTTCGTGTGTCGGCCTCGTAAACGTCCGCGACACGCGTCGTGACCTCGCTCACGAGGGTCCGATAGGAGGTCCGCGAGGCCCGGAAATCCGCGGCACGCGCAGTCTCATGCGCGCGGTCCCCTTTGTGACAAGGGACCGGGCCGGGGCCTATCCTTCGAGCATGACCGAAATCGCAATGGGCGGCCCCGCTGTGCCGCAGGAACGCAAGCTCGTCACGGCCATCCCCGGCCCGAAGTCGCTCGAACTCAACGAGCGTCGTCGGAAGGCCGTCACGGACGCGGTCCCCACCAGCCACCCCTCGTACATCGCCGCAGCCGGCGGGGGCATCCTCGTCGACGTCGACGGCAACCAGATCATCGACCTCGGCTCCGGCATCGCCGTCGCCACCGTCGGTAACTCCAATCCCCACGTCGTCGAGAAGGCCAAGGCCCAGCTCGACATGTTCACCCACACCTGCTTCATGGTGAACGCCTACGAGTCCTACGTCGACGCCGCCGAGAAGATCAACGCCCTCACCCCGGGCGACTTCGAGAAGCGCACCGCCTTCTTCAACTCCGGTGCCGAGGCCGTCGAGAACGCCGTCAAGGCCGCCCGGTCCTACACCGGTCGCCGCGCCGTCGTCGTCTTCGACAACGCGTACCACGGCCGCACGAACCTCACCCTCGCGATGACCGCGAAGGCCAAGCCGTACAAGAAGTCGGCGTACGGCCCGTTCGCCTCGGACATCTACCGCATGCCGATGTCCTACCCCTACCGCGACAACGCGGCGGCCGGCACCAAGCTCACGGGTGAGGAGGCCGCCAAGCGCGTCATCACCCAGATCCGGACCCAGATCGGTGCCGACGCTGTCGCCGCGATCGTCATCGAGCCGATCCAGGGCGAGGGCGGCTTCATCGTCCCGGCCGAGGGCTTCCTGCCCTCGATCGTCGAGTTCGCCAAGGAGAACGGCATCGTCTTCGTCGCGGACGAGGTCCAGTCCGGCTTCGCGCGCACCGGCAAGATGTTCGCCTCCGAGTGGGAAGGCATCGAGCCCGACCTCGTCACCATGGCCAAGGGCATCGCCGGTGGTCTGCCGCTGTCGGCCGTCTCCGGTCGCGCGGACATCATGGACGCTGCGGGCGTCGGTGGCATGGGCGGCACCTACGGTGGTAACCCCACCGCCGTCGCCGCCGCACTCGGTGCGCTCGAGTCCTACGAGCAGGACGGCCTCGTCGCCCGTGCGCTCGAGATCGGTGAGGTCATCGAGGGTCGCCTCGCGAAGCTCCAGGGCATGTACCCGGGCGTCATCGGTGATGTGCGCGGCCGCGGAGCGATGCAGGCGATGGAGCTCGTCCAGGAGGGCACCATCGAGCCCAACCCCGAGCTCACGAACGCGATCGCGGACTTCGGCACGAAGAACGGTCTGCTCCTCCTCGTGACCGGCACCTACGGCAACGTCATCCGCTTCCTCCCGCCGCTCTCGATCTCCGACGAGCTGCTGAACGACGCCTTCGACGTCATCGAAGAAGCCTTCGCGGCCGCACTGGCCTGATCGGCTCCGGCCCGATCCGGGCACCCTCCCGCAGGGGCGGCATCACCGATGCCGCCCCTGCGGTGCATTCATCCCCTCGTCCCCCCCACCCTTCCCGAGGATCCCCGTGCAGCTCTCCACCGCCACGATCGCCGACCTCTCCGCCGCGCTCGACGCCGGTACCGTCACCGCCGTCGACCTCCTCGCGCTCACGCTCGCCCGCGTCGACGCCTACGACACGAACGGCCCGCGACTGAACTCCCTCGTCGAGGAGGCTCCGGACGCGATCGAGGCGGCCCGCGCCTCCGACGCCCGCCGCGCCGCGGGCCGCGCCCGGGGGCCGCTCGACGGCATCCCGTACACGGTCAAGGACAGCTATGCGGTCGCGGGGATGGGCCTGTCGGCCGGGTCCCCGGCGTTCGAGCACCTCGTGGCCCGTGAGGACGCCTTCACCGTCGCCCGGCTGCGCGCGGCCGGGGCCGTGCTCGTCGGGAGGACGACGATGCCTCCGATGGCCGCGGGCGGGACGCAGGACGGCGTGCACGGCCGCGCGGAGAGCCCGCACAACGCCGACTACCTGCCGGCCGCCTGGTACTCCGGCTCCTCGAGCGGTTCCGGCAGTGCGACGGCCGCCGGCCTCGGGGTGTTCGGCATGGCGGAGGAAACGGTGTCCTCGGGACGTTCACCCGCTTCGAACAACGGTCTCGTCGCCTACACACCCTCCCGGGGGATCCTCTCGATCCGGGGCAACTGGCCCCTCTTCCCCATCCGTGACGTCGTCGTCCCGCACACGCGGTGCCTGCGTGATCTGTTCACGGTGCTCGATGCGATCGTCGTCGACGACCCGGACACGCGCAGCGACTTCTGGCGCTCCCAGACCGCGGTCCCGCTGCCGCGGCCGAGCGAGGTCCGTCCGGAGTCGTACCAGGCTCTCGCGGACCCGGACGCATTGCGGGGCAAGCGCCTCGGCGTACCGGCGATGTACATCGGTGCGGATCCACGGATCGAGGTCCGTCCCTCGGTGCTCGCCCTCTGGGAGCGCGCGGTCGCGGATCTCGAGGCGTGCGGTGCGGAGGTCGTCGTCCTCGACCGGTTCCCCGTCATGGACACCGACGACGGTGGGGACGGGATCGCCCAGAACCGGGCCGGCATCACCGAGCCGAGCCCCGACCGCGATCTCGAGTACCTCCACGTGAACGCCCACGCGGCGCAGCACTTCCTCGACTGGGTCGCGGATCCGCTGTACCCCTCGTGGGAGCACATCGACCCCGCGACGATCTTCCCCAATCCGCCGGGCGGTGCGCCCGAGGAGCTCGGGATCGTGTACGCAGCGCCGCTGCAGGACTACGGGCGGTTGCTCGCGGAGTACGGGGGAGCGGTACGCGACTGGTCCGCGATTCCGGGACTCGACGATCTGCTGCGCCGGCTCGAACGGCGCAGGGCCGACACCTTCGAGTCCTGGATGGCCGATCACGGACTCGACGCGGTCGTGTTCCCCGCGAATGCGGACCTCGGCGAATCGTGCATGGACCACGACGTCGACGCCTTCGTCCGGGGCAACCGCAACGGCACGTACTTCTCGCACATGAACCGGATCGTGCGCGAACTCGGGATCCCGACGGTGTCCGTGTGCATGGGGATCCTCGAGGACATCGGGATGCCGGTCGACCTCACGTTCGCCGGTCCCGCCTACTCCGATTCCGCGCTGCTCACCTCCGCGTTCGCCTACGAGCACGCGACCGGGCACCGGCGCGCACCCGGCCGCACCCCGGCGCTGCCGGGGGAGGAAGCCGCCCTCTCCCGAGGTGCCGCGCGGCACCCGGCCCGGGGCGCCTCGGCGGGGGTGGACAAGGCCTGCGAAGGTGCCACGGAGCACCCGGACGCCGGCACCCGGGCGGCCAACGGGAACGGGTCCGCGCCGCTCGTGCGGGCGGCGGTCGGCATGGTGCGCGGGGCGATCGTCGTGACCGGCCGGACGCAGTCGGGCGATCCGGATGTGCGGACCGAGGCGCGGGTGAACGGCCGGCCCATGGAACTCACGGGTCTCGCAGCCGACGGCGGCAGCGGCAGTTGGCGGGTGGAGCTCGATCCGGCGCCGTACCTCGCGGACGGGGAGGTCGCACCGGACGAACGCGGACCGGGGGCCGAGCTCCTCAGTGCCGACGAGATCGTCGTGCTCGCCCTCGCCCGGGACACGAGCGGCCGGACGGACCTCGCCCGCACGCGCCTCGCACTGCGTCCCCGGAGGGCCCGAGGCCGCGCCGTGCGGTGAGCACGTCGACGTCCACGTCGCAATGGGCTGCGGTCGCGGACCTTCATATCGCGATCGGCTGGGGTCGCCGGCCTTCATATCGCAATAGGCTGCTGGATTTCGGCGGAACCGCGCATTCGATTGTGACTTCGATGGACAAAGCGAAGGCAATCGAGATCTCGACGGACGAGGCGCAGGGAATCGAGCGCGTGATTCTGCCTCGCCCCGAACGAGGAGCCGACCACCGAGAAGTACCCAGAAGGCCACAACGTTTCCACGGTCTACGTACAGAACAACCGTCGACCACCACAGAGAGACGCCACCCGTGCGGCGGGACACGAGAAATTCGGCGACTGGACACCTTTGAAGCCCGTGTCTCGAGGATTTTCGGCTCTTCGTAATCAGGGATGTAGTTGAGGTCTGAACCCACCACACTCCAGC
>NZ_BAAANO010000036.1:0-10957 GCF_039529845.1 Brevibacterium samyangense | reverse complement strand
TGGCGTGGATTCTCCTTCGTGTTTTGGAGTCCACTCAAATGATCACACCCCAGCTGCGCACTGTCGCGTAGCTTGGAGCTGGATGGTCCAAGCGTTCAGCTTCGGCGACCGTGAGCCGGAGCAGCGCGGCGATGCTCGGACGGGGGCGGGTCAGCGCGAGGCGCTCGACGAATGCGACGAGTTCGGTCGGTGTACGCCGGGTGCCGGCGTCTGTCCGACGCTGTGGTTCGAGGGCGGCGATACCACCGGACTTGTAGAGGTGGTGCCAGCGTTCCAGGGTGCGCAGGACGGTGCCGGTCTCCCTGGCCAGGGCTGTCAGCGGGATGTCGTCCTCGACGTGCAGTCGAAGGATCCTCCACCGGTCCAGCCCGTCCATCTCACACCTGTTCGGACACCGCGTCGCGAACGCGGGCGGCCTGCTGGTGGCGATAGAGCGTCGCGCGGGACCAGCCGACCAAGCGGGCGGCGGCTTCGGCGGTCCGTCCTTTCGCACGAGCGTCTTCGGCTGTCACGAGTTTCTCCGCGATCACGTCCGGGTCGACCGGAGGTCGACCGAAACGGGTGCCGTTCTGCTTCGCCGCGGCGATACCGGCATTGACTCTTTCGGTGATCAGCTCGCGCTCGTACTCGGCCAGGGTGGCGAGCATCCCGAGCATCATCCTGCCCGACGAGGTCTCCGGATCGATGCTGTCCGAGATCGACCGGATCTTCACCCCTCGCTCGCGCAGCAGGTTGACGGTGTTGAGGACATCGATCAGGGACCGACCGAGCCGGTCGATCCGCCACACCACCACGGTGTCACCGTCCTGGGCGTAGTCGAGGAGGCGCTTCATGCCGGGACGCTCCGCTGCGGTCCTGCTGCCCGAGGTCACATCGGAGAACACATCTCGCTTCTGCACTCCGACACCGACCAGCGCGTCCACTTGCAACTGCGCGTCTTGACCGGCGGTGCTCACCCGCGTGTATCCCAACAACCTCATCTCTCAAACATGACTCACAAACCCCTAGAAAGCACGGCACCGAGACGGTTTCCAGTGAGACGACTTTCCGAGGCGAACGCGAGAGCACAACGGCGCGGAAGGCATGCTTCATAGGACCACGGATTTGATGTCTCACAAAGCTGTAGATTCTTGAGGCGCCACCAGCTTGCCACCTTGTGGAAGGGCGGCGATTGCTTGGCGCGAAGCGCTTTCGCCTTGAACTATCCGCGTCGACGTAATCTGGGGCCGACTCTGAGCGCGACTGTGACGTAGCGATAGAGTTGGTGCCTGCTTGCCGGGCGGCAGAACGCGGGCGCCTGCGTTCAGGCGTCATGGCGAGCAAGGGCTAGTGGAAGGGTGAAGCAGTGGGGCAAGCGCAGGAGCAAGACATGGACACGATGCAGATCGGTGAGGTCGCCGAACGCACCGGGCTGTCGATGCGCACTATCCGCCACTACGACAATGTAGGGCTGGCGCCGCCCTCGGCTCGCAGTGAGGGCGGATTTCGGCTCTACACCCAGGCCGACGTCGAGCGGCTCAACTACGTCCGGCGGATCACTCCGCTGGGATTCAGCCTGGAGGAGACCGCCGAGATCCTCGCCATTCTGGAGGCCAAGGAACCGGTCGAGGCCACTGCCGCGTACTTGGAAAGGGTCCGGGTGGCCCGGGAGAAGATGGCCCGCAAACTGCGCCAAGCCGACGAGCTCATCGACGCCCTGCAGGACCGCGTCCACGACTAAACCTGCCCCCCGCTGGCGGAGCGAGGTGGGCCAGCAGCCAGACTCTACCCTAACGTTAGGGTAGAGTTAGTGTCGAAACTTTTCCCGGTGACTACCTGATGCCCCGCCCCTTGGGCGGCCGGGCTGCCTCGTAAGGCCGGGGTCCTTCTTGTTCACGACCTGATGGGAGACCTGCGTGTCCACCACAATCCACACCGCCCCGCCGGCGAATGCCACCCCCGAAGAACGCCAATCCGTCCTGGCGACCCTGAAGCGCCCGCGCTGGCTGAAGACCGAGGTGCTGGCCGGCCTGATAGTCGCGCTGGCGTTGATCCCTGAGGCCATCGCGTTCTCGCTGATCGCCGGGGTGGACCCGCAGGTGGGTCTGTTCGCTGCCGCCACGATGGCCATGTCCATCGCCTTCCTGGGTGGGCGGCCGGCGATGATTTCTGCGGCCACCGCGGCCACCGCTCTGGTGATCGCCCCGCTGATGGCCTCGCACGGGCTGGACTACTTCCTCGTCGCGGTCATCCTTGCCGGTGTCTTCCAGGTGATCCTCGGGGTGCTCGGGGTGGGCAAGCTGATGCGCTTCATCCCCCGGTCGGTGATGGTCGGCTTCGTCAACGCCTTGGGCATCTTGATCTTCACCTCCCAGCTACCAGACCTGATCGGCGTCCCGTGGCTGGTCTACCCGCTCACCGCCGCCGGCCTGGCGATCATCTACCTGCTGCCACGGATCACCACGGTCGTCCCAGCCCCGCTGATCTCGATCATCGTTGTCACCGCTCTGGCCCTAGTCTTCGCACTCAACGTGCCCACCGTCGGGGACAAGGGTCAGCTGCCCGACGCCCTGCCCACCCTGTTCCTGCCTGACGTGCCCTTCACCCTGGAGACCTTCCAGATCGTCGCCCCCTACGCACTGGGCATGGCCCTCGTCGGGCTGCTGGAATCCCTGATGACGGCCAAGCTGGTCGATGACATCACCGACACCCGCTCGAACAAGGTCCGCGAGTCCTGGGGCCAGGGCGCGGCGAACATCATCAGCGGCTTCTTCGGCGGAATGGGCGGCTGCGCGATGGTCGGGCAGACCATGATCAACGTCAAGGCCTCCGGGGCCCGCACCCGGATTTCCACCTTCCTGGCCGGCGTCTTAGTCCTGGTGTTGGCCGTGTCCCTCGGGGAGGTAGTGGCGCTGATCCCGATGGCCGCCCTGGTCGCGGTGATGATCTTCGTGTCGATCGCCACCTTCGACTGGCACTCCGTCCGTCCCTCAACGCTGAAAATGATGCCCAAGTCCGAGACCATCGTCATGGTAGTCACCGTCATCGCGACCGTCGCCACCCACAACCTAGCCGTCGGCGTCGGGCTCGGGGTGCTCACCGCGATGGTGCTCTTCGCCCGCAGGGTCGCGCACTTCGCCACCGTCACGCGCACCGTCAAGGGCGAGGGCGAGCAGGCCGTAGCTCGGTACACCGTGGACGGGGAACTGTTCTGGGCCTCCTCCAACGACCTCTACACCCAGTTCGAGTACGCCGAGGACCCTCAGCGCATCGTCATCGACCTGACGACCTCACACCTGTGGGATGCCTCGACCATCGCCGCACTAGATTCCGTGGAGGACAAGTACCGCCACTACGGCAAGAACGTCGAGGTCATCGGCCTCAACGAGGCCAGCCAAAACATGCGCAACCGCATGTCCGGCAAGCTCGGCGCCGGGCACTAAACCACCACGCACCCTCCCCGCGCCCGAGGCTCACACGCTGGACCAGTATTCGCACGTGTCAGCGCGGGGCCCCGCTGTGGCCGGGAGTGCGCCACCGAGCGATCACAGAACGCCGCCATTCATCGCCAAACTTCACAGCCGAGGGCCGCCACTTGCCGGTCGGGGTTCTGGTCGATCGCGGAGACGCGCACGTACCCGACTGTCTTGCCACTCACCTCTAAGACGTCCTTCCGGTATCGGTCAACAGATAAGAACCCTATGTCGTTGACCTCGCTGTCGTGCGTGCCGGCGCGCCGGTCATCGAGGTATACCCAATTGGACATCCAAGCGGGAGCGTCGAAGCGACCAGCGCCTCCGAGGCAGCCCGACCGCATGTGACTGTCAGCTTCGGGTGGCGGCAATTCGCGGCTTCCTTTGGCGGCTTCAGGTGATGCCGAGTCCTCTGCAGAGCACACCTACTTCAGCGCTGAATTTCCCCATCGAGGCCATGGCCAGCCGCACTTTGGCTCGTGTCACTTGTCGGACTGCGACCTTCGTGGCCGATTCGCAACGGACCCAATGTGGTCGTGGTCGCGCATGAGCCGACCGAGCCTGGTGACGGGATGTCGAGCACTCCAAATCATCTTCTGCCACCAGAAGGTGTCACGCTCGAGCATGCGCTGGGGAACGCTGGTGTTTCGCTCTCCCCGGGAGAGATGGACTTCCCGGCCGCCGCTGCGGGCGAGCTCCAACGCGATCTGGTAGCCAAATTTGCCTCTTGCGACGACGAGGACTGGACCCGGGGGCAACTGGCTCGCTGGTGATGTTTGAGACGGGGTCGGGTCTCCGGTTGCTCCTGGGCTCAGGTACTGCTGGGCCCTATCACGCTCGTATCAGGAGCGACCGGGCCAAAGAAAGTCAGGTTCTTTGCGCGACCCAGATGGCCACTTTTCGCCATGGGTGTGCCCACCTCGGCAGTCAGCTGATCCTCTCATCTTGGTCGCCCATCAATAACAGTTCCCCCCTGTGACGGTGAGAATGGAGGGCCATCTCTTGCTGAGGTCGGCGAGGATCAGATCGGCTCGATGCCCCTCGACCAGGTAACCCCGATCGTCCAGTCCCACACACGCTGCGGCGCCTGAGGTCACGAGGCGCACTGCCTGCGGAAGTGACGCAACCCCGTCGCGCACCAGGCGCAATGCTCCTGGAAGCATCGATGCGGGGATGTAATCGCTGGCAAGAGCGTCGGTCAGGCCTGCCGACACGAGTTCAGCTGCCGACACGTTGCCCGTGTGTGATCCTCCCCGGACCACATTGGGAGCTCCCGCTACGACGAGCATCCCATGGTCCCGGGCGGCTCGCGCAGCGGCGATGCTCGTGGGGAACTCTGCCACGGAGCAGCCGCGACCGGCAGCGGCCGACACCTCCTCCGGGGTCGCCAGGTCGTGGGCGAACAGCCTGATGTGCCCGGATCGCACCAGGCCTTCCAGCCAGGACAGGGCGGCTTCACGCACCGCGTGCTGCTCGTCGCGGGTGCTGCGCCACCATTCGACGTGATCAGCCGCCTCGCTGTTGGTCATCCCTTCGCCCTGAATCAGCCATCGCTCCATTTTCACCGGATCGGCGAACTGCCCCTGCCCGGGCGTGTGGTCTTCGTGTGACACCACGGGCACTGTGCTCTCCGGAGATTGGCGCTTCCCTCGGACCTCGCCCTGGAGAGATGGCGAGGGCGGGTCGTCGCGCGATTGCAAGGTCTTCTCGAGGAGCTTCCGGCCGTATTCGGAGCGCACATCGAGTCGATGCAACACCTGATGATCGATCTGAGTGTCATCGGTGCTCAGGAGCGCCTCCGACAGCTCGGAGGCCGCGGGCGAGTTGATCGGCGTTCCTACGATCGATCGCTCCTGAAACGCCAAGCCGTGAAAAGCGGTCGTGATTCCCGCCGCACGGAGCCGTGCTGCCGCCGACGCGACGGCGAATGAAGGATCGAGCACTACGCCCGGTCGCGGGCGGATCTCCCGAGAGAGCAGGTCGCTGTGCACGTCGACGAGCCCCGGCAACAGCCATGCGCCGCGGGCATCGAAGTCACAGGCAGCTCCCCCAGGATGCGGACCGACGTGAGCGACTCGACCATCGCGAACGACCACTCTCGCGTCGTCGAGCACTCGGTCGGGCAGCACTGCTGCCGCGTGGCCGAGCACGAGGTCGAAGATGGTGCCGTCTGGGGTCAGGGCCGTCATGAGCACTCACCCTGCCATCCGCTGTTGACTCCCGCATGGACGGCTTCTTAACGGCGGTCCACAGCCCCGGCCGTCACCGACAAAGCTCGCTGTTCGCCCCTCGTTCACAGACCGTTGGCCGACCCCGCCCCCGGAATTTGAAACTCCTCTATACGTTTCCATTGAAACCTTCAGTCGTATAGAGGACTTCCAGTGATTGAACTTGTCGATGTCAGCAAGACCTACAAGGGCGGAGTGCAAGCCCTCGGGACCACCGACCTGTCGATCGAGAGCGGAAAGGTCACCGTACTCCTCGGCCCGTCGGGGGCCGGCAAATCCACTCTGCTGCGGTGCATGAACCTGCTCGTGACCCCCAGCACCGGAACAGTGCGGGTCGAGGGCGTCCCGGCACTCGAATCACGCAAAGACCTGCGCCACCACCGCAGACGCACCGGAATGGTCTTCCAGCACCACCAGCTCATCCCCCGGTACACGGCGCTGCGGAATGTGCTCCTCGGCAGGGTCGGTTACTACAGCTTCTGGCGCAGCCTTCTGCCCTTCAGCCGGAGCGACGAGCGCATCGCCCTCGAGGCGCTCGACCGAGTCGGGCTGCTGGACAAGGCCCTCACACGGGTCGACAACCTCAGCGGCGGTATGCAGCAGCGCGTGGGCATCGCCCGCGCACTCGCACAGCAGCCGGACCTGATCCTCGCCGACGAACCCGTCGCCAGCCTCGATCCCGCCTCGGCGCGTCGCGTCATGGACCTGTTGCGCCGCGTCTGCCAGGAGAGCGGAATCACCCTGATCGCCAGCCTTCACCAGGTCGACCTCGCGCTCGAGCACGCCGACCGCATCGTGGGCCTCGCCCGCGGGCGGATCGTCTATGACGGTCCCGCTGCCGGCGTCACCGACGCAGACCTCCGCCTGATCTACGAAGGCGCGCCGGACGATTCCCGATCCGACGCCCCTGTAAGAGCCGGTCAGGACACGCTTGCGGCCGAGCGCTCCTGACCAGAGCCGCTCAACCGAACTCAGTCGCACCCACCACGACATCGAACGACCCATTGCACGACCCGACTCACCAAGCGACACGACTCACCCCAGGAGTGAATCACCATGATCGGACGCCCCCGTTTCACCGCTGCTGCGGCAGCCCTGCTGACTTCCGCCCTCCTTCTCTCCGGCTGCGGTGCCGCCGGAGAGGCGAGCGCCGCACCCGACACGCTCCGGGTTGCCCTGCTGCCCGACGAGAACGCCTCGGACGTCATCAAGAACAATGAACCGCTCAAGAAGCACCTCGAAGAGGAGCTGGAGATGGACGTCGAGCTCGTCGTGACGACCGACTATTCCTCGATGATCGAGGCGATGTCGCGCGGCCGCCTCGAACTGGCCTATTTCGGTCCTCTCTCGTACGTCCTCGCACAGGAAAAGGCCGATATCGAGCCCTTCGCGGCCCTGCAGGAAGTCGACGGCGAGGACCCCACTTACCAGTCGGTCTTCATCGCCAATGCCGACGCGGGAATCGAGAGCCTCGCCGACGTCGCCGGCAGGACCGTGGCCTGGGGAGACCAGGCGAGCACGTCCAGCCACCTGATCCCCAAGGCCATGCTCGCTGAAGAGGCCGACCTGCGCGTCGACCAGGGCGACTACGAGGAGCAGTACGTCGGGTCTCACGACGCAGTCGCCCTCGCAGTGCAGAATGCCAACGCCGATGCCGGTGGCATGAGCCTGCCCATCTACGAGCGCATGGCCGAGGAGGGACTCATCGATCCCGCGACCGTCGTCAAGGTCCAGGAGTCCGAGCCCTACGCCAACTATCCGTGGACCATGCAGTCGGACCTCCCCGAAGACCTGAAGGAGAAGCTGCGGAGAGCGTTCCTGGACCTCGAAGATCCGGCCGTGCTCGAACCGTTCGACGCCGCCGGCTTCGAAGAGGTCACCGACTCGGACTACGACGCGGTGCGCGAGCTCGCACCGCTGCTCGACATCGACCTTGAGGACTACCAGTGAGCACCAGCACAGAAAGCGCAAGCACAGGCCGCCTGCTGGACGAGCAGCGAGAGCAGGAGTACCTGCAGATCTCCGACCAGGCACGGTCCGGCTGGAGGCGCTCGGTCGCTGTCACCGGGATCGTCCTCGTCACCGTGCTGGTGAGCTCGTGGGTCGTCGGGATGCTCGACGGCACCCGCATGATCACAGGACTGGCGGACATCGCCGGCCTGCTGAGTGAGATGTGGGTACCGGACTTCACCAACCTCAACAGCTGGTGGGGCCCGCTGTGGGACTCGATGACGATGAGCATCGCGGCCACCGCGCTGGCGGTGCTGCTCTCCGTTCCACTGGCATTGTGCGGCGCCCGCAACACCTCGCCGCATCCGGCGGTCTACTGGGTCGCCCGGCTCATCCTCAACATGCTGCGCTCCGTGCCGGAGCTGATCCTGGCCATCGTCTTCGTGGCGGCCGTCGGATTCGGCGCACTGCCCGGAGCGCTGGCACTGGGGATCCACTCCGCGGGAATGGTGGGCAAGTTCTTCGCCGAGGCGATCGAGCACGCGGATCAGGCGCCCGTCGAGGCCGCTCGCGCGACGGGGGCCGGCCCGGCGCAAGTGATCCTGCACGGCATCCTGCCGCAGGTGCTGCCGCAGATGGCAGACACCACCGTATACCGCTGGGAGCTCAACTTCCGGGCCTCGGTGGTCGTGGGCGTCGTCGGAGCTGGCGGCATCGGCTTCGAGCTGATCGCCGCCCTCCGCACCCTCCAGTACGACGAGGTCGCCGCGATCCTGCTCGTCATCCTTGCCACAGTCACCCTGGTCGACGCCCTCGGCGGAGCGTTGCGAAAGAGGTTCCAATGACAGACACACACCCGACGGATACGCACGTGACGGAGACTCCCCACCGCCCGGTGGTGGTCCTCACCCACCGCGTGCATCCCCCGATCCTCGAGATGCTCGCTGACAGCTGCGAGGTGATCGCGAACCAGAGCGACGGCAGCCTACCCGCCTCGGAGCTGCGACGCAGGGCAGCAGGCGCGGACGCCCTCATGGCGTTCATGCCGGATCGGATCACCGCAGAGTTCCTCGACGCGTGCCCGCGCCTGCAGGTGGTCGCCGGCGCCCTCAAAGGCCACGACAACATCGATGTCAACGCGTGCACCGAGCGCGGCATCTGGCTGACGCGGGTCGAGGATCTCCTCACCGAACCCACCGCCGAACTCGCGGTCGGTCTGCTCATCGGACTCGCGCGCAACATCACGGCAGGAGACCGCGCGGTGCGGGCCGGCCTTGCGGGATGGCGACCGACGCTCTACGGAAGCACGCTCGTGGGCTCGACAATCGGCCTCGTGGGCGCGGGAAGGCTCGGACGGGCAGTGGCGCGGCTGCTCAGCGGCTTCGACGCGAACCTGCTCTACTGCGATCCTGAGCCATTGTCCTCCGCCGGCGACCACGGTTTGCAGATGGAGCACGTGGAACTCGGTGAGCTGTTGACGCGCAGCGACGCCGTGGCGGTCTGTGCCCCGCTGGACGCGAACACCCTGCACCTGCTTGGCCGCGCCCAATTGGAATCGATGCGGCCGGGGTCGCTGCTCGTCAACGTCGGGCGCGGCTCCGTAGTGGACGAGGTCGCCGTGGCTGAGCTGCTGCGCAGCGGGCACCTCGGCGGATTCGCCTCGGACGTGTTCGAGTTCGAGGACCTCTCGCGCCCGGACCGTCCTGAAGGCGTGCCCGAGGAGCTCCTGGCGATACAGGACCGGACTCTCTTCACTCCGCACCTCGGGTCCGCTGTGGCCTCCGCGAGGCTCAGGATCGAGGAACATGCTGCCGAGGCGATCCTGCAGGTGCTTACCGGCGAGGTGCCCGACGGTGCAGTCAACCGTCCCCTGCGCACGCACTCCCCTGGTCCGACGCCTGCATTATGATCAGTTCCATCAATCGCGTCACGTCGAAGAAGTCTGCGCCTCGGGTCCCGGTGTATCTGGCCGCGGCAGACACTCTCGCCGAGCAGATCGCGGACCAGCCGGTCGGGACCCGGCTTCCGTCGGAAGACGAGCTCGCCGGTCAGCTCGGCGTCAGCCGGCTGACCGCGCGGGCGGCGCTTGCAGAGCTGGAGAGGCGCTATCTCGTGCGCCGGCGGCAGGGCAGCGGAACGTACGTCTCCCGTCGAGTCGATTACACGATCAGCCGCCGCCATCCGCCGTCGTGGAGTCAGAGCGTCCGAGACGCCGGGCTCACCCCCGATGTCCGAACCACAGGATGGCGACTCGAGACTCCGTCGCCCGAGGTGCGCCGGCGGATGAGGATGGGGCCGAGACGTCAGGTGATCGCGCTCACTCGTGCTCGGTACATCGACAATGAGCTGGTCGGCTTCGCCGAATCCTTCTTCGACACGGAGCTGGTCCCGGACCTGCCCCAGGTCCTCGACCCGTCCGCCTCCCTGCACGACACCCTGGCTGATCACTACGGACTCCAACCGGTTCGCGGATGGTTCGGCGTTGCCATCGACCCCGCAACGCCCGAGGTCGCCGAACACCTCGGGCTGAGCGGCCGACCGCCGGTCATCTCGATCCGCTCGCGAACCGACGCCGCAGCACGGGACCATAGGCCCGTGGAACTCACGGTCTCGTGGTTGCGGGTCGATGTATTCCGCGTCGAGATCGACTTCGACACGTAAGTCCGCCATCGTGATCAGCCCCCCGGGTCATGACGGACAGGTGGAAAGGGCGATCATCCGAGAGCCTGCCCCGGTCAGAGGTCGAAGGTCGCCACGACTGGCCGGTGATCGGATCCCGGCGCTCCCTGCCGCCCGGTGGGGTCGTCCTCGATCGAGGGGAGGTCCACTCCCCCGTCGTCACCGCGGACGCCGTGCCGACGAGCGCGTGGGACACGAGCAGATGGTCGGTGAGTTCTCCGCGGCCCCGGTAGACACGGGAGAACCGTTCGCCCTCCGGGATGAGCATCGACTGACCCCACAAACACAGATGGGCAGGGCAAACAGAGGCGGTAGCAGGGCATTAGACACTCAGCTAGAGAGCATTCCCCTTGGCCACGCCCTGCTACTCAGGGTGCGGCCCGGACGGATGCCGCTGTGCCGCGCACCACGTCGTCGCACATGAGCGACGGGTATACCTGAATTGACACGCCCCGCCGCACCCCGGGCACGCGAGCTGTAGGGTGGGGAAGCATGGGGGCGACGACTCAGGCGTATGCAGACCGCGCGAGCGAGTACACGTCACTGCTCGGGTCGATGGACGCCGTGCACCCCGCTGATCGGCACCTAGGGCGTGTCTGACAAAGTATGTGGGACGTTCGGTGCATCCTGAATATCGTGTCCGCACCA
>NZ_BAAANO010000035.1:123212-123686 GCF_039529845.1 Brevibacterium samyangense | reverse complement strand
GGCCGTACCAGCCGCTGCTTGACCCGAGGAAGATTTACGTTTCACTGTCCACAAAATTTGACACAGACCAAATGACACCGTGACGGTTTCGTGGCCGCCGAAGATGTTCTCGTTGGTCGACCCGAAGGGTGCAGACACCGCCACTTTGGTGGAGGGCTCGCCTTCGGCGGAAGCGACGACACGGACGGAGATCTCTCCCTCTCGACCGTCGGAGGACGTGAACGCGAGCGGTGCTCCACCCTCGGTGAGAGTGCCCGCGAGCCCGTCGCGATCGAATTCCGCCGTGAGTTCGTTACCGGCGATGACACCGTCACGCCGGAGTTCGGTCAGGGTCAATCGCGTTCCGGAGATCGACATCGTCACGTACGTGGGCCGCGCGCCACCGTTCTCGTAGGAACCGAAGTACTCCCCGTCCGGAGCCGCTGCGAGTTCCTCGGCAGCCGTCTGTGCCGCAGCGGTGGCCTCCGCAGCCGC
>NZ_BAAANO010000035.1:0-123198 GCF_039529845.1 Brevibacterium samyangense | reverse complement strand
CTCGGCCTCGGCAGCCGCGACTTCGTCGGCACAGACGTTCTCGTGCTCGGCGGTGACCTCGCCGGCCGCGTCGGTGCCTTCCTTCGAGAACGTGTGGCTTCGTTCGCTTGGTGGCGGGGTTTTTGTAGCGCTCCGTGGCGGTCTTGTTGCCGCGATCACGCAGGACTGGCTGCAGGTAGGTGTCGCGGTCTGAACCGAGAGGGGTGCGCCCGGTCGGGGCCGTTTGGATCGCTGCCGCTACGTCAGAGTCCGAAGGCTCCGCCGCTGACGAGGATCGCGATGCCGAGGCCGATGAGAACGATGGGGAAGAGGATGTGCTCCCAGCGTTCGAGCACTTCGGCGATCGGGGGGCGGGTGGCGACGAACTTTGCCAGGGCCACCAGGACCGCGACGAGCGCGAGGAAGACGATGCAGTAGGCGACTACTGCGAGAGGTTCCACGCTGAGGAAGACAGGGGTGTAGACGCCGATGTTGTCGCCGCCGTTGGCAAGGGTGACGCCTGCGACTGTCCACACGCCGACCTTCTTGCCGGCAACCTTGGCCTCGTCGTCATCGTCGTCATCGTCTCCGCGCCAGGCCTGCCATGCGGCCCAGAGGCCGAGGCCCAGAGGGATGAGACCGAAGTACGGGATGGCTGCCGAGGGCAGGAATGCTCCGGCGCCGATGGTCACCAGGACCGCGGCACCGAGGATGCCGGCGAATCCGAGGTACTGGCCGGCCAGAATGCGGGCGGTAGTGCCGCGCTGGCCTGCCCCTCGCGCGAAGAAGAGGGAGAGCACGATGATGTCGTCGATGTTGGTCGCTGCGAACAGGCCCATCGCCTGCAAGACCGAGGTGAGGATCATGCACCCTCCCCAGCTGCGTCGCATCCGGGAAGCGAGCAGGCGGGAGCGATGCACGGGGCGTCTTCGTCCACTGCCAGGGTGGCATCGACCAGTGCCGTCAGCGCCTGCGCCAGGTGCGAATCGGCGATCTCATATCGTGTCCGACGACCCTCGGGCTCGGAGACGACGATCCCGCAATCGCGCAGGCATGCCAGGTGGTTGGACACGTTCGGGCGTGTCAGGTCCAGATCTCGGGCCAGTTCCGCCGGGTAAGCGGGATGGTCGAGCAGGGTCAAGATGATCCGGGATCGAGTGGGGTCGGCCAGTGCACGACCCAGGCGGTTCATCACGTCGAGACGCGAAGCAACGGTCAGCATGCACTGAACTATACAGCGCGCGCTGAGCATTCGGTCACAGGCGTCGGCCCAGATCGCATGCCCGTAAGGGGATACTTCACCGTACGTCGTGCGAGCTTCCTCCTCGACGACTTTTTATGAGGGATCGTCATGTACGCAAGACCCGTACGGTGACATGGGCGGTGAGGGGAGGGCAACTGCAACAATGGGGACATGCATGTCGGCTACGCGCGCGTCTCGACTCTCGAGCAAGACCTCTCCGCCCAACGGGAAGCACTCGAGCGCCTCGGAGTCGAGAACAAGAACATCTACTTCGACCACGGCCTAACGGGAACGACCCGCGCCCGGCCCGGGCTGCGTGAGGCACTGGCCGCGACCCGGGATGGGGACACCCTGGTGGTGACCAAGCTCGACCGGCTGGCCCGCTCGCTCCCGGACGCGAGGGACATCGCCGACGAGCTCACCATCAAGGGAGTGGCGCTCAGTCTCGGAGGCAGCGTCTACGACCCCAACGACGCCGTCGGCCGGTTGCTGTTCAACGTGCTCGGCATGGTGGCCGAGTTTGAGGCGGACCTCATCCGCCTGCGCACCCGCGAGGGCATGGCCATCGCCAGATCCAAGGGCAAACTCAAAGGCAAGAAGCCCAAGCTCTCGCCCTCTCAGCGCAAGCACCTGCTGACGTTGCACGCCGCCGGTGAGCACACCCAAGCCGAGCTGGCCGAGCTGTTCAACGTCTCCCGCACCACCATCTACCGCGAGCTGCGCCGCACCACGGCCGACACCTGACCGCGCCTGCACCGCCACTGAGCGATCACAGAAACCCGCCACCAAGCCATCACATCCACAGAGAACGTCATGTCGTCGAGGCCGACGGACCCGTCGGTGAAGGTCACCGTCGAGGTGCTGCCTTCCGCCCAGACGACGCCGGTGCCGTCCTCGGTGAGTTCTCCGGTGCCGGTATCGACGTCCTCACCGCAATGGGAGACGGTGTACGTGACAGCGCTGCCGTCGATCGTGAGGGTGCCGAGATCGTCGTCCGAGGTCGCGAGGTAGACGCCGTCCGAACCGGTACCGGCGCAGGCACTGAGCCCACCGACGAGAACGCAGGTGGCTGTCGCGGTGAGGATCCGCCGGCCGAGTGAACGAGACGGACGGAGTCCAAGGGTGCATGGAGGCGAGCGTTCTTTCGGGGCCGACTCGCAGAAGCGGCGTCGGCGGTTGATGTGCGTGACGGCGCCCGAGCGTGTGCCGATCTCGACACATGCCCCCGATACCGGCGAGGGCCGCCCACTCGGTGAGTGCGCGGCCCTCGGGTCGGATGGGAGTTCGGAGTTCGCTCGGACGGAGCGGCTCCGGGCGGGTCAGGCGAGGAGGCCCTCGACGGCCTGCCGGATGTGGGCGAGACCGGCGGACCGGTCCTGCAGATGGAGTCGGAGCACGGGACGCCCGTGGTCGCGGAGCACCTGGGCATCACCGGCGGCCTGGGCGGCGAGGAGCCTGCCGAAGGTGAACGGTCGCTCCGGGACGACGATGTCGGCCCGGTTCTCACCCGTGATCTGGAGGAACACCCCGTTGGGGTGGCCGCCCTTGTGGTACTGCCCGGTCGAGTGGAGGAAGCGCGGTCCGAACCCGAACGTGGTCTGGATGCCACTCGCCCGGGCCAGGAGCGGCCGCAGTTCTGCCGCGTGCGCGTCGCCGTTCCGATCGAGGAACGCCTGCACCGCGAGGTAGCCGTACTCGTCCGCGGCGTCGATGAGGGCTGCGAGAGCCTCACCGAGCGTGGAGGCGGCTCCGATCACCTCCGGCGAGGCGTGGACCTCGACGGGCCCGTCGACGAAAGCGGGTGCGGTGTGCTCACCGTTCGCCGGAGCCTCGAGGAGGGCCCGGGCCGCGACCTTCGCGGACTCGACGTCCGGTTGATCGAAGGGGTTCACCCCGATGCTGTAGCCGACGATCGCGGTGACGTGCTCCCAGAGCTGGAACAAGGCACCGAGCGGCAGGTTCACCGCAGCGGCGTAACCGGAGGCGGGCTGGTGATCGCCGATCGCGTCGCCGATGAAGAGGAGCACGGAGTCCGCGTGTGCATCGGTGAAACCGGGAGCGTTCCGGTCCTCGACGACGACTGGGAGGATGCCCTTGTGATCCTTGCCGGTCGACTCCGCGAGGAGCTGTTCGAGCCATGCGCCGAAACCGACGACGGGGGAGTCCGTGCTCGCGATGACGAGCTTCTCGGTGTCGCGGGCGTGTGCGACGCCGAGGAGAGCACCGAGGCGCACCGCGGGGTTCTCGGCGTCGTCGGCCGCGAGGACGGGGGCGTACTCCGCGGCGTCGCGGAGGAGGCCGGCGATGTCCGCACCTGCGAGCCCGGCGGGGACCAGGCCGAAGGCGCTGAGTGCACTGAAGCGGCCGCCGACGTTCGGGTCCGCGAGGAAGACCGCGCGGTACCCCTCGTCCTCCGCGAGCTGCTGGAAGGGCGAGCCGGGATCCGTGACGACGACGATGCGACGGCGCGGGTCGATGCCGGAGGCGCGGAACGCCTCGGCGAACGCCCTGCGGTGCGAGTCGGTCTCCACCGTGGATCCGGACTTCGAGGCGACGACGAGAACGGTCCGGCTCAGGTCCGTGCCGATCGCCTCGGCGACCTGAGCGGGGTCCGTGGTGTCGACGATCTCGATCGGCACTCCGGCCGTCGCGCAGATGACCTCGGGGGCGAGCGAGGAACCGCCCATCCCGGCGAGCGTCACGTGGTCGACGCCCTCGGCCAGGAGTTCCTCCCGGAGGGCGAGGATGCGCGGCACGAGGTCGGCGGAGGTCGTCGGGAGGTTCACCCAGCCGAGGCGCTTCGCGGCCTCGGATTCCGCGGCCTCACCCCAGACGGTGGCGTCACCGGCCGCGATGCGGGAGGCGACGCGTGCGGTGACGAGATCGTGGACCTCGTCGTCGAACTCCGCGGGCGAGGGATAACCGAGATCGACGCCCTTCACGATCGCACCGCTTCCATCTGACCGCGAACGGTCTCGACGAGTTCGGTCCAGCTGGCGTCGAACTTCTCGAGACCCTCGGCCTCGAGTTTCTCCATGACCTCGGCGTAGTCGATGCCGCCGGCGGCGAGGGCGTCGAGCACCTCGTCGGCCTCCTGATAGTGACCGGCCACGGTGTCGCCGTGGACCTCACCGTGGTCGGCGAAGGCGAGGAGCGTCTTCTCCGGCATCGTGTTGACGGTGCCGGCGGTGACGAGCTCCTCGACGTACAGGGTGTCGCGGAAAGCGGGGTTCTTCACACCCGTCGACGCCCAGAGCGGGCGCTGCGGGTGCGCACCGGCGGCCGCGAGGACGGTGAAGCGTTCGCTCGAGAACAGCTGCGTCGCGATCTGGTGGGCGAGGCGGCAGTTCGCGATCCCCGCCTTCCCCGCGAGTCCCGAAAGGGAGTCGTTCACGGCGATCCGGGAGTCGACCTCGGAATCGACGCGGGAGACGAAGATCGAGGCGACCGAGTGAATGGTCGAGAGGTCGATGCCGGCCTCCCGGGCGAGTTCGAGACCTGCGATGTACGCCTCGACGACCTTGCGGTACCGGTCGAGCGCGAAGATGAGCGTGACGTTCACACTGATGCCGGCCGTGATGACCTCGGTGATGGCGGGCAGTCCTTCGAGGGTCGCCGGGATCTTGATCATGACGTTCGGTCGGTCGATCATCGTCCAGAGCTTCTTCGCGTACGCGATCGTGCCGGCGGTGTCCTTCGCGAGGTGCGGCGGCACCTCGATGGACACCCTGCCGTCGACGCCGTCCGTCGCGTCGTACACCGGGCGGAGGACGTCCGCGGCGCGGGCGACGTCCGTCGTCGTGAGGGCGTCGATCGTGTCCTCGACCGAGGCGCCGGCCGCGACGAGCTCGGTCACCTGTGCGGCGTAGGCCTCACCCCGGGCGAGGGCCGCGGCGAAGATCGTGGGATTGGTCGTCACGCCGACGATCGTCCCCGCCCCGACCTGCGCGGCGAGGTCACCGGAATCGAGGCGGGAGCGGGAGAGATCGTCGAGCCAGACGGAGACGCCGGCTGCGGAGAGTGCGGAGAGGGGAGTGCTCATGACGGGTTCCTTCCCGGGTCAGGCAGCGGCCACCGCTGCGAGGGATTCCTCGGCGGCGGTGACGACGGCCTCGGCGGTGATGCCGAATTCCTGGTACAGACGCTTGTAGTCGGCCGAAGCACCGAAGTGTTCGAGCGACACGGCCCGGCCGAAGGTACCGAGGTACTTGTGCCAGCTCATCGATGCTCCGGCCTCGACGGTGACGCGGGCACGAGCAGCGGCCGGGACGACCGACTCGCGGTACTCGGCGGACTCCGCCTCGAACCACTCCTGCGAGGGCATGGACACGACGCGGGAGGCGATGCCCTTCGCCGCGAGCTGTTCGGCCCCGGCGAGGGCGATCTCGACCTCGGAGCCCGTCGCGACGATGATCACGCGATCGGCGACGGCCGCCTCCGCCGGGCCGAACTCGCCGAGGACATAGGCGCCCTTCGCGGCCTCCGCGGCCGGTGCGAGGACCGTGCGGTCGAGGACCGGCACGTTCTGGCGGGTGAGCACGATGCCCGTCGGTCCGTCGGTGCGGTCGAGGATCCGACGCCACACGACGGCGGTCTCGTTCGCATCCGCGGGGCGGACGACGTCGAGGCCCGGGATCGCACGGAGGGAGGACAGGTGTTCCACCGGCTGGTGGGTCGGGCCGTCCTCCCCGAGGCCGATCGAGTCGTGCGTCCACACGAACACCGTCGGCAGCTGCTGGAGGGCAGCGAGGCGCACGGCACCGCGCTGGTAGTCGGAGAACACGAGGAACGTGCCGTTGTACGGCCGGGTGGGGCCGTGGAGGGCGATGCCGTTGCAGATGAGGCCGGCGGCGAACTCGCGGACACCGAAGTGGATGTTCCGGCCGTACTCGTGGCCGGAGAACATGTCCGAGGAACGCTCGGCGGGCAGGAACGAGGGCTCGCCCTTGACGAGCGTGTTGTTCGACCCCGCGAGGTCGGCGGAGCCGCCCCAGAGTTCCGGCATGAGCGGCGCGAGCGCATTGATGACGGCACCCGAGGCCGCGCGCGTCGCGACTCCCTTGGCGTCGGCCTCCCAGGTGGGAAGGGCGTCGTCGATGCCGGCGGGCAGTTCCTTCGCGAGGAGGCGGTCGAGGAGGGCGGCGTTCTCCGGGTTGGCCGATCGCCAGGCCTCGTAGCGGCCGTTCCACTCCTGGTGGGCGGCGGCACCGCGGTCGCGCAGGGACCGGGCGTGGGCGAGGACCTCGGGATCCACGGCGAAGGTGGCCTCCGGATCGAAGCCGAGGACGGTCTTCGTCGCGGCGATCTCCTCGGCCCCGAGGGCGGAACCGTGGGACGCACCGGTGTTCTGTGCATTCGGGGCCGGCCACGCGATGATCGTCGAGAGGCGGATGAAGGACGGACGCGGGTCCGCCTTCGCGGCCTCCACCGCGGCGTCGAGTGCGGAGATGTCCTCCTTGTACTCGGTGCCGCCCTGGGTGAAGTCCACGTGCTGGACGTGCCAGCCGTAGGCCGCGTAGCGGGCCGCGACGTCCTCGGTGAAGGCGATCGAGGTGTCGTCCTCGATGGAGATCCGGTTGTCGTCCCAGATGACGACGAGGTTGCCGAGCCGCTGGGTGCCGGCCACCGACGAGGCCTCACCGGAGACGCCCTCCTCGAGGTCACCGTCGGAGGCGATGACGAAGATGCGGTGGTCGAACACGGACTGTCCGGCGGGCGCCTCGGGATCGAAGAGGCCGCGCTCGCGGCGGGCGGCCATCGCCATGCCCACGGCGGAGGCGAGGCCCGAGCCGAGCGGGCCGGTGGTGATCTCGACGCCGGCGGTGTGCCCGACCTCCGGGTGACCGGGGGTGAGGGAACCCCACTGGCGGAGCCGCTGGAGGTCCTCGATCTCGAGGCCGAATCCGCCGAGGAACAACTGCACGTACTGCGTGAGGCTCGAGTGACCCGCGGACAGAACGAAACGATCCCGTCCGAGCCAGGTGGGATCGGCGGGATCGTGGGTCATGGCGTGCTGGTAGAGGTAGTAGGCGACCGGTGCCAGGCTCATCGCCGTTCCGGGGTGGCCGTTGCCTGCCTTCTGCACGGCGTCCGCTGCGAGGAGGCGGGCGGTGTCGACGGCCTTGGAATCGGCTTCGGTCCAGGTCACAGTACTCATGCGCGTGAGTGATCCTTCTACTTGACGGATGACATCACAACTCTATCGCGCGCCCGACCGGGGCGAAACCGGCCGCGGCGCCGTGCGGTGTGGCCTTCGTCGCGCGCGCGGACCGCCTGCGCGGAGCGGTGCGCGCGGCTCCGCCACGGGACGACGTGGGCGATGACGCGGATCACCCGGGGCGGCGAGTGGCGGTGGACTCTACGACGGGTAGAATGGCGTGGACCGCGGGGTCGGTACACCGTGTTTCGGTACACCGTGTCACTGCCGCTCGGTCGACCGTCGTCAAGAGGAAGTGAACTCCCGATCCGTGACTGCTGAACAGCATGAGGCCGCCCAGATAGCTCAGGAAGCTCGGGCGGCATCCGTGGAGAAGCCCCTGCAGCGCAGCGTCGACGAATCGGCGCGGTCCGGGAAACCCCGCAGCAGGTTCATGGCGTACGTGGCGCTCACGAAGCCGCGTGTCATCGAACTGCTCCTCGTGACGACCGCGCCCGTGATGTTCCTCGCGGCGCAGGGCATGCCGAACATCTGGCTCGTGCTCGCGACGCTCGTCGGTGGCGCGGCCGCTGCCGCCTCCGCCTCCGTCTTCAACTGCTACATCGACCGCGACATCGACGCGAAGATGCACCGCACGGAGAACCGGCCGCTCGTCACGGGGGAGATCTCACCGCGCAATGCGCTGATCTTCGCCTTCGTGCTCGGCATCGGGTCGATCTTCTGGATGGGCGGATTCACGAATTGGGTCGCCGCGGGGCTCACCGCGATCGCGATCCTCCTCTACGCGGTCTTCTACACGATCATGCTCAAGCGCCACACGACGCAGAACATCGTGTGGGGTGGCGCCGCCGGCTGCATGCCGGTGCTCATCGGGTGGTCCGCCGTCACCGGCGGAGTGTCCTGGGAACCGCTCATCCTCTTCCTCATCGTCTTCTTCTGGACGCCGCCGCACTACTGGCCGCTCGCGATGAAGTACAAGGCGGACTACGACGCCGCCGGCGTGCCCATGCTCCCCTCGAAGGTGCCGCCGGCGACGGTCGGCAAGCAGATCATCTGGTACTCGTGGGCCATGGTGCTCTCGACGCTCGCCCTCGTCCCGGTGGCGCCCATGGGCCCGATCTACATCGTCACCGCGGTCGCCGCCGGTGCCTGGTTCATGTACGAGGCCTACGCGCTCGTGTCCCGCGCGAAGAAGGGCCTCACCGGTACCCGCCTACGGGCGATGAAGCTCTTCCACGGCTCGATCACGTACCTGTCGGTCGTGTTCCTCGCGGTCGCGATCGACCCGTTCTTCAACCCGTTCGTCGGCTGAGAGAGCCCCGGCGTCCGACACGAGAAGGCCCCGGAATCGTCGCCACGGTTCCGGGGCCTTCGCCGTGCCCACCCATCTCCGCAGCAGTGGAACTCGGCCGAGCCCTTCTCGCTCAGCCGAGCCCTGCGAGCTCGGCGATGTCGATCTTCTTCATCCGCATGAGCGCGCTCTGCTGAGCGGGGATCCTCATGAGGGAGCCGAGGTCGGCGGGGAGGATCTGCCAGGAGAGGCCGAACCTGTCCTTGCACCACCCGCAGGCCTCGGACTCGGGCACGTGGGAGAGAGCCGACCAGTACCGGTCGATCTCCGCCTGGTCCGCACACCACACGACGAACGACACCGCCTCCGTGAAGGTGAAGGCGGGACCGCCGTCGATCGCGCCGAACCGCTGACCGTCGAGGACGAACTCGGCGTGGAGGATCTTCCCCTGCATGTCCCGCAGGTGCTCCTCCGAGGTCGCCTCGGGGTAGTACTGCACCTCACCGATCGAGGAGTTCGGGAACACGCTCGTGTAGTACTCGAGTGCCTCCCGCGCATTGTCGGTGAACCACAGGTAGGGCATGATGCGGGCGGCTGCGCCGCCGGTTCCGATCGCCACGACCGTTCTCCTCGTCCTCGCGGACGGCCCACCACCGAGGCGGACCGTGGGGACACCAGTGTCCTCCGCCGCGGGCACGTGGGGAAGAGGAGATCTCACACATCGACGTCGTCGACCGAACCGCCCGCCGCGAGCTGGGCGGCGTGGAGCTCGGCATAGGCCCCGTCCCGGGCGAGGAGCTCCTCGTGCGTGCCCTGTTCGACGATGTCACCGTGCTCCATCACGAGGATCGAGTCCGCGTCCCGGATGGTCGAGAGCCGGTGCGCGATGACGAAGCTCGTGCGTCCTTCGCGCAGCGTGTTCATCGCCTGCTGGACGAGGAGCTCGGTGCGGGTGTCGACGGAGGACGTGGCCTCGTCGAGGATGAGGAGCACGGGGTTCGTGAGGAACGCCCGCGCGATCGTGAGGAGCTGGCGTTCCCCCTGGGAGAGGTTGCTCCCGTCGTCCGCGATGACGGTGTCGTACCCGTCGGGCAGGGTCCGGACGAAGGTGTCGACGTGGCACGCACGTGCTGCGGCGACGACTTCCTCCCGCGTGGCACCGGGCCTGCCGTACGCGATGTTCTCCTCGATGGTGCCGCCGAACAGCCAGGTGTCCTGGAGCACCATGCCGGTGTGGGACCGGAGTTCGGCACGCGGCAGTCGAGCGATGTCCCGACCGTCGAGGAGGATGGCTCCGCCGTCGAGCTCGTAGAACCGCATGAGGAGGTTCACGAGCGTCGTCTTGCCGGCTCCCGTCGGACCGACGATCGCGGTGGTCGTGCCCGGCTCCGCGACGAAGGACAGGCCGGTGATGAGGGGCTCGTCGGGGGAGTAACCGAAACGCACGTCCCGGAACTCGATCCGACCGCGCGGGGGAGTCGGCAGTGCCTCCTCGTGACGGTCGGGGCTCTCGTCCTCGTACCCGAGGAACTCGAACACCCGCTCGGCGCACGCGGCAGCCGACTGCAACTGCGCCATCATGCCCCCGAGCTGACCGAGCGGTTGAGAGAACTGGCGGGAGTACTGGATGAACGCCTGCACCGTCCCGAGGCGGATCGTTCCGTTCGCCACCTGGAGAGCGCCGATGAGTGCGATCCCGACGTACACGAGGTTCCCGATGAACTGCATCGCCGGCATCATGAGACCGGCGAGGACCTGGGCGTTGAACGAGGCCCGATTCACCGTCTCGTTCTCGGTGTCGAACGCCTCCTTCGTCGCCCGGCCGCGCCCGTAGACGGTGATGAGGTTGTGTCCCGTGATCGATTCCTCGACCCGGGTGTTGAGCACGCCCGTGGCCCGCCACTGCGTGAGGAACTGCTTCTGGGACCGCGCGCCGATGAGCCCGATGACGATCGCCGAGAGCGGCACCGTGAGCAACGTGACGAGCGTGAGCTGCCACGACAGGACGAGCATCATGACGAGGACGCTCACGATCGTGAGAAGACTCGTGATGATCTGCCCGAGTGACTCGCTCATCACCTGGTTGAGGTTGTCGATGTCGTTGCTCAGCCGGGAGAGCACGTCGCCGCGCTTCATCCGGTCGAAGGTGCCCAGGGGCAGCGAGTGGATCTTGTACTCGACCTCGGTGCGCAGGGTCGACATCATGCGCTGGGTGACGGTGTTGAGGAGGCGGCCTGCGGCCCACTGCAGTGCGGAGCCGAGCACGTAGAGGAGGGCCGCGAGCAGGAGCGTCCGACCGAGCGCGGTGAAGTCGATGCCCGCACCCGGGGTGATGACCATCGCCTCGACCATGTCGGCCATCGTCCCGTCGCCGGAGGCGCGCAGATCCGCGACCACCTCGTCCTGTGTGAGGCCCGCCTCCATCCTGCCGGCGACCCATCCCTCGTACACGAGGTTCGTCGCCTGCGCGAGGACGAGCGGGCCGAGCACGGTGAGGACGATCGACCCCGCCGTGAGCACGACCGCGGCGCCGATCCGCAGGCGGGAGGGCGCGAACCGTCCGAGGAGGGTCCGCATCGTGGGGACGAAATGGCGCGCGCGGGCGCCCGGTGCGGTCTCATCCGACATGGCCGGCCTCCTGGGAATCGGCGATCTCGCGGTACACCGCGTTCGAGGTGAGGAGTTCGTCGTGCGTGCCGATGCCGGACACCCTCCCGCCGTCGAGGACGAGGATGCGGTCGGCATCCCGTGCGGTGGCGATGCGCTGGGCGACGACGACGCGCGTCGCAGCGACGTGGGCGTCGAGAGCGGCACGCAGCTCCCGGTCCGTCCGGGTGTCGAGGGCCGAGAAGGAGTCGTCGAACACGAGGACGCCCGGCCGTCCCACGAGGGCGCGGGCGATCGCGAGCCGTTGGCGCTGACCACCGGAGAAGTTCGTCCCGCCCTGGTTGACCTCGTGCCCGAGGCCGTCCTCGAGTTCACGCACGAAGTGTGCCTGTGCGACATCGAGTGCCCACCACATGTCGTCCTCGCTCGCGTCCGGAGCGGCGAACCGCAGATTGTCCGCGATCGAGCCGGCGAAGAGATAGGCCTGCTGGGGAACGAGCCCGAGCGCGTGGCTCAGTGCCGTCGGTGCGAGCTCCTCGACGGGCACCCCACCGATGAGAACCTCGCCGGACTCCGGGCGGAACAGGCGGACGAGGAGCGCGGCGAGGGTCGTCTTGCCGGATCCGGTGGCGCCGACGACGGCGAGGGAGCCGCCCGGCGGGACCCGGAAGGTGATGTCGTGGAGGACGGGCGCCTCGGCCCCGGGGTAGCGGAAACCGACGTGCCGGAACTCGACCGCACCGGGCTCGGGCAGTACCTCGCGAGTGCCGTGGGACTCGATCTCGAGAGGGGCGTCGACGACCTCGAGAACGCGGGACGCGGACACCGCGGCACGCGGGATCATCATCGCCATGAAGCTCGCGATCATGATGCCCATGAGGATGAGCATGAGGTACTGGACGAACGCCATGACGACGCCGATCTCGAGCGTGCCGGCGGCGACCTCGATCCCGCCGAACCACACGACGGCGACCGTCGCGACGTTGATGATCGCCATGACGGTGGGGAACATGAGCGTGAACAGTCGGCCGACGCGGAGGTTCGCCTCCGTGACACCGCGGTTCGCCTCCGCGAACCGGGCCTTCTCCGCATCCTCACGGACGAAGGCGCGGATCACCCGGATGCCGGTGAGCTGCTGCCGCGTGACCGAGCCCAGGGCGTCGATGCGCTCCTGCATGACGGAGAACGAGGGCACCATGCGGGCCACGAGCAGACCCATGACGACGGCGAGCACCACGACGGTGACGACGACGATCCACGAGAGGTGCAGGCTCTGGGAGAGCGCCATGACGATACCGCCGATCGACATGAGCGGGGCCATGACGAGCATCGTCGCGCTCATGACGACGAAGGTCTGCACCTGCCGGATGTCGTTCGTGTTCCGGGTGATGAGGCTCGCGGCGGAGAACCGGGCGACGTCCTGATGACTCATGTCGACAACCCGGTGGAAGACGTCACGGCGGAGGTCGCGGCCGGCGGACATCGCGGCGTACGCCCCGCACCAGATGGCGGCGGCGTTGCACACCACCTGCGCGATCGCGACGAGGAGCATCCACAGGCCCAGGCGCCAGACCGTCGCGGTGTCCCCGTGGGCGACGCCGTCGTCGATCATGCGGGCGTTGAGAGTGGGCAGGAACAACATCCCGAAGGTCTGGAGTGCCTGGAAGAGGACCACCCCGGCGAGGGCGAGGCGGTAGTCGAACAGATATCTGCGGAGGAGCTCGACGAGTTTCATCAGGAGGTCATTCAACCACGCCGCGGTCGGGCTCAGGAGCGAGCAGGAGCCTCCGGCAGGGGGGCGCGGGAGTAGCACGCGTCGACGACCGCCGTGGCGGCGGCGATGACGAGACACACGCCGATCATGTGGAGGGCGACGAGCGTGACGGGCAGACCCGTGAAGTGCTGCACGTACCCGATGACGCCCTGGAGGATCTCGACGCCGATGAGCACGTCGAGGGTCCGGGACAGGGCGCGGTCCGCGGTTCCGGCCGCGACGGCACGGGCGGCGAGGACCCGGGCGACGACCGTGGCGATGACGAGTGCCCACACCGGCCAGGCATGGAGGCGGGCCATGATCTCCGGGTCGAGGCCGTTGCGGGTGCTCAGTTCGTCACCCGAGTGGGGACCGGCGCCGGTGGTGAGGACGCCGAAGAGCACGACGACGAGGACGAGGACCGCGATCACCCAGGCGAGGATCCGGAGCTTCTGCGGGGCACGGTCCCCGGTGAGGCGTCCGGAGTCGTGGGTGCGGCGTACGAAGTACGCGGAGGCCGCGACGGCGAACGCGGAGGGGATGAAGTGGATCGCGACCGACCACGGGTTGAGGTCCGTGAGCACCGTGATGCCGCCGATGACCGCCTGCGCCGGAACGACCGCGAGGAGGGAGACCGCGAGCACGAAGAGGTCCTTCCGGTCCTTCCGCAGGCGCCACAGATGGAGCACCGTGACGAGGCAGAGGACGCCGAGGGCGATGCCGAGCAGGCGGTTGCCGAACTCGATGTACCCGTGGATCCCCATCTCCGGGGTGTTCGTGAGGGACTCGGGTGTGCACTTCGGCCACGTCGGGCAGCCGAGGCCGGACCCCGTGAGACGCACGAGGGCGCCCGTGAGGATGATGCCCGACTGCGCCAGCAGCATGAGCCACGCCGCGATTCGCACCGTCCCCGTGACGGTGAGCGGTTGCAGCCTCTCGCGCAGGCTCCGGGGTGCGGGAGCGGTGGCGTGTGGGGTCGACGTGGTCATGAGAGTGCCTCCAGCACCAGCGGGCAGTGGTCGGGTCGAGGAACGGGAACGAACGGGGAGCGGAGGTCGGGCCGGTGGCCACGGACGTCCGAAGCGGCGACGCTCATGTCGCCGACCACCGGAACCAGCGGCGGGCGACGAGCAGGCCGACGACCGACCAGGCGAGCATGACGAGCAGCGGAACGACCGCGAGGCGGCCCTCGAGGACGGCCGCCCGCATCGCGTCGCCGAGCGCGCCGAACGGGAGGAACCCCACGAGGTCTCCCCACGCCCCCGGGTGGGCGAGGAGGATGCCGCCGACCGTCGCCATGAGGACCCACACGATGTTCGCGAGGGCGAGGGTCGCCTCGGCGCGGAGGGTACCGGCCATGACGAGCGCCCACACGAGGAGCGAGGCGGTGCCGACGACCGCGCTGCACACGAGACCGGGCACCGAGATCCCTGCGGTCCCGGGGCGGAACCCGAGGACACCGGCGAGCGCGAGGAGGACGACGAACTGCGTGAGCACCACGAGGTACACCGCGAGGAGCTTGCCCCATACGAGGCCGCTCGTGCCCAACGGTGTCGTCGCGAGCTGCCGGAGCACGCCGTAGCGACGGTCGAAGCCGGTGGCGATCGCCTGACCGGTGAAGGCCGTCGACGCGATCGCGAGGCCGAGCACCCCGGACAGTGCGATGAGGACGCGGGGGTGATCGGCGGTGTCCATGCCGAGGACGTCCGGGATCCGTGTGAGAGCGAGGCCGCACAGGGCGATCGCCGGGAGGATGAGCGACAGCAGCAGCTGCTCACCGTTGCGCATGACCGCACGCGCCTCGAAGACGGTCTGGGCGAGGACGCGACGAAGAGCCGGAGCGGCACCGCCGTCGGAGGGGTGCGGAGCACCCGTGAGCGTCTCGCTCATCGCAGATCCCTTCCGGTGAGGTCGAGGAAGACGTCCTCGAGCGTGCGGCCGTGGACGGACAGCTCCCGGACGCGGACGTCCCGTTCGGCGAGGACCGCGGTGAACCGGGCGAGTGCGATCGGGGAGAAGTCGCCGGTGAGGGTGATCCGCGCGCCGGACACCGCGACGGAGCCGAGGTCGGAGAGCGCGTGCATGAGAGCGGCGCCGTCGGGGGACTCGAGGGAGTCCCCGGCGAGCGAATCGGTGTCGAGGACGGCGGTGAGGAGTTGATCGCCGGCGGCGGGATGGACGAGGTCCTCGAGGGACCCGGAGGCGATGACGGAGCCGTGGTCGATGACCGTGACCTCGTCGGCGAGTTCCTGGGCGTCGCGCATCGCATGGGTCGTGAGGACGACGGCGGTCCCGGAGTCGCGGAGTTCGCGGATGACCTCCTGGACGACGAGGGAGGCCTGGGGATCGAGTCCGGCGGTGGGTTCGTCGAGGAACACGAGCCGCGGGCGGCCGATGACTGCGGCGGCGAGGCCCACCCGCTGGCGTTGGCCGCCGGAGAGCCGCCGGATGGTCGTCCGGGAGAAGGAGTCGATCCCGAGGCGCCCCGCGAGTTCGGGCACCGGCACCGGGTCCGCGTACAGCCGGGAGAGGTGGTGCAGGACCTCGAGCGGGCGGGCGGCCAGCGGCAGGCCGCCGTCCTGGAGCATGACGCCCGTGACCCCCGAGGTGAAGGCGTGTTCGGTGACCGGGTCGTGGCCGAGGATGCGCACGGTGCCGGCGGACGGACGCAGGAGCCCGACCGCGCACGCGATCGTCGTCGACTTGCCCGCACCGTTCGGTCCGAGGACCGCGTGCACCGACCCGGCGCGGACCGCGAGGTCGACGGACTCGAGCGCACGCACGCGCCCGTAGGAGTGCGAGAGCCCGCGAACGGAGAGAGGAGGAGTGCTGGCGACCACGGTCGACCATTCTACGCACCGTAGTAGCCCCGCCGCGGTCCTGCGGGGGCGGCAGCCGCCGGGTGTGAGCGACCCCATGCACGTTCGGGAACGAAATTAGGTTTCCCTTCGTAGCCCCCGGAATGAAATAGGGAACAATGGCCTTGTAAAAGTCGGAGGTCGAGATGGGGATGGGTGATTTCGTGGCCAAGCGTGAGACCGCCGGACACGACGACGTCCGGACCAGGCAGAAGGTGCTCGCCTGCGTCCTCGACAACGGCCCGGTGAGCGCCTCGAAGGTCGCGAAGACCATGGGACTGACGGCGGCGGCGATCCGCCGGCACCTCGACGCCCTGTGCGAGGAGGGCCTCATCGAGGTCCGGTCTCTCGCGGGTGCGAAGGCCGGCCGGGGGCGTCCCGCCCGTCAGTACGTGGTGACTCCCGAGGGTCACCAGGCGATCAGCCACAGCTACGACGACCTCGCGGTCGACGTGCTCGGTTTCGTCGAGGAGAAGGTGGGCCGCGAGGCGGTCGGGGAGTACGCACAGCGTTACGCCGCCGATTTGCGCGAGCGGCTCATCGCCCGGATCGATCGCACCCCGGACACCGTCGCGGCCCGCTCGCGGGCGCTGTCGGCCGCACTCGTCGCGGAGGGCTTCGCCGCCACCGCCTCGCCCGTGGCGGTCGGTACCCCGCTCGAGGCCATGCAGTTGTGCCAGGGGCACTGTCCGATCCAGCAGGTCGCGTCGACGTTCCCCGAGTTCTGCGAAGCGGAGATGGACATGTTCTCCGACTACCTGGGGGTCGACGTGCGCCGTCTGTCCACCCTCGCCGGTGGTGCACACGTGTGCACCACCCACATCCCGACCTCGGTCGTCAACCGACCGTTGATCGACCAGAAGGACCGAAACCAAGGAGGCTCAAGGTGACCGATACCACCGAGACCAATCCGATCCTCGAGGCCAACCCGGAGCTCAAGGACATCGGCAGCTACGCCTACGGCTGGCACGACGGCAACGACGCGGGCGCCAATGCCCGCCGCGGCCTGGACGAGGAGGTCGTCCGCAACATCTCGAAGATGAAGGACGAGCCGGAGTGGATGCTCAATGCGCGTCTCAAGGCCCTCCGCCTCTTCGAGAAGAAGCCGATGCCGAACTGGGGCGCGGACCTCACCGGCATCGACTTCGAGGACATCAAGTACTTCGTGCGTTCGACCGAGGGTCAGGCGCAGTCCTGGGAGGACCTCCCGGAGGACATCAAGAACACCTACGACCGCCTCGGCATCCCGGAGGCGGAGAAGCAGCGCCTCGTCGCCGGTGTCGCCGCGCAGTACGAGTCCGAGGTCGTCTACCACAAGATCAACGAGGAACTCGAGCGCCAGGGCGTCATCTTCCTCGACACGGACACCGCTCTCAAGGAGCACCCGGAGATCTTCGAGGAGTACTTCGGCACCGTCATCCCGGCCGGTGACAACAAGTTCTCCGCGCTCAACACCGCGGTGTGGTCCGGCGGTTCCTTCATCTACGTCCCCAAGGGCGTCCACGTCGAGATCCCGCTCCAGGCCTACTTCCGGATCAACACCGAGAACATGGGCCAGTTCGAGCGCACGCTCATCATCGCGGACGAGGGCTCCTACGTGCACTACGTCGAGGGCTGCACCGCACCGATCTACAAGTCGGACTCCCTCCACTCGGCCGTCGTCGAGATCATCGTGAAGAAGGATGCCCGCGTCCGCTACACGACGATCCAGAACTGGTCGAACAACGTGTACAACCTCGTGACCAAGCGTGCGATCGCCGAGTCCGGCGCGACCATGGAATGGGTCGACGGCAACATCGGCTCGAAGGTCACCATGAAGTACCCGGCAATCTGGCTCACCGGTGAGCACGCGAAGGGCGAGACCCTCTCCGTCGCCTTCGCCGGCGAGGGCCAGCACCAGGACACCGGCGCGAAGATGGTCCACGCCGCTCCCAACACCCACTCGTCGATCGTCTCGAAGTCGGTGGCGCGTGGCGGCGGCCGGGCCGGTTACCGCGGACTCGTCCACGTCCACCCGGGCGCGAAGGGCTCTTCGAACACCGTGCTCTGCGACGCCCTGCTCGTCGACAACGAGTCCCGGTCGGACACGTACCCGTACATCGACATCCGTGAGGACGACGTGGCACTCGGCCACGAGGCCACGGTGTCGAAGGTGAGCGAGGACCAGCTGTTCTATCTCATGAGCCGCGGACTCGAGGAGACCGAGGCGATGGCGATGATCGTCCGTGGCTTCATCGAGCCGATCGCCCGCGAACTCCCGATGGAGTACGCCCTCGAGCTCAACCGCCTCATCGAACTGCAGATGGAAGGGGCCGTGGGCTGACGCCCGGCGGACCTCAGGAGGAAAACACACCCCATGACAGAAACTCTGGCAAACGCCCTCGAGGTGCAGGTGCCCGTCCGTTCGCGCGACGAGCGCACCCGCTCCTTCGACGTCGACCGCTTCCCGCAGGTCACCGGCCGTGAGGAGGAGTGGCGCTTCACCCCGGTGAAGAAGCTCGCCCACCTCCTCACCGCCCCGGCCGCACCCGAGGCGCACCTCGCTCTCGAGGAGACCCTCCCGGCCGGCGTCACCCGTTCCGAGGTCACCCTCGAGGCGGCACAGGAGCTCGGCATCCTCGCCCCCGAGGACCGCGCAGCGGCCATCGCCGCGGCGAACGCCGGTGGCGTGCTCCGCTACGACATCGCCGCCGACGCCGAGCTCTCCGAGCCCGTCGTCATCAAGGCGAACGGCACGGGTGAGACCGTCTTCGGTCACGTCCTCGTCACCGTCGGGGCGAACGCCCACGCGACCGTCGTCATCGAACACGAGGGCCGGGCGGACTACTCCGAGCTCGTCTCCGTCGTCGTCGGCGACGGGGCCTCGCTCAAGCTCGTCTCCCTCCAGCTGTGGGACGAGGGCTCGCTGCACCTCGGCCAGCACGACGCGCTCGTCGGCAAGGACGCGCAGTACCGCCACATCGCGATCTCGCTCGGCGGTGACCTCGTGCGTCTGAACTCGAACGTGCGCTACGCCGGCCCCGGTGGCGAGGCGGAGATGCTCGGACTGTACTTCGCGGACGAGAAGCAGCACCTCGAGCACCGCACCTTCGTCGACCACAACGCCCCCCGCGCGACCTCGAACGTGCTCTACAAGGGTGCCCTCCAGGGACAGGACGCGCACTCGGTGTGGGTCGGTGACGTGCTCATCCGCCCCGAGGCGATCGGCATCGACACCTACGAGCTCAACCGCAACCTCGTCCTCACCGAGGGCGCACGCGCGGACTCCGTGCCGAACCTCGAGATCGAGACCGGTGACATCGAGGGTGCGGGCCACGCCTCCTCGACCGGACGCTTCGACGAGGAGCACCTCTTCTACCTCATGAGCCGCGGGATCTCCGAGACCGTGGCCCGCCGCCTCGTGGTGCGCGGCTTCTTCAACGAGGTCATCCAGAAGATCCAGATCCCGGAGATCGAGGAGATCCTCTCGGCACGGATCGAGGAAGAGCTCGCGCGGAGCATGATGTGAGCACCCTCGCCTGTGCGGCGGACGCCGTCGGACCGGGCGAGGCCATCCGGGTCGTCATCGACGACCGTGAGGTGTGCATCGCCCGGACCGAGGACGGCACCGTCCACGCGATCGACGACCTGTGCACGCACGGCGAGGTGTCCCTCGCCGAGGGCGAGGTGAGCGGCTGCACGATCGAGTGCTGGCTGCACGGATCCGCCTTCGACCTGCGCACCGGAGTCCCGCAGACGCCCCCGGCGTTCGAGCCCGTGGAGGTCTTCACGGCCGAGGAACGCGACGGCGGCATCTGGGTCGATCTGACACCCGCCTCGTAATTTTTCAGACTTTCAGGAATTCAACGGTTAGGAACACCATGTCCACTCTTTCCATCCGCGACCTCGTGGTGAGTGTCGAGACCGAAGCCGGCGCCAAGGAGATCCTCCACGGCGTCAACATGGACATCTCGTCGAACGAGACCCACGCCATCATGGGCCCCAACGGTTCGGGCAAGTCGACCCTCGCGTACGCCCTCGCCGGCCACCCGAAGTACACGATCGACTCCGGTTCCGTCACCCTCGACGGTGAGGACCTCGTCGAGATGAGCGTCGACGAGCGCGCCAAGGCGGGCCTCTTCCTCGCGATGCAGTACCCGGTCGAGGTTCCCGGCGTCACGGTGACGAACTTCCTCCGCGCCTCGAAGACCGCGATCGACGGCGAGGCCCCGAAGCTCCGCACCTGGACCAAGGACCTCTCGCAGGCGATGAAGGACCTCCGCATCGACCCCGAGTTCGCGGCGCGCAACGTGAACGAGGGCTTCTCCGGTGGTGAGAAGAAGCGTCACGAGATCCTCCAGCTCGAGCTCCTCAAGCCGAAGTTCGCCGTCCTCGACGAGACCGACTCCGGCCTCGACGTCGATGCCCTCCGCATCGTCTCCGAGGGCGTCAACCGGGCGAAGGAGACGACCGACATCGGCGTCCTCCTCATCACCCACTACACCCGCATCCTCCGCTACATCAAGCCCGACCACGTGCACGTGCTCGTCAAGGGCAAGGTCGCCGAGGAGGGTGGCCCGGAGCTCGCCCAGCGTCTCGAGGACGAGGGCTACGACCGGTTCCTGGTGAACGCCTGATGCTCTCGGCCGCCGAAGTCGCTCGGATCCGCAAGGACTTCCCGATCCTCTCGACCGAGGTGAACGGGTACCCGCTCGCGTACCTCGACTCCGGCGCCACGTCCCAGAAGCCCGAGTGCGTCATCGACGCCGAGCAGGACTTCTACACGTCCCGGAACTCCGCCGTCCACCGCGGGGCGCACACCCTCGCGGTGGAGGCGACCGACGTCTTCGAGGGCGGCCGTGCAGCCACGGCCGCCTTCGTGGGCGCGGGGGAGCGGGAGATCGTGTGGACGAAGAACGCCACCGAGGCGCTCAACGTCGTGGCGTACGGATTCGGCAACGCCTCCCTGGACGCCGCGCGCGGTGCGGGGGATCCGGAGGCCGCGCGGTTCCGCCTCGGGCCCGGTGACTCCATCGTCACCACCGAGATGGAGCACCACGCGAACCTCATCCCGTGGCAGGAACTCGCCCGCCGGACGGGTGCCGAGTTCCGGTACCTGCCGCTCGCGGACGACGGAACGCTCGACCTGAGTGACCTCGAGGGCATCGTCGACTCCACGACGAGGATCCTCGCGTTCACGCACGCCTCGAACGTCCTCGGCACCGTGAACCCGGTCGAACGACTCGTGGCCCGGGCCCGGGAGGTCGGGGCGTACGTCGTGCTCGACGCCTGCCAGTCGGTGCCGCACATGCCGCTCGACCTCCACGGCCTCGACGTCGACTTCGCCGCGTTCTCCGGCCACAAGATGCTCGCTCCGAGCGGCATCGGTGTGCTGTACGGGAAGGCGGAGCTGCTCGACGCGCTGCCGCCCGTGCTCACCGGTGGATCCATGATCACCACGGTGGACATGGACCGCGCCGCGTTCCTCCCGGCTCCCCAGCGCTTCGAGGCCGGGACGCAACCGGTCGCGCAGGTGGCGGGAATGGCGGCGGCCGTCGGATACCTCTCGGAGACCGGGATGGACCAGGTCGCCGCGCACGAGGCGGAACTCGCCGCGTACCTGTACGAGGGAGTGGCAGCGCTGCCGGGCATGCGGATCCTCGGCCCTGGTCCCGGTGAACCGCGCATTGCCACCGTCGCGTTCGACGTCGCGGGCGTCCACGCCCACGACGTCGGGCAGTACCTCGACTCGAAGGGCGTGGCGATCCGGGTGGGTCACCACTGTGCGCAGCCGCTCCACCGGCGGTACGGGGTCACCGCGAGCACGCGTGCGAGCGCGTACCTGTACACGACCCAGGAGGACTGCGACCGGTTCCTCGCTGCGCTGTCCGAGGTGAGGGGCTTCTTCGGTGTCGCATGATCCCCGTGGAGTTCCTGCGGCCGGCCGGCCCGACCGCAGTGGAATACTGAGGGCTCGAAAGGAGTTCCGACGCGTATGAGCGACCTCGCGCAGTTGTACCAGCAGGTCATCCTCGACCATGCGAAGGAGCGGTACGGCAACAAACCGCTCATCGCCGGGACCGGGATCGATCACTCCCCGTTGTTCGGTTCCTCGCACCAGGTGAATCCCACGTGCGGGGACGAGATCACGGTGGAGACGGAGATCGATCCGGACTCCGGTGCCGTGACCGTCCGCTGGGACGGTCAGGGCTGCTCGATCTCGATGGCCTCGGCCTCCGTGGCCTCGGAGATGGTCGAGGACCTGAACGACGAGGAGTTCGCGCAGGTGGAGGCCGCCTTCCACGAGCTCATGCACTCCCGGGGTGCCGGCGAGCCCGACGAGGACCTCCTCGGCGACGCCGCAGCGTTCTCCGGGGTGTCGAAATTCCCCGCCCGCATCAAATGTGCCCTCCTGAGCTGGATGGCACTCAAGGACGCCCTCGCACAGGCGAGAGCAGGAGGTGCAGCATGACCGACGTCATTGCCGGTCCCACGAACGCATCGAACGACGAGGTGCTCGAGGCCATGATGGACGTCGTCGATCCCGAACTCGGGGTCAACGTCGTCGACCTGGGTCTGGTGTACGGCTGTGAGGTCGACGAGGACGGGACCGCCGTCATCGAGATGACCCTCACGTCTGCCGCATGCCCGCTCACGGACGTCATCGAGGACCAGACCGCACAGTGCCTCGAGGGCATCGTGCCGGCGTACCGCATCAACTGGGTGTGGATGCCGCCGTGGGGTCCCGAGAAGATCACCGAGGACGGCAAGGAACAGATGCGCGCCCTCGGGTTCAACATCTGAGTTCTCCTTCCCGGAAAGGTCGCGGCCCCTCCACCTGCGACAGGTGGAGGGGCCGTGGTGCGTCCGGACCCGAACGTGCTCGTGCGGGCAGCGGTCTGCTCCGTCGGTACGGGTTCGATCCCGTGCCTCCGGAGCAAACTGCTGCTTTCGTACACCCGCCGCTCAGTCGACGGTCGCCTCGCACAGGCGGTCGCGGAGGTCCCGGAGGGTCTCCGGGGTGCCGCCGTGGGTGGTGAACCATCCCTCGGGGCCGCCCGGGTGCGCCTCAAGGGCGTCGAGGAGCGCCTCGATGTCGGGGGCCTTCGCGCCCATCATCCTGCTCATGTCGATGCCCTGCGCGGCGAAGCGGGCCATGGTGACGTGGGCGGAGGTGCCCATGCGGGCGTGCACCCCGTCCATGTTCCCGTCGGTGACGGTGTAGTCGCGGACGACGTCCTCCCGCGCCGCCCCGGCCAGCGTGAACACGAGGGCGATGACGAGATCCGGCAGCGAGCGGATGATGTTCATGATCCAGCGGCACGTGCAGTACAGCCACGGCGGAGCGATCGTGCTCGCGGCACCGAACGCGACGAGGAGCGAGCACGCGGCACCGAGAACGGACCCCACGGCGGCCATCTGGAGGGTCTCGAGGAGCAGCTGCAGGACAGGCCCGATCTTCGAGAAGTCCGGCGGGAACATGCGGGTGACGAACTCGAGCATGTTGACCGAACCGTTCGCGAGCTTCGCGAAGTCGAAACCGGCGCCGTTCGCGGACCACACGAGGATGCCGGCGGCGAGGACCCCGCTCACGAGGAACCGGGCACGCGGCACCCGGAACGCCTGTTCCATCCGGGATCGGTCGGCGGGGGCGAGCGTCTGCGGGACGGGCGTCGGCCGGGTGCGGGTCTGCGTGGTCATTCCTCGCCCTCCTCGGGTTCGATGTCGTACACGGGAGCGAGGTCGTCGGCCGTGAGGGAGGAGGTGCGTCCCTCGACGACCATCCGGCCGTGCCGGAGACCGAGGATCCGATCGGAGTGCTCGAGCGCGAGCGGGAGCACGTGGAGGCTCACGAGAACCGGGATGTTCTCCTCGGCCGCGATCTCCTGGAGCAGGGTGAGCACCGTGGGGCTCATCAGGGGGTCGAGCGAGGCGACGGGTTCGTCGGCGGGGATCGCGCGGCGGTTCTGCATGAGGGCCCGGGCGATCGCGACGCGTTGCTGCTGTCCGCCCGAGAGCGAGCGGGCGGGTGCGCCCGCCTTGTGGGCGATCCCGACGCGGTCGAGGAGCTCGAGTGCACGGACCCGGTCCTCGTGCCGGTAGGTCCCGAGCAGATTGCGCCACCCGGCCCGGTACAGCGAGCCGGTGAGGACGTTCTGCAGGACGCTCAGCCGTCCGACGAGATTGAACTGCTGGAAGATCTGCCCGACCTGCGAGCGCAGCGCGCGGATCTCACGGGCCGAGGCGGTCGTGAGGTCCGTGGAACCGACCCGGAGCGTGCCCGCGGTGACGGGTGCGAAGCCCGTGATGGCCTTCATGAGTGTCGACTTCCCGGAGCCCGAGGCACCGAGGAGGGCGACGACCTCTTCGGCGTGCATGTCGAGGTCGACCCCGTCGAGGACGAAAGGCTCCTCCGCCGAGTACTGGACCCGAAGATCGCGGAGGTGCAGCCGGGGCTCGGTGTGCGCCTCGGTGGTGGGTTCGGTGGTGGGGGAGTGGGGTGCGGCCCGGGTGGTGATTCCGATTCCGGTCATCGTGCTCACTGCAGGTCCGAGATGTCGACGTCGGCGATCGCGGCGATGTCGACGAACGGCTGGAAGACCTCGGCCCCCGGTTCGACGATCGCCTCGGTGCCCTCGGGGATGCCCTCCATGTAGATGCCGAGGGTCTCCCTGTTCGCGTCGGAGAACACGGCCGGGATCGCCTCGAGGAGCGTCTGCCGCTTCTCCTCGCTCATCTGCTGATTGCCGAGCATGCTCACGGACACGGGCATCGCAATGCTCTCGCCGAAAGAGCGGGTCTCACCTTCCTCGAACGGGAACTGCGGGTCCCCCGTGCCCTCCATCGCAGTGAAGAGCGTCGAGGTGCACGCGACGTCCGCCTGGCCCTCCTGCAGGGCGACGAAGCTGTTCGCATGGCTGCCCGAGAAGAGTTCGGTGAAGCCCTCGCCGGAGGCCTTGCCGGCCTCGGAGAGCATGTGGGTCGGCATGAAGAAGCCGGAGCTCGAGGCGGGGCCGGCGAACGCGACGACCGTCTCCGGAGTGATGTCCTCGAGCGACTGCAGCGGGGAGTCCGCGAGGACGATGCATTCGGAGACCGGTTCGTCGGTCCCGGGCCAGGCGACGAGGGAGTCGACCTCACCGGTGGAGACGGCGAGTGCCGAGGGGTATCCGCTCATGAGGCCGATGTCCTCGTGACCGGCGCGGACCGCCTCGATGACGGCGGAGTAGTTCGGGACATCGGTGACCTCGACGGTCATGCCGGTCTCCTCCTCGAGGAGTTTCGAGATCTCCTCGACCGGGGTGGCGACCGAGGGGTCGTCGGAGAGGGGGAGGGTGGCGAGCTTGGGACGTCGTCGGGCGTCGAACCTCCCGACCCGGTACCGCAGGCGGAGAGGGTCGTGAGGACGAGGGCGGCGGCGGAGAGAGAGTGAGGGCGCGGGTGCGGCGCATCGGGCGGACCTTTTGATCGGAGACGTCCGGATCGGACTCATCCCCAGTCATCTAGACGAGTGGATGAGAGTCATCTAGATGACTGAGGACAGGTGGTGCGAGGGTGAATGTTGGAAGAATCTCGAGCGGTCACGATTTCTGCGCGCGGTGCCGGCACGTCATCCAGATGACCCGGCTCCCACCTACACTGGCCGCATGTCGATCGACCGCGAGTCCGCCGTTCCGCTGCACGTCCAGATCCAGGAACACCTGCGTGCCCGGATCGAGAGGGGCGAGTTCGCCGTGGGGGCGACGATCCCCACCGAAGCCGTGCTCGCGGGTGAGTACGGCGTCAACCGACTCACGGTCCGCCAGGCGATCGCGGATCTCCGGGCCGTCGGCGTGCTCGTCGCCCGCCAGGGGCGGGGAACCTTCGTGGCCGAGCCGCCGGTGCCCATCGACGTGACGATGGACGCGCGGAACCTCCGGATCGAACACGAGCGGGCCCGGCGCGCCGCGGAGTCGAAGGGCCGGCGGATGGTCGAACGCGTCCTCGAGGTGGACCTCGTCATGGCCTCGGCCGAGGCCGCCGGTGGGATCGGCCCCGGTCCCGCGACCCGGATCCGCACCCTCAGCACGTCCGAGGGGGTGCCCCTCCTCCGGACCGAGTACTGGGTGCGGTCCCCGCTTCCGCCGGAGGACATTCGCGCCCGTGGGGAGGAGCCCGGCGGGATCGGTCCCGCCGCCTGGAACGAGATCGCCGGTGCCGAGATGTTCTACGGCTGGCGGTCCTTCGACGCCCGTCCGGCCTCCCGCGCCGATGCCGAGGTGCTCGGGGTGCCGGTCGGTTCGGCCCTGCTCGAGCGGTGCGGCCTCAATACCGACGAGGCGGGGCGCCCGGTGATGTTCCTCCGTCGCCTCGCTCCGGGCGGCCGGATGCGGATCGTCATCCCCTACCCGCGGGACTGACGTCGGGAATACAGGCAGCACTCCCGACAGCCGTGTCACCGACAGGGGTAGCGTGGACTCGGACTGCCCATCGTCCCTGCGACTTCCGAGAGGCGAGATCATGAACGACGACGTTCACCGGCACGAGGACCTCGGCACCGTCGAACGCGAGGGTGACCTCCTGAGAATCACGTTCGTCCGGGCTCTGCCGTCCGACGCCGCGGGCGTGTGGCGGGCCCTCACGGAGTCGGCGGGGCTGCGGCACTGGTTCCCCGCCGACATCCTCGGTGAACGCGAGCCCGGCGCGGCTCTCACCTTCCGGTTCTGGCCCGAGCACGTCGAGGCCGGCAGGGAACAGCTCGAGGCCGCCGGGGAGGACGGCGAGGAGGACATGCCGGGCGTCCTCCGGGTGTGGGAACCGGCACGTGTCCTCGAGTTCGACTGGGACACCGAACGGCTGCGTTTCGAGCTCGAGGACCTCGCTCGGCCGGCGGGCACCGTCCGGAACGGCGAGGCCGGCCCACACGCATGCACCCGCCTCACGTTCTCGACGTGGCTCGCGATCGAGGGCCCCTGGCCGCCCGAGGGCACGATGGCCGGCTGGTACGCGTGCCTCCATGCCCTCGGGACCTACCTCCGGACGGGGACGGGCGAGGACGTCTCCACCGAGGAAGCGGGAGCCCTCACCGCCGAGTACGCCCGGATCATCGCGAAGCTGTGAGTCGGTCGGCGCAGGGCAGTCACACCCGGGACGTCACACCCGGGCCGGCGAGAAGGTGTCGCAGCTGCTCGGGTCGCCCGAGCGGTAACCGGTGAGGAACCACGTCTGTCGCTGCTCGGAGGATCCGTGCGTGAAGCTCTCGGGCATGACGCGACCGCCGGACATCTCCTGGATGTGGTCGTCGCCGATCACCTCGGCGGCGGAGAGGGCGTCGGAGATGTCCTCCTGGGTGAGCGGCTCGAGGAAGGGCTCACCCGAACGCGGATCCGGGGTCACGGCCGCGTTCGCCGCCCACACCCCCGCATAGCAGTCCGCCTGCAGTTCGAGACGGACACCCGAGGACTGCGGACCGGTGTCGCCGGGCCGCACGTACTGCATTGCACCCGTGAGGTGCTGGATGTGGTGCCCGAACTCGTGCGCGAGGACGTACTCCTCCGGGAGCGCCCCCTCGTCCGCGCCGTACACCGCGCGGAGCTGCTCGAAGAACGTGACGTCGAGGTACACGGTCTCGTCCGCCGAGCAGTAGAACGGTCCCATCGCCGAGGTGCCCTGCCCGCACGCGGTCTGCCAGGTCCCGCCGGTGAGGACGACGGACGGCATCCGGTAGTCGACGCCGAGCGCGGCCGCCCCGTCGGGCCAGTACGCGTTGAGCGCGTTCACGGTGCCGACGGCACGGCACTCGACGTGGGCGTTCGCGTCCGCCCCCGTGCGGCACGTCGCCGCGAGGTCCGTGTCCCCGCCGGCGCCCCCGGAGTACTCGTCCTCCACCTGGAGGTAGTCGTCGAAGCTCAACGCACCGCCGCCCGTGAGCACCTGGGGCCCGAAGATCAGGGCGAGCACGATCATCACGGCCATCCCGCCGAGGCCACCGCCGATCGTGACGCCGGGACGGCGGAATCCTCCGCCGCCCCCACCGCGTCGCGTGCTCACCTGGGAGGCGTCGAGGCGCGCGTTCGGGTCGAAGGTCATGGCAGCAGCATAGAGGCGGATACACTTGAACGGCTCGAACCCGCGTCGAAAGGACCCCTGGTACTCCATGACCATCACGGCCGCATGTGACGGTTCCGCACTCGGCAATCCGGGACCCGCCGGCTGGGCGTGGTACATCGACGACGACACATGGGCCGCCGGAGGGTGGCCGGAGTCGACGAACAACCGGGGCGAACTCCAGGCCGTTCTCGAGCTCCTCCTCGCCACCGCGCACCGCGACGAGGACCTCAAGGTCCTCTGCGACAGCAAGTACGTCATCAACGCGATCACGAAGTGGATGCCGACCTGGCGCGTGAAGGGCTGGAAGAAGGCCAACGGCCAGGACGTGCTCAACCGCGACCAGATGGAACTCCTCCATGCCGCCGTCACCGGCCGGAAGGTGAAGTTCGAATGGGTGAAGGGCCACAACGACCACCCGCTCAACGAGGCCGCCGACTCCCGCGCCCGCGCCGCCGCCGAGGCCTACCGCCGCGGTACCGCCGTGCCCACCGGCCCGGGCTTCCCGGGTGACCCGCGGGGCGCGGAGGGCGCGGAGGACGCCGCCGGCCCGGAGGACGGGACCGCCGAGGCGCCTCGGGCCCCGGAGACCACGTCACCCACCGCTGCGGCAGTGGCCGACCGGGTCGAGGAGAGCGCACCCGCCACCGAACTCATCACCGTGTCCTGCCCGCTCGAGAAGCCCGCTGCCGACGAGATCGTCCGCCGCGCCCGCACCGCGGGCGTCACCGCGCAGCAGGAACTCGCGGATCTCATTGCGCGCGGTATGCGCGAGAAGTACGGAGTCCAGTCATGATCTCAGCGTCCAACCTCTCGGTGATGGTGGGGTCCCGCACCCTCATGGCCGAGGTGAACTTCCGGGTCGACACCGGTGACCGGGTCGGGCTCGTCGGGCGCAACGGCGCCGGCAAGACGACTCTCACGAAGGTGCTCATGGGGGACCATCCGGCGGCCGAGGGCTCGGTGTCGCACAGCGGCACCGTCGGCTATCTGCCGCAGGACCCGCGGTCGGGTGATCCGAAGGCGACGGGCAAGGAGCGGATCCTCGGTGCCCGCGACCTCGACGTCATCGCCCGCCGGATGCGCAAGGCGGAGGCGGAGATGAGCTCGCCGGACATGAAGGTGATGGAGAAGGCGATCGACCGCTACCCGCGGATCGAGGCCGAGTTCGTCGCTGCCGGTGGGTACGCCGCGGAGTCCGAGGCGCTCTCGATCGCCGCGAACCTCGGCCTCTCCGAGGAACTGCTCTCCCAGGAGCTCGGCACCCTCTCCGGTGGTCAGCGCCGCCGCGTCGAGCTCGCGCGCATCCTCTTCGCTGCGCCGGACATCATGATCCTCGACGAGCCGACGAACCACCTCGACGCCGAGTCGATCATCTGGCTGCGCGACTACCTCAAGGTGTACGCGGGTGGGCTCATCATCATCTCCCACGACCTCGATCTCATCGACGAGGTCGTGAACAAGGTGTTCTTCCTCGACGCGACACGGCAGACCATCGACATCTACGCGATGAACTACCGCAACTACCTCAAGCAGCGCGAGGACGACGAACGACGCCGTCGCCGCGAGCGGGCGAACGTCGAGAAGAAGGCGTCCGCTCTCCAGGCGCAGGCTCTCAAGATGAAGGCGAAGGCGACGAAGACCGTCGCCGCCCAGCAGATGGCCAAGCGTGCCGAACGCATGCTCGCCGGGCTCGAGGAGGAGCGGCAGACCGACAAGGTCGCGCACCTCAAGTTCCCGTCCCCGGCACCGTGCGGGCGCGTGCCGCTCACCGCGGAGGGCCTCACGAAGTCCTACGGGTCGACCGAGGTGTTCACCGGCGTCGACCTCGCGATCGACAAGGGCTCACGCGTCGTCATCCTCGGCTTCAACGGCGCCGGCAAGACGACGCTCCTCAAGCTGCTCGGCGGCATGGAGGAGCCCGACTCCGGGAAGGTGGTCCCCGGTCACGGGCTCAAGCTCGGGTACTACGCGCAGGAGCACGAGACCCTCGACCACGACCGGACGATCCTCGAGAACATGCGCAGCGCCTCGCCGGACCTCGACGACACCGCGGTGCGGACCGTTCTCGGTTCGTTCCTCTTCAGCGGCGAGGACGTGCACAAGCCCGCGGGTGTGCTCTCCGGCGGTGAGAAGACGCGTCTGGCGCTCGCGACGCTCGTCGTCTCGAGCGCGAACGTCCTCCTGCTCGACGAGCCGACGAACAACCTCGATCCGGCGAGCCGGGAGGAGATCCTCTCCGCGATCCGCCGGTACGAGGGTGCGATCATCCTCGTCACCCACGACGAGGGCGCCGTGCAGGCACTCGATCCCGACCGTGTTCTCCTGCTGCCCGACGGCGACGAGGACATGTGGAACGAGGACTATCTCGAGCTCGTCACGCTCGCGTGAGACGTGCGCCCCGGCGAGGACCTCGCCGGGGCGACCTCACAACTGCTCGTCCAGGAAGGCGTCCTCGTCGTAGGACGCCTTCCGGCGTCCCCGGGCCCGGTCCTGCGCCGACCTCCCGCTGTGTGCACCGCTGTGCTCTCCCGAGGCGTCACTCGCCACGCGTTGCACACGCGCCGGGGAGGTGCCGCCGTAGCGACCGGCCTTCGTGCCGACGCCCCGGCCGAGTGCCGCCTTGTCGACGACGACGTACTCCTGTACGGGCGTTTCTCCGCCTGCGGCGATGCGTGCTTCCTCGCGTGCGGCTTCCTCCACGCGCGCACGGTTCTCCCGGCGGGCGGCGAGCGCAACGCCGCCGAGGATCATGATCCCGAACACGATCCACTGGAACGTGTAGGACAGGTGCGAGCCGGGGGAGGTGTCCGGGGCCGGCAACGGGGTGAGAGCAGCGGCGGGTGCGGGGTCCTCGGCCTCGAGCTCCCCGTACACGTGCTGGTACCCGTCCGCGAGCCCCGGGATCCGCGTCGGATCGATCGCGCGGATGAGGCCCTCAGGATTGTCGTCCTTCGAGCCGTCCTGGGCCGGCCGTACCCACAGCGACACGGTCGTCGTGCCGTCCGGAGGCGCGGGGATCGTGTCGGGAGCGGGGGTGCCGCCCTCGGAATCGGTGGGGATCCATCCGCGGGCCACGGCGATCGAGGTCCCGGCCGCGTCCCCGCTCGTCACCTCGAAGGGGACGACGACGTAGTACCCGGCGCTGCCGGCGTTCGTCCGGTTCCGGGCGAGGACCGTGTCCGCGGTGTCGTAGGTCCCGGTGAGGGAGACGCGTTTCCACTCGTCGTCCTCGGGCAGCGGGCTGTCGGTGTCGGGGACGAGAGCCGTGAGCTCCGTCGTGGGGCCGGCGTAGTTCGCCTCGATGCGGGCGATCTCCGCGTCCCGCTGTTCCCGGCGGTGGTTCTGCCAGTTCGAGAGCACACCGCACACGACGGCGGCGAGGATCGCGACGGCGATGTACGTGAGCCACCGGCGGGAGAGGAGGAAGGAATAGGAGCCGGAGTTCGTGCCGGCCGTTTCGGTGGACGTGGGCTTCCGGGAGGTCCGGTTCCGGGAGGAATGGGAGGACTGCATCGGGAGTGTGGGATTCCTTCTCAGCCGGCGTCGGCCGGGATCTCGGAGACGGGGACGTCGGCGACGAGCATGCTGCGGATCTGCAGGTACTCGTGGAGGTACTCCCGGTGGTCGGGGCATGCGAGCCACACCTTGCGCCGCACGGGAGTGTGGATGCGCGGATTGTTCCAGAGCATCGCGAACTCGGCCGTGTGCCGACATCCCTTCGCGGAACACACGAAGTGTGCGTCGGTGACGGGCGGGGTCATGCGTCCTCCTCCGGTCGGTCCTTCCGTTTCCACGTCACGTCGTCCGCCTCGACGACGAGTGGGGCGTCGGTGCCCTCGGCATCGCCTTCCTCGGCGTGATCGCCTCCGGTGCCCTCGGCGTCGCCTGCATCGTCCGCAGTGCCGTGCGCGGCCCCGTCCGGAGTGTCGGCAGCGGGGCCCGGGCCCGGGCCAGTCGGCGTATGCGGGGTGCGGGGCGCCTCGGCGGAATCACCGGCGGCGAGGCCGGCACGCAGGGGGCCGTCGATGATCGCGGACTCACCGGAGTCCTCTCGTTTCTTCATCGAGTTCGCGAAGGAGACCGCGATCCACGGGAGGAAGACCGCGCCGACGAGGAAGACGAGTTTCCACCACCCGGGCACGATCACCGCGAGGACGAAACAGACCATCCGGATGCCCATGGAGACGAGATAGCGCCGCGTGCGGGCGTTGATGTCCGCCTCGTGCGCATCGTGCTGGGCCTCCGTCACGTCGACGGGCGTCTTCTTTGCCACGGTCTCCTCGGGAATCGCGGGGCGTGTTCGGCGGCTGCGTGAACGGTGCCCGCTGTGTGGAATGCGGGTGCTTCCGGCTACAAAAGCATACGCTCCGATTGTTCCCGCAGTACGCACCCCGGCGCACGCCGGTATAGGTTGGACGCGGTCAATCCACGTGTGCGCCGTGTGCGTACCCCACGCTCGCAACAGAAGGAGCCCGTTCGTGTCGGACGCCCGCACTGTTCTCGTCACCGGTGGCAACCGGGGCATCGGCCGGAAGATCGCCGAGGAGTTCCTCGCCTCCGGGTACAAGGTCGCCGTGACCTCCCGCAACGGGGAGGCGCCCGAGGGCGCAATGGCCGTCGCCGCCGACGTCACCGACCCGGCCTCGATGGACGCCGCTTTCACCGCGATCGAGGCGGAGCTCGGCCCCGTGGAGATCATCGTCGCGAACGCCGGCATCACGAAGGACAACCTCCTCATGCGCATGAGCGACGAGGAGTTCGACGCCGTCGTGAACACGAACCTCGGTGGTGCGTTCCGCACCGTCAAGCGCGGGATCACGAACATGATCCGCGCGAAGTGGGGACGCATCGTCCTCATCTCCTCCGTGTCCGGGATGTACGGGGTCGCCGGGCAGGCGAACTACTCCTCGTCCAAGGCCGCTCTCGTCGGCATGGCCCGGTCGATCTCCCGTGAACTCGGCGGCCGCGGCATCACCGCGAACGTCGTCGCCCCCGGTTTCATCAACACGGAGATGACTGCGGAACTGCCGGAGAAGCAGCAGAAGGAGTACCTCTCCGCGATCCCGGCCAAGCGCTTCGCCGAGCCCGAGGAGGTCGCGAAGGTCGTCCGCTGGGTCGCCTCCGACGAGGCCGCCTACATCACCGGCGCCGTCATCCCCGTCGACGGCGGACTGGGCATGGGCCACTGAGTACAGGCCACCGACACACTCTTCTTCCATCTTTTCGAAAGGACCGACCCATGGGAATTCTTGAGGGCAAGCGCATCCTCGTCACCGGTGTGCTCACCGAGGCGTCCATCGCCTTCGCCGCCGCCCGCCTCGCACAGGAGCAGGGCGCGGAGGTCATCCTCTCCTCGTTCGGCCGTCAGATGAAGATCACGACGGTCATCGCCGAGCGCCTGCCGAAGCCGGCCGAGGTCATCGAACTCGACGCCACGAACGAGGAGGACCTCGCGGCACTGCCCGAGCGCCTCGGCGGGAACATCGACGGCATCGTCCACGCGATCGCCTTCGCCCCGAAGGATGCGCTCGGCGGAGTCTTCCTCGACACCCCCTTCGAGTCCGCCGCGAATGCCTTCCACGTGTCCGCGTACTCGCTCAAGGCGATCGCCGTCGCCGCTCGCCCCGTCCTGGGCGAGGGTGCGTCGATCGTCGGCCTCACCTTCGACGCGCGCATCGCCTGGCCGGCCTACGACTGGATGGGTGTCGCGAAGGCCGCCCTCGAGTCGACGAGCCGCTACCTCGCGAAGTACCTCGGTGCCGACGGCATCCGCGTGAACATGGTCTCCGCCGGCCCGCTCAAGACGACCGCCGCGAAGTCCATCCCGGGCTTCGAGGCCTTCGAGGACGTGTGGTCGACCCGCGCTCCGCTCGGCTGGGACGAGACGAACACCGAGCCGGCGGGCAAGGCCCTCGTCGCGCTCCTCTCCGACTGGTTCCCCGCCACCACCGGCGAGATGATCCACGTCGACGGCGGTCTCCACGCCACCGGCGCCTGAGCGCTCGCACTGCCGACCGGCACGAGGCGCCGCTTCCGTTCCGACGGAGGCGGCGCCTCGTGCCGTGACGGGGGGGGTTTCCGACCACACGCGAGGGTACGGGGCGACAGTGCCGGAGGGCCTTTCGGACGAGGCAGGGGGCGCCTCGGGTGTTTCTCGTTAGAGTGGGCGCATGCCGACTCTCGTGCTCGCCCGTCACTGCCACGCCTCGCCGCACGCCGCGAGTGATGTCGAACGGCCCCTCACCGACGAGGGTGTCGCGGAATCGCAGCGGGCGGCGGCATACCTCGCACGACTGCCGATCTCGTACCTCGTGAGTTCGGCCGCGGTGCGGGCGCAACAGACCGCCGCCCCCGTGCGCGCCGCGCTCGAAGAGGCCGGTCGGGACGTCGGCGGATACACGGATTCGGCGCTCTACCACGGGGGAGTGGGCACGTGGCTCGAGGCGATCGGCACGATCCCGGCCGATGCCGCGGGGGCGTACATCGTGGGACATCAGCCCACCGTGAGCGCGGTCGTCGGCGCTCTCAGTCACGAGAACGGGATCCCGGACCGGTTCTCACCGAGCACGATCGCGGTGTTCGACCTGCCGAGCTGGGACGTGCCCTTCGGCGAGTACCCGGCACCGGAGATCGTCACGTTCTGACTGTGCTCGTCGGGTTCTGAGTGCAGGGTGGGCTGTGCTCGACTCTGCGCTGGTCGGCGGCCATGGGCGAGCTGTCTCGCTCAGACGAGTGACGGGCTCCCGGTGAGCGCCGACCACACGGCGTCCATCCGACGGACGGAGACGGCGGCGTCCGCGACCTCGGCGAGCGCGGGCTTCGCGCAGAACGCGATCCCGAATCCGGCGGCCTCGATCATGTCGATGTCGTTCGCCCCGTCACCGATCGCGACCGTCGCCCGGGGGTCGAATCCCCGGTGCTCGCAGATCCGGGCCAGGCGTTCGGCCTTCGCCCGGCGGTCGACGACCGCCCCGATGACCTGACCGGTGAGCTTCCCGTCCTCGATCCCGAGGCGGTTCGCGAGGACGTCGTCGATCCCGAGGCGGGCCGCGAGCGGAACGACGATCTCCTCGAAGCCACCGGACACGAGCGCGACGGTCCCACCGGCCTCCTGCACGGCACGGACGAACGCGGGCACCCCGGGGGTGAAGGTGACGGCGTCGAGCACCGAGGCGAAGATCTCGGTCGAGAGCCCCTCGAGGGTCGCGACACGGGCGTGGAGGCTCGCGGCGAAGTCGAGTTCACCGCGCATCGCGCGTTCGGTGACGGCGGCGACCTCCTCCCGCTTGCCGGCGTGTTCGGCGAGGAGCTCGATGACCTCCTCGTTGATGAACGTCGAGTCGACGTCCATGAGGACGAGCGACGGCGGAGTGGTGCTCAGGTGTTCGGGGACGACGACGATGTCGCCGGTGTTCTCCCCGAGCAGACGCCGGGCCGAGGCGATCTCGCTCTCGACCGCGGACGCGGGGACGATCTTGGTGGCGACGGAATAGCCGTCGCCCTCCGGCCGGATGATGCTGATGCGCTGAGTACCCACGTCACCAGCTTAGTCGGGACCTGTGTGGGGATTCTCCCGTGACCGACAACACAGGCCCCCGGGCGGTCGCACACGCACCGATGCACACTCCGGTGCCGCACCGGCTGGGGTGGAGTTTCCTCGCGCTCTGGATCTCTTCCGTGTTGTCGAACCTCGCGGACGGCGTCTTCAAGGTCTCCGTGCCGCTCGTCGCGGCGGCCCTCACCCGCGACCCCATGCTCGTCGCGCTCGTGTCCGTGGCGGCGATCGCGCCGTGGCTCGTCCTGCCGCTGTTCGTCGGCGTGCTCGTCGATCGCGCGGACCGGCGGTCGGTCATGCTCGTGGCGACGGCCGTCCGGCTGGTGTCGCTCGGTGCGCTGGTGGGACTGTTCCTCTGGGGTGATCTCGCTGCACTGCCCGGAGCGGTGTGGGTGCTCATCGGTTTCGCCCTCGTCCTCGGCACCGCAGAGGTCCTCTACGACACGGCGGCGCAGACGATCCTCCCGCAGGTCGTCGACCGGTCACTGCTCACTCGCGCGAACTCCCGGCTCTACGCGGGCGAACTCGTCGCGAACACCTTCGTCGGCCCGCCGCTCGGCGGTTTCCTCGTCGCGTGGCGCTGGCCGCCGCCCTCGGTGCCCCCGTGGTGCTGTGGGGCCTCACCGGCGCGGCGCTGCTCCTCGTGCGGGGCACCTTCCGGGCACGGGAGGAGCTGGGGCGCGGTGCCTCGGCGGAGGAGGGGGAGACCGTGGCCCAGGAGGAGGCGACGACTCAGGAAACACACGCCGAGGCGCCCCGCAGCGTCCTCCGGGACATCGGCACGGCATGGCCTTCCTCTGGAGGAACCCGGTGCTGCGGGCGCTCATCGTTCCGAACGTGTGGGTGATCGGTGCCGTGTTCGTGGTGAACGGCCTCATGATCGCGGTGTGGAACGTCACGGTCGTCTCCCTGCGTCAGGAGATCACCCCGGACCACCTCCTCGGCAGGCTCAACAGCGCCTATCGGCTCCTCGCATGGGGCACCCAGCCGGTCGGTGCGTTCCTCGGCGGCCTCGTCGCCACCGTCATCGGGTACCGATGGACCTTCATCGCGTTCGGACTCCTCGCTCTCCTCACGCTGGTCCTCGCGCCGGCGGTGACGAACGCACGGATCGAGAAGGCGCTGCGAGCTGGGTGAGTGCCCTGTCCGACCGCTGCCTTCCCGCCCTGTCCGACCGCTCTGTTTCTCCCGCCCTATCCAACCCCGTTGTCACGGCTCACGGCCGTGATCACCGCGGCCGCCGCCTTGTGCACCCGGTCGAGTGCCGCGCCGAGCTCCGGTGGCTGCAGGGACGCCGGAGCGAGGACGGGGGAGAAGGCTTGATGGATGTCGAGGGCGGCGTGGAGGACGATCGCGTGCTCCGGTGAGGCGAGGAGGCCGGTGAGTTCGCCTCGGGCGGCCCCGTCGCTCATGTCCGCCTGCCAATCGCGCCACTGCAGGTTGCGAATGGATTCCGGGACCTGCGCGTCGAGGGTCTCGACGATCGACAGGGCGGCCATGACGGATTCGCGGAGGGCGCGTGCCGCCTCGGGGACGGAGACGGTGTCGACCGTGGCGTACGGCACGCGGGCGCACGGGACGATCCGCATGTTCGCCTCCCCGTCGAGGACGAGCACCGCGCGGGACTCGTGGCGCACCTCGGCGACCGCGACCGCGGACGACCGGGCGATCGCCCGCCGGGCGTTCTTCTCCACCCGGGGGACGCGCAGCGGCAGGGTCGGGTGGACGAGTGCGAGGCGCACCCGGTCGACACCGGCCGCCCGCAGTGCCGGGGCGGCGAGGAGCAGGCCGGTGGGCGCCTCGGTGCCGAACACCTCGTCCTCGAGGACGAGCGGGACCGGGAGCTCCGCGTCGAGGAAGGTCTGCGCGAGCGCATCCGGGCCCAGCCGTCCTCCCAGGTGAGCGGTGAGGGCGAGCGAGGTGAGCAGGGTGGCGAGCGCGGTGTCCATCCGCCACAGGGTAGACCAGGTGGCCCGTGCGGCAGCACTGGCGCGGAAGGCGCACCGGGAGGCCTGCCCCGACCCGGTCGGCACCCTCCGCTGCGCTAGGGTTGGAGCCATGAGCGAAGTCCTTGTGCTTGATGATGTGCGCGTGCGCCGTGGTCCGAAATTCCTCCTCGACGGTCTGTCGATGACGGTGCAGGAGGGCGAACACTGGGCCGTCCTCGGACGCAACGGCGCGGGCAAGACGACGCTCCTCGAACTCGCCGGGGGACGCATGCACCCGACCTCTGGCACCGTGCAGATCCTCGAGGAGACGATGGGCAGGGTCGACGTGTTCGAACTCCGCCCCCGCATCGGCTACGCCTCCTCCGCACTCGCCGCCCGCATCCCGCGCGGTGAGGCCGTCTCCGACGTCGTCCTCACCGCCGCGTACGGCGTGCAGGGACGCTGGGTCGAGGAGTACGAGCCCGAGGACCTCGAACGTGCGAAGGACCTCCTCGCCGCCTTCGGGATGGCGGACATGGCCGACCGCACCTTCGGCACGCTGTCCGAGGGCGAGAAGAAGCGTGTGCAGATCGCACGTGCGCTCATGACCGACCCCGAACTCCTGCTCCTCGACGAGCCGGCGGCGGGCCTCGACCTCGGTGGGCGTGAGGAGCTGCTCCAGGCGCTCAACGAGATCCTCTCGGGTCATTTCGCACCGACGACGATCATGGTGACCCATCACGTCGAGGAGATCCCCTCGGGCGTCACCCATCTCCTCCTCATCAAGGACGGGGCCGCGGTCGCCGCCGGCCCCATCGGTGAGACCCTCACCTCGGAGAACCTCACGGAGACCTTCGACCTGCCGATCGAGCTCACGGAACAGGCCGGCCGTTTCCAGGCCCGCGCCGTCTGAGCCCGCAGGTCCTTCCCGTGTTCGCCGCCTCCCACATCGACTCGATCCTCGAGATCGTCCTCGTCCTCCTCGCCGGTGTCGCCGCCGGTGGGATCAATGCCGTCGTCGGCTCCGGAACCCTCGTCACGTTCCCGGCCCTCGTCGCCTTCGGTGTCCCACCGGTCGTCGCGACGATGTCGAACGCGGTCGGGCTCGTGCCCGGCAACGTCACCGGCGCGCTCGGGTACCGCGAGGAGCTGCGGGGGCAGGGCAAGCGCGTCCTGCAGTTGATCCCGGCGTCGCTGCTCGGTGCGCTCACCGGCGCATACCTGCTGCTCCATCTGCCCGAGGACGCGTTCCAGTCAATCGTCCCGGTGCTCCTGATCCTCGCGCTCGTCATGGTCATCACCCAGCCGGCCCTCCAGAAGGCACTCAAGCGCCGGAAGGACGCGAAAGCCGCCGAGGCGGGGCCCGCGCTCGCCGGTGACGTCGCCGTGGCGCCGGGCGCCTCGGGCGGTGCCCCCGCCCGGATGACGATCGGGACCTTCGTTCTCGTCGTCCTCGCGGTGTACGGGACCGCGGTGTACGGCGGCTACTTCGCAGCTGCGCAGGGCATCATCCTCATCGGGTTCCTCGGTCTGCTGCTCCCGGATCCGCTGCAGCGTCTCAATGGGCTCAAGAACGTCCTCGTGCTCGTCGTCAACCTCGTCGCCGGGTCCGTCTACGTCATCGTCGGGTGGGACCGCATCGACTGGACGGCCGTGCTCCTCGTGGCGGTCGGGTCGCTCATCGGCGGGTACCTCGGTGCGCGTGTGGGGCGGAAGTTCAACCCGACCCTGCTGCGCGGCATCATCGTGGTCCTCGGCCTCGTGGCGCTCGTGCGGATCCTGTTGATGTGAATGACGCCTGATGTGAGCGTCTCCCAGCACGAACCAGCGAAAGCACGACACGCATGAACACTCCGCGCAAGAAACAGGCGACCGACGAGGAGATCCTCGCGCTCGCGGACTCCGCCGGGATCGCCCGGGAACGGATCGTCTTCTTCGACGACCCTGCCGACGAGCGCGTGAAGGACTACACGAGCCTCACGGACGTGCGGCTCCGCACCCTCATGGAACCCGAGGGCGGGCTCTACATCGCCGAGAGCACGAAGATCATCGAACGGGCGCTCGCCGCCGGTCACCGACCGCGGTCCTTCCTCATGAACCGTCACTGGTTCGTGCAGCTCGCGGAGGTGTTGGCGGGCGCGGGCGGTGACGGTGACCCGGGTGACGGCACCTCTGCCGGCGTCCCGATCTTCATCGGTGACGACGACACCGTCGAGGACCTCACCGGCTACCACCTGCACCGCGGCGCGCTCGCGGCGATGCACCGACCGGCGCCGGTGCCGCTCGACCGGATCCTCGAGGGCGCCCGCCGTGTGGTCGTCGTCGAGGACGTCGTCGATCACACGAACCTCGGCGCGATCTTCCGGTCGGCCGCGGGCCTCGGTGTCGACGCGGTGCTCGTGACCCCGCGCTGCGCGGACCCGCTGTACCGGCGGTCGATCCGGGTGTCGATGGGCACGGTGTTCCAGGTGCCGTGGGCCCGCCTCGACGCGTGGCCGGCGGACATGGACGCCCTGCACGACCTCGGCTTCCACACGATCGCGCTCGCGCTCGAGGAGGACTCGGTGTCCCTCAAGGAGTTCGCAGCGGATCCTCCGGAGAAGGTCGCGATCATCATGGGCACCGAGGGCGACGGGCTGTCCCGCCGGACGATCTCGCAGGCGAGGTCGACGGTCCTCATCCCCATGGCGCACGGCGTCGACTCCCTCAACGTCGCCGCGGCGACCGCCGTGACGTGCTACGCGTTGCAGGTGGGGGAGTAGAGGAACCCCGGCGTCTCACCCCACCCAGAACAGGGGCACGAGCAACACCGTGCCCACGATGACGAGCAGCGTGAACACCCATCCGAACCGTGCGTAGTCGGTGAAGCGGTACCCGCCGGGGCCGTACACCATCATGTTCGTCTGGTAGCCGATGGGGCTGAGGAACGACGCCGAGGCGGCGACCGCCACCGCGATCGCGGCACCTCGGGGATCGACCCCGGTACTCGCCGCAGCGTTCACGGCGATCGGCAGCATGAGCAGGGCCGCGGCGTTGTTCGTGATGAGTTCGGTGAGGACGACGGTCGCGAAGACGAGCCCGAGGAGCACACCGTGGGGTCCGAGGGCGCCGAACAGGTTCACCATGCCACCGGCGATGGCGTCGGCCAACCCGGAACCCTGCATGGCGGCCGCGAGTCCGAAGGCGGACGCGATCACGACGATCACCTCGAGGTCCACCGCCCGCCTGGCCTCGAGGGGCGTGAGCACCCGAGTGGCGACGAGCGCGATCGCCCCGAGCAGGGAACCCTGGAGGATCGGGACGATACCCGTGGCCGCGAGCACGACGACCGCGAGGAGGATCCCGATCGGGATCCACGCCCGACGGCTGGTGACCGGGGGCTTCCCGTCGAGTTCGGCCACGAGGAGGAAGTCGGCGCGGTCCCGCCAGCGATCCCGGAACGCCGGATCGCTCGCGAGGACGAGGGTGTCGCCGAGGCGGATGCGTTCGGTGCCGAGCCGGTTCTCCACGAGCTGACCGGACCGGTGGATCGCGAGGACCGCGGCCTGGTAGGTGGCGCGGAACCCGACGGACTTGAGGGTGCGACCGACGAGGGGCGAGCGGGGACCGACGACGGCCTCGAAATAGGCGACCGTCGGCTGGTCGAGATCGAGCACGTGGGTGAGTTCCGCCGAGCGCAGACCGCGCATCTCCTGCAGGTCGAGGACGCGGTCGGTGGGACCGACGAAGTGCAGACGGTTCCCACCGCGGAGAACGGTGTCCGGGCGGGCCGGTGCGATGACGGTGTCACCACGGTCCACGGAGGCGAGGTAGAGGCCGGAGAGTCCGCGCAGCCGCGCACCCTCGACGGTCCTGCCGTCGATGGGACCACCGGGCTCGACGATCATCTCGAAGGAGAACCGGCGCCCCTCCTTCTCGACCTCGTCGCGGGCGGAACGCCGATCGGGCAGCAGGATCGGGGCGAGGCCGACGAGCAGGACGAAACCGATGAGGGCGATCGGCAACCCCACCTTCCCGATCTCGAAGAACCCGAGTTCGTCGAGGCCGAGGGCGCTCATCTGGCCGGAGACCACCAGATTGGTCGAGGTGCCGATGACGGTGAGGAGCCCGCCGAACACGGCCGCGAAGGACACCGGCATGAGCAGTTTCGACACCGCGACGCCGCGTCGGTTCGCCCAGGTGGTGAGCTGGGGGATGAGCATCGCGACGATGGGGGTGTTGTTGAGGAACGCCGAGGCACCCATCGTCGGGGTGAGGACCCTCAACAGGGGGAGCCGGTAGGTGCCGCGTTCGCCGAGCGTCGCCTGCATGAGCGGAGTGAGCGCACCGGTCTTCTCGATACCGGCGGCGAGGACGTACAGCGCCGCGACGGTGAGCGGGGCCGCGTTCGAGAACCCGGAGAACGCCTCGTCCGCGGGCACGATGCCGAGCACGAGCACGGCGACGGCCCCGGAGAACATCACCACCGCCGGCGACACCCGGTTCCCCACCAGTGCGACGAGGACTCCGAGGACCACGGCCAGGGTGAGCCACGCGTCCAGACCCATTGCGTCCTCCTTGGTCACGGCCACGCACCACCGTGACGCGCTCTGAGCCGACTTATCCTACCGAATCAGTAGACAAGGGAAACAGTACGCAGTGGACCGTGCGGCCTGTCAAAACCGGTCCCGCACCGGCACGCCCGCACCCATCACGCCCGATACCCTGGTGCCATGACCTCCACCGCGTCGAACTCCGCACCTCTCACGAGCGCCCACGCCAACGGCCACCCGGACCGCTCGGCCCTCGCCACCGCGCTCGACGACGCCCGGATCACCGGGAACGTCGCGACCCCGCGCGAGGGCAACCTCTCGCACATCCACCGGTTCCTCGCCCAGGAGCGCAGCTTCCACTTCGGCGTCGAACTCACCCGCGAGTGGGACTACGACTCGGTGTTCGCCCTCATGGTCGAGAAGGTCGGCATCGTCGCGGACCCGGCCCACACCTCGGGCCAGGACACGATCTCCGCGCAGAAGTGCCTCGACGCGTCCGGAAGGATGGCGCGGGTCATCGGTGAGGTCGCCCGGGGCGGCGGCCGCATCCTCTTCGCCACCGGCCACCCCGCCGGCATGCTCCCGGTCCACCAGGCACTCGCCCACGCGGCGGAGCTCGTCGGCGCCCAGATCGTCCGCGTCCCCGGCACGATCGAGAACACCGTCGACGGCGGCGACCTGCGGCAGTTGCGCGGCACGTGGATCTGGCACCTCCACGGCGGGATTCCGCACACGCACTTCCCCGACCCCATGGAGCTCCTCCTCGCGGAGATCGAGCGCCGGGGGGAGGCCCTCCCGGACCTCGTGGTCGCTGATCACGGCTGGGCCGGCCACGCGGCGACCCGGGGCCTGCGTACCGTCGGGTTCGCAGACTGCAACGACCCCGCCCTCTTCGTCGCCGAGGCGCAGGGCACTCTCGAGGTCGCCGTCCCCCTCGACGACGACGTCGTCCCGCAGCTCTACCTGCCGCTCGTCGAATTCATGCTCGCGGAGGCGGATCTCCCCACCACCGGGCTCGCGATCTGAGGACGATCCCCGCCACCGGTGTCCACCCCCACACAGGTACTCTCGGGTGCACTCCATACCGCTCCCACCAGGGCATACCTAGGCTGAGCCCGTGACATACCTCGCCGCCGCACTCCTCTCCTCCTTCTCCGCACGCACATGGCGGTCCTACGGCTATCTGTGGGTGCTCCTCCTCGTCGCGCCCTTCGCCCTCGCCTATGCGCTCCTCGTCCCCTCGTTGCTCGCGGGCCTCGCGATCACTCTCGTCGGCCTCTTCGTCGCCGGCTGGCTCGTCCTCGCCGCCCGCGGCTGGGGTGCGATGTACCGGGCGCTCGCCCGCGGCATCCTCCACGACGACACCCCGGCACCCCCACCCGTGCGCGCGCACGGCGGCTTCTGGGCGACGATGGGCGGCAACCTCGGCGACGCGACCGGGTGGCGGGCCCTCCTCTTCATGTTCGTCTCCTTCCCCGTCGCGATCCTCGGGTTCGTGCTCAGCACCTCACTGCTCGCGGCCTCGTTCGGCGCGATGACGCACTGGTTGTGGTCGTGGTCCCTCCCGGCCCAACGGGCGAGCGACGGTACGTGGCACCGCGGAGCGAGCCTCGGCCCAGACTGGTTCGTCGACACCCCCGTGCGGCACCTCCTCCTCGCGCTCGCCGGGCTCCTCGTGTTCCTCTTCGTATGGCCGTGGATCACACGCGGCTTCGCCGGCCTCGTCGTCCTCCTCACCCGGGGGCTCCTCTCGCCGACCGCCGGCTCCCTCCGGGTCGCCGCCGCGGAGACCGCCCGGCGCGCCACCGTCGAGGACGCCGAGGCGCGCCTGAGCAGCATCGAACGGAACCTCCACGACGGGGCCCAGGCCAGGCTCGTGTCGGTGGCGATGAAGGTCGGTGACGCGCGGGACATGCTCCTCACCGGGAGTTCCACCGAGGACGTCGCCGAGGTGCTCGCGAGCGCCCACAGTGACGCGAAGGGCACGATCACGGAACTCCGCGAACTCACCCGCGGGATGCGCCCGCCCGTCCTCGACTCGGGGCTCCCGACGGCTCTCGAGACGCTCGCCTCCCGCAGCCCGCTCCCGGTGAAGCTCCAGACGGGCGGCCTCGAGGGAGTCGAGGTCCCCACCCCGGTCGTCACGATCGTCTACTTCGCGGTCGCGGAACTCCTCACGAACGCGGTCAAGCACGCGGCCGCGACGCGCATCCGGATCGAGGCCGACACCCGGGAGCTCGATCGCCGCCACCGGGCGCTCACGGTCGACGTCTTCGACGACGGCGTCGGGGGAGCGGCACTGCCGACGGGTGCGCGGGACCGCACGCACACCGGCCGTGCGCACACCGGCACCGGGCTGCTCGGCGTCGCCGACCGGCTCTCCGGAGTGGAGGGTACGCTCACGATTGACAGTCCCCACGGCGGCCCGACCCACATCCGCATCACGGTGCCGATGCGCGCGTGACCGAGCAATGCACGTGACCGAATAGGACGCATGACCGAGTAGCACGCATGACCGAGTTGGTCACGTGACCGAGAAAGAGGAACCCCACTCATGAGGATCGCTCTCGCGGAGGACTCCGCGATCCTGCGCGACGGTCTCATCGCCCTGCTCGAGCGGCGGGGGCACGAGGTCGTCGTGCACGCCGGTGACGGCGCGGAACTCGTCACTGCGGTGAACGCGCTCGCCGAGGACCTGCCGGACATCGTCATCGCGGACGTCCGCATGCCGCCGAGTCACACCGATGAGGGCCTCCGCGCCGTCCTCGACCTCCGCACCCGGTTCCCCGGTCTGCCCGTCATGCTCTTCTCGCAGTGGGTGGAGACGCGCTTCGCTGCCGAACTCCTCGCCACGGACGCTCGCGGAGTCGGCTATCTCCTCAAGGACCGCGTCGCCGACGTCTCGGACTTCCTCGACGCCCTCACGCGGGTCGCCGGCGGTCAGACCGCCCTCGACCCCGAGGTCGTCGGACAGCTGCTGGGCTCGGGGAATCCCCTCGCGGCACCGGCGGAATCGGGCACGGCCGGACGGACGGCGTCCGGTGCGGGCGCGCCCGGCTCGGGCACAACAGCCCCGCCCGGTACGGCAGGCGAGAGGACTGCCGAGGCGCGGGACGCCTCGGCGATGCGGTCGGACCAGGCGAATGCGGGCCTGGCCCGCCTCACCCCGCGCGAACGCGAGGTCCTCGAACTCATGGCGCAGGGGAGGAGCAACTCGGCGATCGCGGAGGCGCTCTTCGTCTCCTACGGTGCGGTCGAGAAGAACGTCGCGCAGATCTTCCAGAAGCTCGAACTCCCGCCGGACTCCGCGGACCACCGACGGGTGCGGGCGGTGCTCACACACCTCGGGCTGCGTGTGGACGACTGAGCGAACCGACGACCGACCGAACCGAGCACAGGGTGAAGCTCACACCTCGATCGCGAGGTCCTCGACCACCTCGACGCCGGGCAGCCGGGCCACATCGGCCCCGGAGAGCACGATCTTCGAGGCGCGGATGCCCGAGCCGATGACGACCGCCGGCTGAGCGACGACCCGGGAGTCGACGAGGATGCGCCAATCGGCAGGCAGGCCGATGGGGCCGATCCCGCCGTACTCCATGCCGGATTCGCCCGTGGCACGGTCCATGGGCATGAAGGAGCACTTGCGGACGTCGAGGAGCTTCTTCACCCGTTTGTTCACGTCCGCCTTCGTCGTCGCGAGCACGATGCAGGCGGCGATCCGTTCCTCACCGGCACGCGATCCGGCGACGAGCACGCAGTTCGCCGAGTGTTCGAGCGAGAGGCCGAGGGCATCCGTGAGCGCCTGCGTGTCGGCGAGTTCGGGGTCGATGGGGAACGCCTGCAGCTCGAGATCGGCGGGCAGATCCGCGAGGGCGGCGGTGACGGGTTCCGCGAGGAGTTCGGGGTGTTCGCGGGCGGGGACGGTGTCGACAGTGGTGGGGAGGATTCCGTGCATGGGCGGCACGATAGCTGCTCGGCTGACTTCCTGCTCGAGGGTCTCAGCCGTCCCGGCGCAACGCCCGGTTCGTCTTCTTCGTCGCCACCGCGGTCCACGGGTCCTCGGGCCACGGATGCTTCGGGTAACGCCCGCGCATCTCGGCGCGTACTCCCGCGTAGGGGCCGGACCAGAACGACGCGAGATCGTCGGTGATCGCGAGCGGCGCACGCCCGGGGGAGAGCAGGTGGAAGAGCACCGGCACCCGCCCGTCGACGAGGCGCGGTGTCTCGGCCCACCCGAAGCACTCCTGCAGCTTCACCTCGACGAGGGGGCGCGCAGCGGCGTCGAGCGTGCCGTCGGCCTCGGGCTCCGGATAGGTGATCCGCACGTGCGAACCGGACGGGACCTCGAGCCGTTCCGGCACGAGCTCGTCGAGCCGCACCGCCTCGGGCCACGGCAGCAGCCTCCGCAGGGCGTCGGTGACGTGCACGGACCTCGCCGAGGCGCCGCGGGCGAGGGCATCGATCTCCGGTCCCAGCCACTCGTCGAGGCGCGCGAGCAGCCCGGTCTCCGACACGTCCGGCCACGGGTCGCCGAGCTCCCGGTGGAGGAGCGCGAGCCGGGACCGCAGCGCACGGGCCGCGTCCGACCAGTCGAGAACGCCCGTCCCCGCTCGTCGGAGGGCGTCCTGCACCGCCTTCCGACCGTCCTCGGCGTCCGGCCGGGTCGGGGTGGAGCTCAGGACGATCGCGCCGAGGCGCCGCTCCCGCCTCGCCCGTACCTTCCCTCCCGAGAACTCGGCGGTCGTGGGGTCCGTTCGCAGCGGGGCACCGGCGAGGAGTGCGGTGTCCTCGGAGAGGGCCGCCGCTGCGCGGATGACGGCGCCGGTGCCCGCCGCCTGGGCTCCGCTCGCCCGTTGCACCTCGGCGACGGCGAGCCAGCGCGGTTCGGCGGAGGACTGCGAGACGGACGAGGACGAGCCCGACGCGGCCGTGGAGGACCGGGAGGTCGCCGACGACGGCACACCGGGGAGCGCGGCGCGCGTACCACCGGACAGGAGGAACGTCCCGGGACGTTCGGGCACCTCGCGGGCGATCCGTTCGGGGTGTGCGAGGGCGACGAGGTAACCGGTGAGGTCGGCGGCGGGCAGGGTGTTCGCACTCGGCGTGCCCCGGGCGGTTCCGGCGGGCCGCTGTGCGATCCGCTCGAGCCTGTCGACCTCCCGGCGAAATGCGCGGGCTGCGGGAGCCCTCCCGTCGCGGAGTTCGCGCACGAGAGCCTCGAGGTCGCCTCCGGGTGCGCGTTCACCGCTCGCGAGGGCCGCCGCGACCTCGGCCGCCCGGTGGGCTCCCGCCAGGGGTGCGCCGTCGAGGAGCGCCCGTGCGATCCGCGGGTCCGCAGGCACCTGTGCGAGGGCCCGTCCGCGCGCGGTGATCGCACCGGTGTCGTCGACCGCCCCGAGACCGTGGAGGACGGCCTCGGCAGCCCGTGCCGCCTCGGCCGGGAGGGGTTCGGGAAGACGGAGATCCTCCCCGCGGGGCGATCCCCAGGCGGCGAGAGTGAGCACGGCGTCCGTGAGATCGGCCGCGCGCACCTCGGGCGTGATGTGCGCAGGAGCGGCGGCGAAGGTGCGCTCGTCGAAGCACCGGACGACGAGCCCCGGCCCCAGGCGGCCGGCACGGCCCGCCCGCTGCACGCACGAGGCCTGGGAGGCGCTCACCGTCACGAGGCCCGACATGCCGCGCACGAGGTCCCGCCGGGGTTCACGGGAGAGCCCCGCATCGACGACGACACGCACCCCGGGCACCGTGAGCGAGGACTCCGCGAGCGACGTCGACACGACGATCCGCGGGCGCTCGCCCTCGGCGCGGCCCCGGACGGCCCTGTCCTGGTCCTGCGCGGGGATCCCGCCGTGGAGCTCGAGGACGTCGATCCCGGGGTCGAGGCGGGCGATCGCTGCGGCGATGTGGGAGACCTCGCGGGCGCCGGGCACGAAGACGAGGGCGTCGACAGCTGTGTCGCCGGGCGTGCTGCCGGGTTCGGCGGTGTGTGCGGAGGGCGACGTGGTTCGATCGGGAGAGCCACCGGCGTCGGCCTCCGGGGCCACGAATCCGGCGCGTGCCCGGACGGCGGTGCGGGCGACGTGGTCGAGGAAATCCCGACGCACCCCGCGCTCATCGGTGCGGTGATGGGAGAACGGTGCCCACTGCACCTCGACGGGGTGGAGTGCCGCGGCGGAGTCGACGACCGGAGCCGGAGCGTCCTCGGAACCGAGCGCGCGCGCGAACATCGGGGCGTCGACCGTCGCGGACATCGCGACGAGCCGGAGGTCTCCGCGGAGTTCGGCCACCTCGGCGAGCATGCCGAGAAGGAGATCCGTGTCGAGGGAGCGTTCGTGGACCTCGTCGAGGACCACGGCGCCGATGCCGGGGAGCTCGGGGTCGTTCAACAGACGGCGGACGAGAACCCCGGGCGTGAGGAACTCGACGCGCGTGTCGGGACCTGCGGTGGATTCGCCGCGGACGGTGTGACCGACGAGCGCCTCGGGCGGGAGTGTGCCGGAGGCGGTGCCGGCCACGGAGCGTGGGGCGCCCGTGGATGCCGTGCTGCTCATGAGCGACCGGAGCCGGGAGGCGGCGGCACGCGCCGCGACGCGACGCGGGGAGGTGACGAGCACCCGAGGCGCCGCGGGCCGGGTGCTGCGGGGCACCTCGGCGGGGGCCTCCTGGGCAGCGGACTCCCGGGCAGTGGATTCCCGGGCGAGGAGGTTCGCGACGGCGGGCGGGACGACGGTCGTCTTGCCGGAGCCGGGCGGGGCCTGAACCACGACAGAGGCGTCCGGAGACGCGAGTGCCTCGAGGAGGGCAGGAACACTCGGTGTGAAGGAGAGGCCCGCGCCGATGCGCCCGAGGTCGAAGGAAGTCACGGCTGTTCACTGTAATGGTCGGGAGCAGCGGGGTAGAGGCCGGAGGCGTGTGGGTGTCAGTGCATGTGACAGCGCGGGTGTCGCGGTTCGTGCGCGGGGCGTTCCATCAGGTACGCTTGACTGTCGGTTCCGCACCGGAGCCGTTATCCGAATTCAGGTACTGGCGGGCAACAGCGTTGCACCAGGCACCTGCGACGAATTCCCGAAGAAGGACACCATGCAGAAGGACATCCACCCGGATTACCACCCGGTCGTCTTCAACGACCTCGCGTCCGGCACCAAGTTCCTCACCCGCTCCACGGTGAAGACCGACAAGACCATCGAGTGGGAGGACGGCAACACGTACCCGCTCGTCGACGTCGAGATCTCCTCGGCCTCGCACCCCTTCTACACCGGTAAGCAGCGCATCATGGACGCCGCCGGCCGTGTCGAGAAGTTCAAGGACCGCTACAAGGGCTTCGGCAAGCGCTCCTGATCACAGGATTTCGGGAACCGTCAGCGGTTCCCCGGGACACCGGAGGGCGACTCCGGCGGTCCCACGGGCCCCGGCCTCGGATGCACGTCACGCGTGCGACCGGGCCGGGGTTCCGTCATTCACCAGGTGCCGTTTCTCACGTGTGCCGTCTTCCCGGTCGTCGCACTCCGGTCTTCACACTCGCCGTTGTCGCACTTCGCCGTCTTTCTCACCCAGGGGGAACCCGTCATGACGTCCACGCCGCACGCATCCGGAGCGGGATCCACAGCGGGATCCGACGCAGCAGCGCCCACCGGGGCGCTCGTTCCCGCGGTCGCGGAGCCCGATGCGCGTGCCCACCATCTCTCGCTCGTCTTCCACGAGCCCGAGATCCCCGGCAACTCCGGCAATGCGATCCGCCTGGCCGCGGTCACCGGAGCGCACCTCCACCTCGTCGAGCCGCTCGGTTTCGACATGGGCGACACGAAACTGCGCCGTGCCGGGCTCGACTACCACGACCTCGCGCACGTGACGGTGCAGCCGGACATGGAAGCGATGTGGTCGGCCGTGGAGGGGCGCCGCGTACTCGCGTTCACCTCCCACGCGGACGTGACGCTCGCCGAGGTCGCGTTCCGCGACGACGACGTCCTCCTCTTCGGGAAGGAGTCCGTCGGCCTGCCCGACGAAGTGCTCGACGATCCGCGCGTCGACGTTCGGGTACGGATCCCGATGCAGCCGGCCCGCCGATCGCTCAACCTCGCGAACTCCGCGTCGATCGCCGTGTACGAGGCGTGGAAACAGTTGGGGTACCCGGGCGGGGAGTGATCCGGGCTCCGGTGCCACGAGTGCCCGGGTGGGGGGGCGCCTCGGCGGGTGGGGATCGGCGTGCCGAGATGAGCCGTGGGCGGCGGGTGGTCGCGCCTCGGCAGTCTGGCCCACCGAACTGCGTGATTTCTGGCTCATTCCTCTGGTCCAGTCGGGCGTACGATGAGGTGCTCCGAAATCCTCGTCGAAAGGACGACTCCCCATGGCGCCTCGCGCTCTCACCTTCGCCGGATCCGACGTCTCCGGCGGTGCCGGTATCGCTGCCGACCTCAAGATGTTCGAGGAGTACGGCGTCTTCGGCGCGTCGGTCCTCACCTGCATCGTCACGTTCGACCCGCAGAAGGGCTTCGAGCACGCGATGGAGTTCTTCTCCGAGGACGTCGTGCGCACGCAGCTCGAATCCGCGCTCGCGATCCACGACTTCGACGTCATCAAGTCCGGCATGCTCGGAACCGTGGAGTCGGCACTCGTCCTCGCCGAGCACGTGAAGTCGAACGAGCTTCCTTATGTGCTCGATCCCGTTCTCGTGTGCAAGGGGGCCGGCACGATGGTCGACCTCAAGGACCTGTTCGTGCAGAACCTCGTGCCGCACGCGACAGTGGTGACGCCGAACCTCGAGGAGGCCGGCACCCTCGCGGGGATCGGTGAGATCACCGACGTCGAGGGGATGCAGGAGGCCGCCCGGGTCATCCACGGCCAGGGTGCGAAGAACGTCATCGTCAAGGGCGGGGCACGTCTGGCCGGCGGTGACGCGATCGACGTCATCTTCGACGGGCAGACGTTCACGACGCTCACGACCGGCAAGGTCAACAACGAGCTCGTCAACGGCGCCGGATGTTCCTTCGCGTCCGCGATCGCTGCAGGCGTCGCCACCGGGCTCGACATCGTCGACGCCGCGGTGAAGGCGAAGACGATCGTGGCCCACGGCATCGCGAACTCCGTGCCGAACGCGATCGGAGTGAACTCGCTGCTGCACCCCGCCGCACGCTGCCACGCGACCGGGGAGATCACCGTCACCGTGGGGTGATTCCCGGCGGCGTGGGTATGCGCCTGCACCGGGGGTATGAGCTTCCACCGGGGGTGTGCACCTGCCGGTCGGTGAGTGGCGCGAGGCGCGGGAACGAGTTCTGCTCGTTCCCGCGCCTTTCGTGTGCGCCGTGGAGCCCGCGTGCGTGTCGGCACCCCCATCGTGCGTGCGAGACGGGCGTCGTTGTCCGAGAGCTGCATGTCAACGCTGACGACGGCGGTCGGTGACGGCGGCATCGCCGGACTTGTGTCCGTGCCTCCTGCAATGATGGTTCCAACGAGCAGGAGTCGGACATCAAGACTGATATCCGATTCGTGAATCGGAGATTCCGGAGTCCTCGACGGCAGGACTCCCGGGTATCCGCCCCGAAGGAGGTGACCGACATGACGACCGACCACTCCGCCACTCACCCGAGCCCTGACGTGAACCCGAGCTTCGATGTGCGTCGCCATGTCGTGCCGACCCGGATCGACACACACGTCAACGCCCTCGGCGGCAGGCGCCTGGCCCGCCTGGCCGCGAGTGCTCTCGCCGAGGACCGGGCACGCAGTGCACGCATGCGGGACACGGCCGAGTACCTCGTCGGTGAAGTCCTCCACACCCTCCACCCCGTCCCCGAACTCGGTGCGCCCACGGCAGAACACGCCATGGCCGAGGAAGCACACCGGGCCACCGTCGCGTTCACTCACGGGGAGAACGCCCTCGATGTCCTCCGGCGCGAGAACACTCCGTGTGATCCTCGGGACGACTCCGGTCCGCACGCGTGCGTTGCCGGTACCGGCTGCGAGGTCCCGCAGGACCTGGCTCTCGAGGTCGCGACGATCATCGAGACGCTCGACCGGTGGGCCGCCGTGGAGACCGCAACCGAAACCCTCCGCGAAGCACGCTCACGCGTCACCGCAGCGCAGGCGGAGCTCAGGGAGGCCGAACGGGTCCGTACTCTGACGCTCGCGCAGCAGGTCAAGCCCGAACGATCGGGACGCGAACGGTCCGTGGCAGCTGTTCCTGTTCGGTCCGTGGACGCAGTGTTCACCGAACTGATCGAGCAGGCACGGCAGCGTTCTTCGGGAGTGGGCCCGAACGGAATGCGCTACCGGGTGCGGCGTTGCGAACCCGGATGGGTCCTCGACGACTGCCGGTTCACCACGAGGTGGCCGCGGTCACCGCACTCGGCTCGCGCGGGGACAGTGCGTCCGTCCGCTTCGCAGCAGGCCACCGGTCAGGCTTCGTCGTCCTCGGATCTCTACCGGCACATCACCGGCCCGTATCACGCCCGCCGGCATATCCGGGCGACACAAGCCGCGTACGCGTCCGCGCGTGAGCGCCTGGCCGAAGCGAAGCGCGTTCTCACCACACTGGCCCCGACGCCCACCACCGGAATGGCTGCCGTGCCGAAGGAGAATCACAGTTCCGCACTGGGCGGCGATGCCTCCCGTCCCGCCGAGTACGACCGCACCGACTCGGGCATCAGCCCCGACGAGGACACCGCGGGGCTCGTCATGCCGGCGTTCCCGTACCTGCGCCCGTCGACGAGTGTCGCCATGTGGGTGCGGGCCCACGTCGATACCGCCGACCACGCGGTCATCACCGTGCTCACCGGACTCACGCATTCTCGGGCGCAGGCGTACGCCCGCGACGCGATCACCCTCGCCTACGGGCTCCCGACCTTCTTCGCCCGCGCCCTCAACGGAGAAGTGCCGTTCACGTTCGTCGAGGCAACCGGACGTCTCACCCGCGCCCTGCCGGCGTCCTGCCTACCGAGGTTGGATGCGTTCCTGGCCGGGAAGTCCGGAGCGATCAAGCTCGACTCGTTCACCAAAGCACTGCGACAGGAGATCGCCGCCCTCGGTGTTCTCCCGGAACGGGACAAGGAGATCCGGGAGCGCCGGAACGTGCAGTTCTTCGCCAATGGCGACGGCTCGGGCACTCTCACCCTCACCGGACCGTTGTTGGAGACCCAGGCCTGCTACCGACGTCTCGAGGGAATGGCACGGGCCATCAAGAACGGCACCACCGAGGTGTTCCCCGAGATCCCCGCAGGTGCCCAAGTCCTGGACGATCGGTCCATCGGTGCGCTCATGTTCGACGCGGTCATGGGCATGCGCCCGACCCTCACCCTCCACACCGCTCCGACCGCAGCAGCCGGCAGCACTGCCGCCCTTCGGGGTGACGGCGCTGGGGTGCGGCGGGGATCGTGGGTGCGGAACCTCACCCCGGCGGAGACCGACGCGGTCCTCACCGGCGCCCTCGACCCGAGAACCCTCACCGCCCACGGCACTTCCGGCACCACGGATCACTCCCACGTCTCGCACGGCGCAGCTCATTCGGACGGGGAAGCTCGTCCGGACGGGGCGCCTCTCCCGGAAGGGGCGAACAGCGCGACTCATTCGGACGGGGCAGCTCTTCCGGGTGGGACGAACAGCGCGGACGAGCCGATGAGAATCGTGATCGGTCTGCCGGACTCCCGCCGGTTCCTGTCCCAGCAGGCGTCGGTGAACGTCACCGTGCCGTTCCTCACGCTCACCGGGAAGGCGGACCTGCCCGGCACGCTCGCCGACGGGTCCCCGGTGCCGGCTTCCATCGCCCGCCGGTTCGCCTCCGGAACGCGCTCGTGGTGGAGGATCCTCACCGACCCGGCCACCGGCACTCCGCTGGATGCGAAAGCCCGTAGATACCGGGTGACGGAGGATCTTCGACGCACGCTGCAGGTGAAGTGGCAGACCTGCGCCGGCCCGGGCTGTACACGTCCCGCGGTGGTGTGCGAGATCGACCACGTGAACCCCTTCGACCAGGACGATCCGGACTCCGGTGGGCCCACCGTGTTCTCGAACCTCCAACCCTTGTGCAAGGAGCATCATCAGGCGAAGACCGACGGGCGGATATGGGCGGTGAACCTCCCCGACGGCACGAAGCACTGGATGCTGCCCTACGGGCACACCTGGACCGTCGTATCTCCTGAACGCCCCATCGACGCCGCCCATGCCCGCCGGTTCACCGCGAACGATCGCACCGGGGATGACGCCTGCGCGGAAACCAGCACTGGCACCGACACCGGCACTGACTCCGACGCCAGCACCGACACCGGCACCGGGCCTGTCGCCGGCGACGACGCTGCGCTGCGCGCCGAACTGGAACCTCTGTCCGATCGGCAGCTGCTCGAGCTCCGCACGCGAGCGGCCGGGGAGGAGGGCTCCGCCTCGGAGGCAACCCGGGAGGCATTACGGGCCGCGAAACGGGCATCCTTGGCCCGCCTGGAAGCACAGGAGGCCGAGGACGTGGCTCGCTCCGCGCTCGCCGAGGCTCGGCGTCTGAGCGCCGAATGCTCTCGTCGGATGCGGATGATCCGGAACGAACTCGAGTCTCGTCGTCGCGCTCGACGTGAACGAACACGGACGGAGCACGAACGTGCGCGAGCAGAACTCGATCGAACTCATGCGGATCGGGAAAGATTACGGCCCGGATTCGAACCTTCCCGGAGCGACCACGGCCGGCCGACAGCGCCGACCGGAGCGGCAACCGAGCATCGGTCGGGATCTGCACCTGATCGGACCGATGGGACTGCCACCGACAGTACTGCCACCGACGGCACTGTCGGGGGCGGCCCGCCCGACCCGTTCGACTCCGGTGTCCGATTCCGATCCGACGACCCGCCATCTTTCTGATCACCTCGCCGGGTCGGTCCGGTGGGCGCCCGCACGTCCACCCCGACCCTGATGCCGACGGTGCCCGCGATCCTGCTGCTGACCGGCTACCCCGACCCCGCCGATCCCGCCGTTTCGCGCCGTTCCGGTCCGGCACCTCGGCCCTCCGCACAGACCCTCCATCCCGTCCCTCCGAGAAGCACGAGAACCCTGATTTTGGGTGCCTTTAGAGTAATTGGATTCCCGATTCGGAGCCCCTGCCCGTGCCACCTGCACGCTTGCTCGTTTCGAACACGTGTTCGATAATGGAGGTATGTCCGCCGAAGCTCTCGCACAGCTCTCACGCCTCCCGGGGATCCGGCCGGCGTCGGAGCTGTCCCTGGGCAAGGAGCCCTTCCCTGCGGACCCACCACTGCATCCCGTCTTCGTCCGGGGAGGCCTTCCCCGCGGGGAGATCGTCCAGATGACCGGGGACCGCGCACTCACCTTCGCCCTGGCCTCTGTCGCCGCGCTCACCCGGGACGACCTCTGGACGTGTGCCATCGGGCTGGGGGAGCCTGCCGTCGCGACCCTCACGGATCTCGGCATCGACCTCGGCCACTTCGTGAACCTCGCCACCCCCACTCAGGACTGGCTGCGTGTCACTTCGATCCTCGTGGAATCCTTCGACGTCCTCCTCGTGCGTCCCGGCTACCGCACCACCGCCACCGAACGCAGTCGTCTCGCCGCCAAGGTGCGCGAACGCCGGAGCAGCATCGTCGTGCTCGAGCCCTTCGCCGGCACCACGGAGCAACTCACCGTCTCCGCCGGTCACTGGGACGGCACCGCACACGGCGCAGGGCGCCTCGAGCACTGCACCGTGACCGTCCACTCGTCGCGCACCGGCAGTCACGCACTCCTCCTGCCCGGCCCGAGCGGCCGGGTCCAAGCAGCTCCGGCCCGCCTGCCGCAGGGCAACCCGGCGCGGCCGTACGGCGTTCCCGTCCCGGCGGGCACTCCCTCCCCGGAAGGCGCTCCCGTCCCCGCACCCGAGGCGCCCCGCACCTCGGTCCCGGCCAGTACCTCTCCTGCCGCCGTCCCCCCTGCCGCCGTCACTCCTGCTCCCGACTCCACCTCTCCCGGTCCCACTCCTCCCGCCTCCGCCACCCCGGACGGGAACCGCGAGGCTCCCGACGCCATGGCACCACCACGTCCCGTGCTCACCGCGGTCGACGGAGGGCGCGCATGAGCAGCCGCACTCACCGCATGCCGTCCGCCTCCCCAGCCACCTCCCTCTCCACGGACGCCATCACTTCCAGGGACCCCATCACTTCCACAGACCCCACCGAATCCCCGGATCGTACGGGCCCCACGCACCCCGCGAACCTCACGGAACCCACCGGTCCCGCCGGCACTGCGGACCCCACTGGACCCGCCCACCGCACTCTCGTCCTGGCGGTTCCCGACTGGCCGTGCACGGCCGCGGCGATCGACCTCGGGATCGGCGCGGACGAACCGCTCGCGGTCCTCGGCAACGGCCGGATCACCGCGAGCAATACGAGCGCCGGGCATGCCGGGGTGCACATCGGCCTCGGCAAGCGGGCCGCGCAACTGCGGTGCCCGCGGATGCGCCTCGTGGCCCGGGACGAGGAGCGCGATCACCGGGTGTTCGCGGCCGGCATCGGGGTCCTCGAGGGGCTCGTCGCCCGGTTCTCGCTCCTCGCCCCGGGCACCGTGAGCATCCCCGCGTCCTCCCTGCGCCGCAGCCACCCCACCGAGGAAGCCGCGGTCGAGGAACTCCTCACCGGCCTCACCGACCGCACCGGCTGGGAGTTCCTCCCCGGGCTCGCGGACACCCCGTTCGCCGCCCTCATCGCGTCCCGCACCTCGACCCGGGTGGCACCCGGACGCACCGCGGCATTCCTCCACGGTGTGCCCGTCACCGTGCTCGCAGAGGTCGATCCGGAGGCCTTCGCCCCGCTCGTTCCCGTGTTCGAACACCTCGGTCTGCGCGCGCTCGGTGATCTCGCCGCGCTCCCGGCGGCGGACGTGGCAGCCCGGTTCGGGGAGGCCGGGACCCGCGCGCACCGCCTCGCCGCCGGCCTGCCCGACCGCATGCCGATCGACCACGTCCGGGCACGGGAGTACCGGGTGGAGTCCGCTGTCGAACCCGCCACCGGCCGCAGCGACGTCCTGTCCTTCCACGCGCGCTCACTCGCGACCGAACTCCTCGGTCGGATCCGCGCAGCCGGCCTCGTGTGCACGCAGGTGACGATCGGACTCACCGCGACGACGGGGGAGGACCACCGGCGTACCTGGCGCATCGAGGACATGAACGAGTCCACGGTCGCCGACCGCCTCCGCTGGCAGTCCGAGGGCTGGCTGCACACGACGACCCCGGCTCCGGGCGGAGCCGGCGCCTCGGAGGCCGGCAGCGCTGCGACGGGCGCCGAGTGGGAGACCGACGCGCCCGACGGCATCAGCGCGATCTCCCTCGCTGCAGCCGAACTCCTTGCCCCGCTGAGCACCCAGCGCAGTCTGTTCGACCAGCACCCCGGTCAGATCGCGCACACGCTCGAACGGGTCCAGGGACTCTTCGGCGCCGACTCCGTCCTCGTGCCCGCCCTCCAGGGCGGCCGGGACCCCGCGGAGACGAACCTCTGGACACCGTGGCAGCAGACCCCGCACCCCGTCCGGGACCCCGAGGCGCCCTGGCCCGGGCAGATCCCCGCACCTCGTCCCACCCTCGTCGAGCACACACCGGTGGACCTGCTCGATGCCCACGGGAACATCGTGATCGCGCGTCCGTCCGGGCTCGACAACGCGCCGGCGTTCCTCCGCGTGCCTGCAGCCGGTGACCGACCGCGGTTCTCCACCCGCATCACCGACTGGTCCGCCACCTGGCCGGTCGAGACCCGCTGGTGGGATCCGGAGACCGCGCAGTACCGCGTGCGCCTCCAGGTGGTCGACGCCGAAGGGCGCGCTTTCCTCCTGTGCAAGGAACAGGGCCAGTGGTACCTCACCGGGCGGTACGCATGAGGAGCAGCGCTCCTGGGATGCGGCACCTGTGCCGGCGCGCGGAGACCTGCCCGCGGACAGGGGGCACGCCGGGGAACAGAGACGCGCCGGCGAGCAGTGGCGTGTTGGACGGAGAAGCGTCGGGAACAGGGCCACCCCGCGAACAGGGTCTGCGTGACGAGCGGAGAAGCGTCGGCGAGCGGAGACGCGGTGGCAGGTGCCTTCGCACGCAGGAGAGCACTGACGAACAGGGTCACGCAGGCGCCCACAAGGCACTCCGACGAACAGAGCCGACAGCACTATCCCGAGAAGACAGCACTATCCCGAGAAGACAGCGCCGCGTTGAGAAGAACGAGGACGACGAGGAAGGAGCACCACGATGGGTTTCAACAATCCGCGGACACCGTGGAACGAGCTCGCGCGGAAACTCTCCGTCCTCAGCGGCAACGCGGACGCCCTCGCCGCCGAGACCCGGGCGAAGCGTGCGCGTGAGGAAGCGGCTGCGCAGGAGGAGGCTCACGAACGCGCCTCGTCGGAGCGGGATCCCGAAGCATTCCACGACGGGGCGGAGAACCATCGGGCCGCACACCGCAGAATCCGCGACGAGCCGATCATGCCGGTGTCCGTGGGCGAGGGCGGCTCCGATCGCCGCAGCCGGTATGCGAAGAACCCCGCCGATGAGGGCCTCACCACCGAGAACACCGCCACCGAGAACACTGCGGGCGAGAGCACTACCGGCGAGCGCACCGCCACCGAGGGCCGCACCCCCGTGAACATCGGGGGCGAGGGCACTTCCCCGGGGCACGCTGTCCCCGCGGGAGCCGACGGTTCCGATGCTCCCGCGTTCTCCCGCCCGGACCGGTACCTGCTCCGGCGTACCCCGCCCGGCGCCCCCGGCAGTGCCGGTACGGGCCGTGCCCAAGGCGCACACATCGACCGCGCCGACAGCGACACCTGCCCCGACCGTCCCACCCCGGGCACGTCCTCCACCGTGCGTCGGCCACTCACCACCGGCGTTCCCTGGGCGGAACTCCACGTGCACTCGGACTTCAGTTTCCTCGACGGTGCCTCGGAGCCGGAGGAGCTCGTGACCGCGGGAGCCGAGGCCGGACTCGAGGCTCTCGCCCTCACCGACCACAACGGTCTGTACGGAGTCGTCCGGTTCGCGCAGGCCGCGGCGCGGGTGGGACTGCCGACCGTCTTCGGTTCCGAGCTCTCCGTCGGACTCACCGAACGCATCCCCGGTCAGGTGGACCCGGAGGCCCTGCACGTGCTCACGCTCGCCCGTGGGGTCGACGGATACCGCCGGCTGTCGGCCGCGATCACGACTGCGAATCTGCGCGGTGAGAAGAACCGCCCGGTGTTCGACCTCGAGGAACTCGCGGAGACCTCCCGGACGCACGGGGACTGGTGGATCCTCACGGGGTGCCGCAAGGGACTGCTCCTGCCGCACCTGGACGACGCGGACGGGGGAGTGGCGGCACTCCGGCGGATCGTCGGGATGTTCGGGCGGGACAACGTCGCCGTCGAACTCACCCGCTCGGGTGTACCCGAGGACGACGCCCGGATCCGCCACCTCGAGGAGCTCGCCGCCCGGTTCCACCTGCCGGTCGTCGCGACGAACGCCGTCCACTACGCGACCAGGTCCCGGTTCCGCAACGCCCAGGTGCGGGCCGCCGTCCGCTCCCACCGGTCCCTCGACGAGGTCGCCGGATGGCTGCCGCCGACCGCCACCGCCCGCATCCACACGGGGGAGGAGATGGCCCGCCGGTTCTCCCCGAAGGCACTTGCCGGGGCCGTCCGCCTCGCCCGGGACTGCGCGTTCATCCTCACCGCGGCGAAGGCCGGACTCCCCGCCGCCCCGATCCCTGCGGTGCCCACCGAACCTGCGCACACCGCAGCTGCGCACGCCGAACCCGGGCACACCGGCCTCACTCGCACGGCACCCGCAGAACCGCACGACACAGCCCTCATCACCAACGCATCCACCACCGAACCCACCGCCCTCGACCGCACCACCGCACCTCTCACCGAGGCCGAGTACCTCCGACAGAAGGTCACCGAACGCGGCCTCGAGCGCTACGGCACCCGGGAGGAGAACCCGCGGGCGTGGGACCTCCTCGACCGGGAGCTGCACACGATCGAGTCGATGGGGTTCTGCGGGTACTTCCTCATCGTGTTCGAGATCGCGGAGTACTGCCGGAAGAACGACATCTTCTGCCAGGGCCGCGGTTCGGCGGCGAACTCCGCGGTCTGTTACGTCCTCGGCATCACCGCCGTCGACGCCGTGAAGTACGGACTGCTCTTCGACCGGTTCCTCTCACCGGACCGTGAGGGCTACCCGGACATCGACATCGACATCGAGTCCGCCCGTCGTGAGCGCGTCATCCAGCACGTGTACGAGCACTACGGACGGGACCGGGCGGCACAGGTCGCGAACGTCATCACCTACCGGGCGAAGTCCGCGGTCCGGGACGCCGCCTCGGCACTCGGGTACGAACCCGGCCAGCTCGATGCGTTCTCCAAGGGACTTCACCGCTGGTCGAGCCTCCCGGACCCGGAGGACACGCACGTGCCCGCCCCCGTTCTCGCAGTGGCGGGCGACCTGCTGAACACCCCGCGCCACCTCGGGATCCATTCCGGCGGCATGATCCTCGCCGACCGCCCGATCGGGGAGGTCGTCCCCATCGAACCGGCGACGATGCAGGACCGGACGGTCGTCCAGTGGGACAAGGACGACTGTGCGGCCATGGACCTCGTGAAGTTCGACCTCCTCGGCCTCGGCATGCTCGGGGCCCTCCACGAGATGGTCGACCTCGTCGAGAAGCACACGGGGGAGCGGATCGACCGGGCGGCCCTCGGGCAGGACGACCCGAAGGTCTACGACATGCTGTGCAGGGCGGACGCGATCGGTATCTTCCAGGTCGAGTCCCGTGCTCAGCTCGCGACCCTGCCCCGCCTGCGGCCACGGGAGTTCTACGACCTCGCGGTCCAGGTCGCCCTCATCCGACCGGGCCCCATCCAGGGCGGGTCGGTGCACCCGTACATCCGCCGGCGACAGGGGGAGGAACCCGTCGAGTACCTCCACCCGCTCCTCGAGAAGTCCCTCGGCCGCACCCTCGGGGTGCCGTTGTTCCAGGAGCAGCTCATGCAGATGGCGATCGACATCGCCGGGTTCTCCGGAGCGGACGCGGACGAACTCCGCCGGGCCATGGGGTCCCGCCGCTCCGCCGAGCGCATGCGGCAGCTGCGGGAGAGATTCATGCGCGGGTGCGCGGAACGCGAGGTCCCACCCGAGGTCGCCGAGGTCGTCTTCGAGAAGATCGCCGCCTTCGCCGACTACGGGTTCCCCGAGAGCCACGCGATCAGCTTCGCGAACCTCGTGTACGACTCCGCGTGGTTCAAGCGTTACCACCACGCTGCGTTCACCGCCGGGCTGTTGCGGTCCCAACCCATGGGGTTCTACTCACCCCAGTCCCTCATCACCGACGCGCGCCGCCACGGCGTCGTCATCCTCCCGGTCGACATCAACGCCTCGCAGGCACAGGCGGACCTCGAACCGCACCCGGACTCGGCCGGGGGCCTCGCGATCCGCATCGGCCTCGCCTCGGTGAAGCACGTGGGGAAGGACGTCGCCGAGGCGATCGTCGCCGCCCGGCAGGAGGCGCCCACCGCCTCGGGCCGGCCCTTCACCTCGATCGCGGACGTCGCCCATCGCACGGGTGTCGAGGTCTCCGTCCTCGAGGGCCTCGCGCACGCCGGTGCCTTCGAGTCCTTCGGACTCGACCGCCGGCAGGCGATGTGGGTGGCCGGATCGCTCTCGGGGGCGGGGCCGGACGTGCTGCCGGGCACCTCGCCGGTCATGCACGCCCCGACGCTGCCGCTCATGGACGACTTCGACGTCACCCTCGCGGAGCTGTTCTCCACGGGGCTCACGGTGGACGGGTACCCGACCGAGCAGCTGCGGGAGGCGCTGCGGGCGCGGGGGTACGCCTCGACCCGGGACGCGCAGCGGACCGCCGACGGTTCCCGGATCACGGTGGCGGGGATCGTCACGCACCGGCAGCGGCCGGCAACCGCCTCGGGGATCACGTTCATGAACCTCGAGGACGAGTTCGGGATGCTCAACGTCGTGTGTACGCCAGGGCTCATGAAGCGGTTCGCCCCGGTGTCGCTCACCCGCAACACCCTCGTCGTCACGGGGCAGTTGCAGCGCTCGGACAACGGGAGGGGTGACGTCGTGAGTCTCTACGCGCACAAGCTCGTACCCCTCGACGTCCAGGTGCCCACCCGCTCGCGCAACTTCCGGTGAGCGGGTGCCGGAAACATGACGCCCCGTGACACTTTCATGACGGGGCCCGGTGTCACACTTCATCGCACTTCCTAGGTTGGGGGCACATCTCCACCGCACGTCTCCGCCTCCCGCATTCGCCCGAGGACCCGAGGACCACCCAGAGGAGCACCATGACTGCCGACACCGCACGCACGGAACACACCTTCGAGACCCGCCAGGTCCATGCGGGGCAGACCCCGGATCCGGCGACCGGTGCCCGCGCCCTGCCGATCTACCAGTCGACGTCCTTCGTCTTCGACTCCGCGCAGACGGCGGCCGACCGCTTCGCCCTCGCCGACCTCGGCCCCATCTACACCCGGATCGGGAACCCCACGGTCGAGGTCGTCGAGAACCGGATCGCGGACCTCGAGGGAGGCGTCCAGGCGCTGCTCCTCGCCTCCGGTCAGTCCGCGGAGTTCCTCTCGATCGTGAACGTCGCGGAGTCCGGCGACCACGTCGTCGCGAGCCCCAGCCTGTACGGCGGCACGTACAACCTCCTCGACGTCACCCTCCGGAAGTTCGGGATCGAGGTCACCTTCGTCGAGGACCCGGACGACCTCGCGGCCTGGACCTCCGCCGTCCGCCCGAACACGAAGGCGTTCTTCGCGGAGACCGTGTCGAACCCGCGTTCGGACGTCCTCGACATCCGGGGTGTCGCGGATGCCGCCCACGCCGCCGGGGTTCCCCTCATCGTCGACAACACGCTCGCCACCCCCTATCTCGTGCGTCCCCTCGAACACGGTGCGGACGTCGTCGTGCACTCGGCGACGAAGTACCTCGGCGGGCACGGCACCGCGATCGCCGGAGTCATCGTCGACGGCGGGACCTTCGACTTCGCACAGGATCCGGAGCGTTTCCCCGGGTTCAACACCCCCGACGACTCCTACGGCGGGCTCGTCTACGCCCGCGACCTCGGTCCCGACTCCCCGTTCGGCGCGAACGTCTCCTACGGGATCAAGGCGAAGGTGCAGCTGCTGCGCGACCTCGGTCCGGCAGCCACCCCCTTCAACGCCTTCCTCATCGCCCAGGGCCTCGAGACACTCAGCCTGCGCGTCGAACGGCACGTCGAGAACGCCCTCGCGGTCGCCCGGTTCCTCGAGGAGCACCCGCAGGTCACACACGTGAACTACGCGGGTCTGCCCTCGAGCCCCTGGTACGAACGTGGTCGGCAGTACCTCCCGAAGGGCGTCGGCTCGGTCCTCTCCTTCGACATCGCAGGCGGCTACGACGCCGCGGTCGCCTTCGTCGACGCCCTCGAGCTCCACTCGCACGTCGCGAACGTCGGGGACACCCGTTCCCTCGTCATCCACCCCGCCTCGACGACGCACTCGCAGGTCGCACCCGAGGCGGCCCTCAAGTCCGGCGTGACCCCCGCCCTCGTGCGCCTCTCGGTCGGCATCGAGGGCATCAGAGACATCCTCGCGGACCTCGAGCTCGGCTTCGCCGCCGCGGCACAGGTCGAGGGTGCGGCTGCATGACCGTCGTCGGACGCACCGCCGTCGCCACGCTCCCGGACTTCCGCCTCGAATCCGGCTACGTCTTCGACGAGATCACGATCGCGTACGAGACCTTCGGCACCCTCAACGCCGACCGCTCGAACGCGGTGCTCGTCGAGCACGCGCTCACGGGGGACGCGCACGTGACGAGCGGGGTGGCGGAACCGGCGACGGCCGAACACCCGGGCTCCTTCGCCCCCGGCTGGTGGGAGGACCTCGTCGGTCCCGGCCGACACATCGACACGAACGAGTTCTTCGTCGTGTGCACGAATGCGCTCGGCGGCTGCAACGGCACGACCGGGCCGACCTCGACGCACCCGGACGGACTGCCGTACGGGTCACGCTTCCCGTCGGTGACGATCCGCGACATGGTGAATGCGGAACTCGCCCTGGCCGACGAACTCGGGATCGACACGTGGCACGCGGTCGTGGGCGGCTCCATGGGCGGCGCCCGGGCGCTCGAGTTCGCGGCCCAGGCACCGGCCCGCGTCGGAAGGCTCACGGTACTCGCGGCCCCCGCGTACTCGGACGCGGACCACATCGCGTGGGCACACACCCAGATCCGGGCGATCGAACTCGATCCGGACTTCTGCGGCGGCGACTACCAGGCTCTCGGCCGGTTCCCGGAGGCCGGCCTCGGGATCGCCCGGCAGATCGCGCACCTCACCTACCGCTGCGATGCCGAGCTCAACTCCCGGTTCTCGAACGCGCTCCAGCACCCGAAGCCCGTCCACGTGGACGACACGTACTACTCGATCCAGAGCTATCTCGACCACCAGGCCCGCAAACTCGTGAATCGCTTCGACGCCCAGTCCTACCGGATCCTCACGCAGGCGCTGCGCGACCACGACGTCCGCCGGGGCCGGTCGACGGACCTCGCCGAGGCGCTGGCCGGCATCACCGCCGAGGTCCAGGTCCTCAGCATCACCTCGGACCGGCTGTACACGCCCCGGCACGTGGCGACCCTCGCCGAGGCGCTCCCCGGCAGCCCGACCCCCGTGAGTATCGAGTCGTGGGCCGGGCACGACGGGTTCCTCACGGAGGCCGCGCAGATCGGTCCGCACGTGACGGGGTTCCTCACCGCTGTGTAGAACGCGACTTCGCCTTCTTCGCCGCCTTTTTCCGCTCCGCGTGGAGCACCTTCTCGTCGACCGGGTGGTCGGCACGGGCACGGGCCTGCCGGTAGTACTCGCGGGCCTCGTCCTGCCGTTCCTTCTCGATTCCCGAGGAGATCGTCGCCCGGCGGTGCTCCTGCCCGTACCCGAAGGCCTCGACGAGCGGCAGCGCATCGGCGGCGAGCTTCGCGCACAGGCGGTCGATCGTCGGACCGATCTGCCGCGCCCGGTTCATCGACAGGCGCCCGTACATGATGTGCCAGCCGAGGTGCTCGTCGATGAGCGAGAGCCCGTGGAGGTCGCGGAGGCGACGGAACACGGTGGTCTCGGGCGCCTCGGGGTGGTCGTCCCGGAAGGCGCGGAACGCGCGGTCGAGTGCCTGCCACTTGCGGAGCTCGACGTAGGCACGCGCGGTCTCGATGAGGAGGTTCTGGTTCTCGTTCACGAGCGCGGCGGCCTTCTCCGCGGGCATCCGGGCCGCCGGGCGGAGGTTCCCGGCGAGTTCGGCGACCATCGCCTCGACCCGGCTCTCGAGCAGAGCTTCCTGGAGTTTGCCGGAACGGATGCGTTTCGCATTGAGGGCCGGGGTGAAGACGTCGCCGATCGTGCGGCCGACGTTCGCCATTCCGGAGCGGTAGAGCGAGTGCTCCGCGGCCTGGGTGCCGATGAAGCGCGCGACGCCGCCGATGTCGAGGTGACGGAGCTCCGCCGCGTAATCACCGAGGAGTCGTTTGCCGACGAGCTGGAGCAGCACCGTGTTGTCGCCCTCGAACGTCGCATAGACGTCGAGATCACGGCGCAGTCCGACGAGGCGGTTCTCGGCGATGAACCCGGCACCACCGCACGCCTCCCGGCATTCCTGGAGGATGTCGAGCGCATCCCAGGTGGAGAGGGCCTTGTACCCGGCCGCCTGGGTCTCGAGGAGCTGACGCGCCTCGTCGGAGTCGTCCTCGCCGGAGAACACCGTCTGGAACGACGCGAGCAGGTCGTTGTGCGCGAGCGCGTTCGCCCAGGTGCGCGCGAGCGCCGGCATGAGGCGGCGCTGATGGCGCCGGTAGTCGAGGAGGACGACCTCCTCGGTCTCCTTCGCACCGGTGAACTGGCGACGTTCGAGTGCGTACCGGATCGCGATGTCGAGGCCGAGCTTCGCGCCGACCGTCGACGCGCCGTCGAGGGACACCCGGCCCTGGACGAGCGTGCCGAGCATCGTGAAGAACCGCCGGCCGGGGGACTCGATGGGGGAGGAGTACGTGCCGTCGGGTGCGACGCTGCCGTAGCGGTCGAGCAGATGCGTACGGGGGATCCGCACGCTGTCGAACGCGAACCGTCCGTTGTCGACCCCGCGCAGCCCGCCCTTCGCCCCGTCGTCCTCGACGGTGACTCCCGGCAGGACCTCTCCGGCGTCGGTGCGCACGGGGACGAAGAAGGCGTGGACCCCGTGGTTCACGCCCCGCGTGACGAGCTGGGCGAACACGACGGCGGCCCGGGCGTGGGCGGCGGCGTTGCCGATGTATTCCTTCGTCGCGGCCCGGAACGGCGTGTGGACGACGAACTCCTCGGTGTCGGGATCGTAGGTAGCGGTCGTGCCGACCGCGGCGACGTCCGAACCGTGCCCGATCTCCGTCATCGCGAAGGATCCGAGGAGCTCACCCCGGGCAGCGGGAACGAGCCACGCGCGGTGCTGTTCGGCGTTCCCGAGGTGCTGGATCGCTCCACCGAACAGTCCGTACTGGACACCCGCCTTGATCTGCACGCTCGGGGAGGAGGCGACGAGTTCCTCGAACGCGGCGACGTATCCGGCGTGCTCGTCCTCACCGCCGAGCTCCGGCGGCAGGGGAAGGAGCGGCTGTCCCGTCTCCCCGAGCGCACGCGTGCCCCGGAGGGTCGCGTCGCGGATCTCCGCGAGAGGTGCTTCCTCGTCGATGACGGCACCGGGCTGCCGGACGAACGAGCGGCCCTCGGCACGGGCGGAGGCGTAGTCGCCGTCGAGGACGGCGCGAAGCAGCGTGGGATCGATTGTCATGAGGGTTCTCCTGCGTGGGTGGAGGGATCAGGACTGCTGGGTGGCGTCGTGGACACCCGGTGGGATCGTCGGGTGGTCACCTGCGTGCGAGTTCCACACCCAGGTGGTGACGTGGTGCGTGAAGACGTCGATGTCGACGGAGAGCGCGGGACGGTGCTGAGCCCGTTCGACCAACCACTGCTGGGTGCAGGCGCGGACGAATCCGAGGGCACCGAACGCCCACAGCCGCTCCCGCGCCTCGTCGAGGCCGAGGCGTTCGGCGAGCAGATGAGTGACCGAGGTGAAGAAGTCACGGCCCGCCTCGTCCCCGGTGGGAAGGACGACGGCGTCGCAGAAGGTGTAGACGGCGGGGGAGCCGGCGGCGAGGCGTGCGAAGGCGCGGATCATCGCCGCGAGCGCCTCCCGCGGTTCGTCGGCGTGCGCGCCCGCCGCGTCGATCTCGCGGCGGATCACCCGCATCGCCCATTCGCCCATGGCGAGCTGCAGGCCCGCGCGGTCACCGAAGTACCGGTAGAAGACGGTCTTCGTCGTCCCGGCGCCGGCGGCGATGACGTCCATGGGGGCGTCGGGGCCGTGTTCGGCGAGGACGGCGCGGGTGGCGCGGAGGAGTTCCCGACGCCGGAGACGGCGGTGGTCGTCCCACCGCGAACTCCGACCGTCGGCTGTGACGGGTTTCATGAGACCGACGGTATCAGGTACGGTCGGTAGCGGAGAACCGTTCGTGCACCCACGTCCTCGCTCACCCTTTCCTCACACCGATGTCTGGAGACCCCATGACCGATCGAACAGCTGTGATCCTCGGCGGCAATCGCATTCCCTTCGCCCGCTCGAACAAGCAGTACGCGCGGGCGTCCGCGCAGGACATGCTCACGAGCGCGCTCGACGGGCTCGTGGCCCGTTTCGGGCTCGCCGGGGAGCGCCTCGGCGAGGTGGCGGCCGGTGCCGTGCTCCGTCACACGAAGGACCTCAACCTCACCCGCGAGGCCGTGCTCGGTTCGGCACTGTCCCCGCAGACCCCGGCCTACGACCTCGGCCAGGCCTGCGCGACCGGACTCGAGGCCGTCGTCCAGATCTCCCAGAAGATCCGCCTCGGGCAGATCGAGGTGGGCATCGCCGGTGGCACCGATTCCGCCTCGGACGCACCGATCGTCGTGAGCGAGGGCCTGCGCGAGGCGCTCCTCGGGCTCATGCGGGCGAAGACCGTCCCGCAGAAGCTCACAGCACTCTCCCGGATCCGCCCGACCGACCTCGCGCCGCAGGCGCCGAACACCTCCGAGGCCCGCACCGGGCTCTCGATGGGCGAGCACCAGGCCGTCACGACCGCCCAGTGGGGCATCAGCCGCGCCGATCAGGACGCCCTCGCGGCCGCCTCCCACCAGCGCCTCGCCGCGGCCTGGGACTCCGGGTTCTTCGACGACCTCGTCACCCCGTTCCTCGGCGTCACCCGCGACACGAACCTCCGGCCCGACTCGACGGTGGAGACCCTCGGCGGGCTGAAGCCGGTGTTCGGTCTCGGGCTCAAGGCGGAGCCGACGATGACCGCCGGCAACTCGACGCCGCTCACCGACGGTGCCTCGACCGTGCTCCTCGCGTCCGAGGCGTGGGCAGCCGAACACGGTCACGCACCGCTGGCGAAGCTCGTCGACGCCGAGGCGGCCGCCGTCGACTTCGTCCACGGCGCCGAGGGGCTCCTCATGGCACCGGCGTACGCGGTGCCCCGTCTGCTCGCCCGGAACGGACTCACGCTCCAGGACTTCGACGTCTACGAGATCCACGAGGCGTTCGCCGCGACGGTCCTCACGCACCTCGCCGCGTGGGAGTCGGAGGAGTTCTGCCGGACGAAACTCGGGCTGCCCGGCGCGCTCGGTTCGATCGACCGGGAGAAGCTCAACCCGCTCGGTTCCTCGCTCGCGGCCGGTCACCCCTTCGCCGCGACGGGCGGGCGGATCATCGCCTCGGTCGCGAAGCACCTCGAGGAGACGGGGAAGAAGCGCGCACTCGTGTCGATCTGCGCGGCCGGTGGACAGGGTCTCGCTGCGATCGTGGAGGCGGTGTGATGAGCAACTTCCCGAAGAACCACGCGGCGAAGAACTCCGATGCCTACCTCTCCCTCGTGAATGGGCCGCTCGGGCGGATCACGAAGTCCCTCGGCCTGCCGGCGCCCGTTCCGCTTCGCCGTTTCGACGCAGAGGATCCGCACGGTGGGTTCCTCACGGACCCGGTCCTCGTGCTCGGCTCGACCCCCGGCGCCGAGTTCGTGGCGGAGCTCCTCCTCGACGAGGGCTGCGACGTGCACCGGCAGCCCGGCGCCAGCACGCGGTTCTCGGCGATCGTCGCCGGTTTCGACGGGCTCTCGGACCCGGGTGAACTCGAAGGAACCTCGCTCGCGATCGGCAGTGCACTGCGGGCGCTCGCGACGTGCGGGCGGGTCGTCACGCTGTCCGACGCGGAGGAGGACGGAGCCTCCGTGGCCGCGAATGCCACCCGCCGCGCAGTCACCGGGATCGTCCGCTCCCTCGCCCACGAGATGCGCAAGGGCTCGACCGCGAACGGCATCGTCCTCGACGGGGTCGCCCCGAGCGCACCCTCGGTGGCGGCCGCTCTGTGGTTCCTCCTCTCCGCGAAGTCGGCGTACGTCTCCGGCCAGTTCCTCACCGTCTCCGGGGACGCCGGTTCGCCGGTGACCCGTACGGCCTTCGCGGCGACGGGGACCGCCGGGCCTCTTGCCGGCAGGGTCGCGGTGGTGACGGGCGCAGCCCGCGGCATCGGCGCCTCGATCGCGGAGACCCTCGTCCGTGACGGTGCCGAGGTGTACGGCGTCGACGTGCCCGCGGCAGGTGAGGCGCTCGCACGGACGATGAACCGCCTCGGGGGAGTGTCGATCCAGCTCGACATCACCCGGGCGGACGCGGCCGCCGTCATCGCCGCACGCGTGAAGAAGCCGATCGACGTGCTCGTCCACAACGCCGGGATCACGCGCGACAAGATGCTCGCGAACATGGACGAGGCACGCTGGGCGTCGGTCCTGGGCGTGAACCTGCAGGCGCAGTTGGCGATGAACGCCGGGCTCACGGAGGCAGGAGCCTGGGGCGAGGCGCCCCATGTGATCTCGCTCGCCTCGACCTCGGGCATCGCCGGGAACCGCGGGCAGACGAACTATGCGGCGTCCAAGGCGGGGATCATCGGCATGGTCGCCTCGGCGGCCGAGGAGTTCGCGGCTCGCGGGGGCACGATCAACGCCGTCGCCCCGGGATTCATCGAGACGGACATGACCGCGAAGATGCCGGTGCTCACGCGCCAGGTCGCTCGTCGACTGTCGAGCCTCCAGCAGGGCGGGCTGCCCCAGGACGTCGCCGAGGCGATCGCGTTTCTCGCCTCCGAGGGCGCCGCCGGCATCAACGGCACGACGCTCCGCGTGTGCGGACAGAACATGGTGGGGGCGTGATGAACGCGAGTGGTTCGATGGGGCCCGTCTACCTGCGCGCGCTGCTCGGCGCGGTCCCGGGCCGGAAGAAGAGCTCCCCCCACATGCCGTCACGGGTCATCGAACGGACGCACGTCCTCGACGCCGAGGCGGTCGCCGGGTTCCAACGGGTCGTCGGCGGGCGGGTCCAGGACGTCGTCCCTCCCGCGTACCTCCACGTGCTCGGCTTCCCCGAGAGCATGCGCCTCATGACCGACCCGGGGTTCCCGCTCTCGGTCCTCGGCATGGTGCACATCGCCAACGGGTTCACCGCCCTGCGCGCGGTTCGCGTGGGGGAGTCGGTGACGGTCGCGGTGCAACTCGGTCGCCCGCACGCGCACCCGCGGGGTACGACGGTGCAGGTGCTCGTGAGTGGCACGGTGGACGGCGAGGTCGTGTTCCGTGAGGTGTCGACGTACCTCGCGAAGGGGACGACCCTGCCCGGTGTCGCACCGGCGCTGCCCGAGGAACGCGCGGAGTTCGTCGCGCCCGAGGTCCAGGCGTTGTGGAGACTCACGCCGGAGATCGGGCCGCGGTACGCACGGGTGTCCGGCGACTACAACCCGATCCACCTCAATCCGCTCGCCGCGAAGGCGTTCGGGTTCCCCCGGACGATCGCGCACGGCATGCTCACCGCCGCGCGCGGCTTCGAGGCGGCCGGCGTGCGGGCGGACGCCTTCACCTGGGACGTGCAGTTCGCGAAGCCGGTGCTGTTGCCGGGGAAGGTCGCGTATGCGGTCGTCCCGGCGGATCACGCTGCGGATGTCACCGCGGATGCCGCTGCGTCGAACGGTTCGGGACCGGGCAGCGAGAACGCCGAAGCACCCGTGGCCTACGAGATCTGGAACCCGAAGTCCGGCAAGCCGCACGTGCGAGGGAGGATCACGCCCGCACAGGGGTGAACGTGCGGGGATGAACGTGCAGGGGTGAAAGTACAGGGACGAACCGCACGTGAGCGTCACCACACTTCACCGGAAGTGCCCGTCTCGATTTGTGAACGCACTGCGGGTCGGGATAGTGTCTACTCCGTTGCCCGCGCGGGTGGCGGAATAGGTAGACGCGCTAGCTTGAGGTGCTAGTGTCCACATATCGGACGTGGGGGTTCAAGTCCCCCCTCGCGCACAGTGTCGCAGGACGAAGAGTCGGAAACGGTTCACGTCGGAAGCGACGAGAAGGCCCCGGTCGAAAGACCGGGGCCTTCTGCATTTCCGGTGTCCGACTCTGCTGCTCCGGGTGAATCCGGGGTAAAGGCCAAATCGGGGTTGAAGGCCACATCGTGTGCACGGTCCGGCCGTCCACCGTCTGCGGCCGCGTTCCCGCCGGCGCGCCTCGTGCCTCGGGCGACCAACCCTCCTCAGGTTCCGGCCTTCGCGTCGAGATCGCGATTCCCTGCCGCTGTGGCGTTCAGGTCGCACTCGAATGCGCGATCTCGCCGAAACCCAGCCGTCGATCGCGACATGAAGGTCGACGACCGCATTCGATCGCGAAACGAAGGTCGGTGCCCGCAGTCGATCGCACACTCGACGCCGATTGCAGAGGCCGGTCGCGCGGCGAGGTGGCTTCACGTTCTTCGTCGCATCGGTCGCGCAGTCGACGCACCTCGAGGTTGTCGCCCCCGTCCGGTTCGTGAAACAGGGGAGTGCACGGCGCTTCTCCCGCAGTGGCGCACATCACGCCCGCCCGATTTGGCAATCATCCTTCTGACCTGGTGGAATAGTTCCTGTTGCCCGCGCGGGTGGCGGAATAGGTAGACGCGCTAGCTTGAGGTGCTAGTGTCCACATATCGGACGTGGGGGTTCAAGTCCCCCCTCGCGCACAATGGAGAAGTCCCGAGACATCGAGCCCGATGTCCCGGGACTTCGTCGTTTCCCCGACGGCAGTCGTCGTGGACGCCGGGAGGGCGAACGGGCTCCGGCTTCGTGAATCCGGCAGCGCGGTGACGCCGGCGCACCCCGGTTCTGCCGCGTGGCGCAGATCACCCGTCCTCGATTTGCTGGCCGTTCACCCGCGCGTGTAGATTATTCGTGTTGCCCGCGCGGGTGGCGGAATAGGTAGACGCGCTAGCTTGAGGTGCTAGTGTCCACATATAGGACGTGGGGGTTCAAGTCCCCCCTCGCGCACAGTGTCGCAGGACGCACCGTCTGAGGACGCGCAGTCGGAAGCGACGAGAAGGCCCCGGTCGAAAGACCGGGGCCTTCTGCATTCCCGATAGCCGGCTCGGCCGATCCGGGTGAATACCGGGTTAATACCCAAAATGTGCGTACCGCCCGGGTGTGTCACCGTCATCGTCCGCCCCAGCCTGGCCGGCTCCCGTGGCTCGTCTTCCCGACCGGATTCTGCATCGTTCCCCCATGTGAGCGTCGGCGGAGGGAATCAGCTGCGCACTTTCGCACGGTTCCGGGATCAGGTGCGCACTCCGGCACGATTTCAGGCGGCTGGATCGTGCCAGAGTGCACACGTAACTGCGGGATAGTGCACCCGGCGGCCCGGACCGGCCTGTCTTCGCAATCATCGTCCCGGGATGAGCCGGTCCGTGCAGCGAGATCGCGATCGGCTGTGACTGTGCGGTTCGGATCGCGATCGACTGAGCGACCTCGCGGAAACCCCACCATCGATCGCGATCCGACCAGCGGCAACCGCACCCGATTGCGACCTGAGGTGGTCGAAGCAGCGTCGAGCCGTCGAAGCCGCTGTCGTGGTGCACAGTCGAGCTCGGCGTGTACCTCGTGGGAACCGCGGGAGTTCCGGTGGTGCGAGGGACTACGTCCGGCGCGGCGGCACGTCCATCATGGCGGGGCTGATGTCGAGGATCTGGCACCGAACATGCTGACCGGGCATGTTCACGAGGGTTTCGCCTTACGGGTTACTGGGCAAGAGGCCTATCCTGTACACATATTTCGAGCATCAACCCACCGCTCCCCGGGGCCTTCCCGCTGCTTTCCCGCTGCTGCGCCCGGCTGTTCCGCCCTCGTCATCATCCGAACCGCCGCACTCGGGAGAGCTGCATCACACATCTGGAATGATGGCCTCATGACCTCTCCTCATGACCGCCGAGCCGACCTGCGGCAGACGCATTCCGGTCCTGCGACCACCCCGCACGCTCTCTCCCCATCGCCACGAGCCTCGCGTTTCCGCCGTGCCTTCGCGCCGACCGCGTCCGTTCTCGCCCTCGCGCTCGTCGCCGGTTGTTCCGGGGGAGCCGATGACACCGGCACTCCCGAACCCGTGTTCGCCGAGACGACGACTGTCGCCGAACTCCCGACCGTGACGACCGGGTTCGAGGACGCCGACCTCGGTGCGCTCGTCGAGGGCTGGTACCGGGGCGAGGACGTCGCACACGGGGACGCCGTGGCGGATGCCGCCGAGGCCCGCACGACCCGAGCCGGCAGCATCACCGTCGACGGCGCGACAGGAACATGGAACGGCACACAGATCGCCGTTCTCACCACGGGGGAGGACGTCACGCTGGCCGTCGGGCCGGCTGCCCCCGAGACCGCCGGAGATGGAGAGGATGACGGCGAGGACTCCGAGGACACGACCGTCCCGGCGGAATGGACCGTCGTCGGCGGCTGGTGGCCGGGCCTCGGGCTCGACGAACCCGCGCTGGGGGAGGGCGCCCGTCACCTCCTGTTCGTGGGTGCCGACGCCCGTGAGAAGGAGGGGGAGAGCATCACGAACACCCGAGCCGATGCCATCCAGATGGTGGGCGTCGACGGCGAGGGCGGTGCTGCCGTTGTCGGGATCCCGCGCGACCTCTGGGTCCCCCTCGAGTCCGGGCGGGAGGCGAAGCTCAACGCCGCGCTCGTCTTCGACGGGCCGGAGGGCCAGCAGCAGGCGGTGACGAATGCCACGGGCATCGAGTTCGACGGGTACGTGCTCACCGGATTCGAGGGTTTCAAGGCGATCGTCGAGGACGCCGGTGGCCTGCCGGTCGATTCCCCGAAGACGGTGAAGGAGGTCTCCGAGGGCGAGTCGACCCTCGATCCGGACACGGCCCTCATGTACGTCCGCGAGCGCAAGACGCTCTCCGGGGGCGACTTCGACCGGAGTTTCCATCAGGGGATCGCGTTACTGGGATTCGCCGGAGCCGCCCTCGGGAAGGGACCGACCGGACTCGTCGACTCCCTCTCGCTCGTCGATCCGCACGTGGAGACGAACGTGTCCGCCGAGGACATGCTCACCTTCGCCGCGTGGACCTACCGCGTCGACCTCGCGCAGGTCGGCCACGACGTGCCAGATGCGCCGTACGGCACGAGCAGCGACGGCCAGTCGATCCTCGTGAACGACGACGGGGTGAAAGCCGTCTTCGAGGACTTCTCCGACGGCAACCTCGACGGGTGAGCATTCCGTCGCGCCTCGTCCGCACGGCCGGGAGGGGAGCGAACGACTAGGGTGAGGAGGCATGGCCGCCCCTGCTTTCAGCCCCGAGTCCGTCACCGCTGCCGTTCATGCCGTCTACGCGACCGTGCACGGTCTGAGCGGCCCCGCCTCGTCCGTGCCTCCCGATCTCCGGGCGGCGATTCCGGCGGACGCGGGACGCGAGGTGCTCACGGCACTCGCAGGAGCCCTGGCCGCGGTCCGGTCCGGGACGGCGAAACCCCTGAGTGCCGCCGCCTACGACTCCGGTCGGGCGACGCTTCTCGCCGACCTCGCCGCCGCGACGGGGACGTCCCAGCCCGCTTCGCGCGCCTGGCCCCCGACCAGCCAGACCGTTCGGAAGGTCCTCGGCGGCGGCTACTGGAACGATGCGATGACTGCGGCCGGGTACCCCGGCACGCGGGCGAGCGTGGGCCGGGCCCGAGGCGCGGGCCGGTTCTCCGCGGACGACTACCGGGGCACCATGGTGGGGTTCTTCTCCGATCCGACGGGCGCCTCGGCGGCGGGGGAGTCGTTCACGGCGTTCTCCGACTGGGTGAAGGTCCGCCGGGAGGAGGGGGAGGCGCTGCCGTCCCCGGCCGCCGTGCGGAACCACTTCGGATCGTGGGAGGCGGCGAAGGACGCCGGCCGACCGGAGTGAACCCTAGACCGCCCGCGGCATCGGCCGACCGAGCGTCTTGATGCGCCACCGCGGCTCGACGTGGTCGCGCCAGTGCAGATCGATCGTGCGCTCGTAGTGCTCGACGAGGCGTTCGGTCGACGCGCGCCACCCGTACTGCTGGACATCCGCCAGACCGCCCTCGGCCAGACGTGCACGGAGGGACTCGTCCTCGAGCAGACGGTTCACCTGTCGGGAGAAGTCGACCGGGTCGTGCGGCGCGGCGAGGAGCCCTCCGACGTCCTCGGGGACCGCGAAGGGGATCCCTCCGGCGCGCGCACCGACGACCGGGACGCCCGAAGCCATCGACTCGAGTGCGACGAGACCGAGGGTCTCGGTCGTCGAGGGGAACACGAACACATCGGCACTCGCGTACGCGGCGTCGAGTTCGGCGCCGCTCATGTAGCCGGTGAAGACGGTGTTCGTCCCCGCGAACTCGGCGCGCAGTTCCTCGATGTGGGGTCCCGACCCCACCATCGCCAGGCGGGTGCCCGCCGGTGCGCGGTCGATGACGGAGCGGAGGACGGAGAGGTCCTTCTCCTTCGACATCCGTCCGACGTACACGAGGAGCCGGTCCTCCGGATGTCCATCGGTGAGCTTCGCCCGCATCGCCTCCGAACGGTTCTCCGGTCGGTAGCGGGCGGTGTCGACGACCTTCGGCCACAGCGCGACGTTGCGGATCCCGAGGCCCTCCGCCTTCTCGACCATCTGCGGCGAGGTGCAGAGGTTGACCTCGGCGAGGTTGTGCATCGTCCGTATCCACGAGGTCGTCGTGTTCGTGATGAAGTCGAGGCCGAGGCGCTGCGTGTACTCGGGGACGTCCGTGTGGAAGGACGCGAGCATCGGCAGATCACGGCGGGCCGAGGAAAGTGCACCGTAAGCCGCGAGCCACACCGGGTTCACCGCATGGACGACGTGCGGGTGGAACCGTTCCATCGTCTGCGCGATCCGCGGGGTCGGCATCCCGACCTTGAGCTCGGGGTACCACGGTTTGAACGACACCGCGCGGACCCGCTGGACCAGGTGGCCCGCATACCGCGCCGGCGGATTCCCGGGGGCGAAGACGACGGCCTCGTGACCGAGCTCGGCGAGCTGGTCGAGCGTGCCCATGAGGCGGGTCACGACGCCGTCGATCTTCGGCAGGAAGGTCTCCGTGAAGAGCGCGATCCTCATCGTGGGTTCAGCGGGCCGTGGCCGCCGACTCCTCCGACGGTGCCGTCTCGTCCGAGGCAGCCGCGTCCTCCGGCGCCGCGAACTCCTTCGGCACACCCGCGGCCTGGTTCTTCGTCCACAGCGAGCGGCTCGGGATCTTCGTGAGGTCCGCACGGTCGCGGTAGCGCTCGGCGGTCTCCTCGACCTCGAGGAGGAGGCCCTCGGAGAGCGTCGTCGGGTTGAGGCCGAGGTCGAGGAACGTCTTGTTCTCGACGTGCAGCTCGTTCTCCGCGGACTCCTGGCGCGGGTTCGGCACGAGCTCCATCGTCGCACCGGTGATCCGGCAGATGAGCTCGGCGAGGTCGCGCACCCGGTGCGTCTCCGTCATCTGGTTGAAGATCTTCACCCGGTCACCGGCCGCCGGCGGGTTCTCGAGGGCGATCTGCACGCAGCGGACCATGTCCTGGATGTGGATGAACGCACGGGTCTGTCCGCCGGTGCCGTGCACCGTGAGCGGGTACCCGACGGCCGCCTGCATGAGGAAGCGGTTGAGCACCGTACCGTAGTCGCCGTCGTAGTCGAACCGGTTGACGAGGCGCTCGTCCTGCTTCGTCTCCTGGGTGTTCGTGCCCCAGATGATGCCCTGGTGGAGATCGGTGATCCGCAGCTTGTCGTTCTTCGCGTAGAACGCGAAGAGGTGCTGATCGAGGACCTTCGTCATGTGGTAGACGGAGCCGGGGTTCGAGGGGTAGAGGATCTGCTGGTCGATGGGGTGCGGCGAGGTCGGATTGCCCTCGGCGTCCTCGTGCGCCATGACCTGCACGTCGAGGTATCCCTCGGGAATCTTCATGCCCGCGGTGCCGTACCCGTAGACGCCCATCGTGCCGAGGTGGGCGAGGTGGATGTCCTGCCCGCTCTCGACGATCGCGGCGAGCACGTTGTGGGTCGCGTTCACGTTGTTGTCGACGGTGTACCGCTTGTGGGAGGCGTCCTTCATCGAGTACGGGGCGGCCCGCTGCTCGGCGAAGTGCACCATGTTGTCCGGCCGGTACTCGTCGAGGAGGTCGACAAGGCTCTCGTAGTCCTGTGCGACGTCGATGTTCCGGAAACCGATCGTCCGCCCGGTGAGTTCCTCCCACGCGGTGATGCGCTCGTCGATCGGGCGGATCGGCGTGAGGGACTGTGCTCCGAGCTCCTCGTCGATCGCACGGCGCGACAGGTTGTCGACGATGAGGACGTCGTGGCCCAGCGCGGACAGGTGCAGTGCAGTGGGCCAGCCGCAGAAGCCGTCCCCGCCGAAGACGATGGTCTTCACTCGGTTCTCCTCGAAGTACAGGTGGTGTGATCGGTAACAGGACTCCCGGAAGCCTATCGGTTTTCGACCCACCCCGCGTTCGGCACCGAGGCGGGCCGACGAACACGAGGTGAACGGCAGGGAATCCTCCTAGGATCACGTGCGTGCTCGTCTCACTCCGTGACGTCCGTGTCCCGGGGATTCCGCCGATCGCGCACCTCGACGTCCCCACCGGGATCACAGCCGTGCTCGGTGCCTCGGGCGTCGACAAACCGACACTGCTGCGCGTGCTCGCCGCCCTACGGGAGCCGGACGGCGGCGACCTCCTCTTCCGCGGAAGACCCCTGCGGGACCGCGACCCGGTCGACCATCGACGGCGCGTGACGCTTCTTCCGCAGCACCCCGTGATCCGCCCCGGGACCGTCCTCGAGAACGCGGGAGTCGGCCACCGCCTGCGTGGCACGGCCCCTCCCACCGCCGAGGCGGTCCGCGCCCGGTGCTCCGCGCTCGGTCTCGAGGTCGAGACCTCCGCCGACGCCGCACTGTTGTCCGGCGGACAACAGCAGCGCCTCGCGCTCGCGCGTGTGCTGCTCCTCGGGCCCGAGGTGCTCCTCCTCGACGAGCCCACCGCGGCTCTCGACGCGGACACAGCCCGGCTCGTTCTCGCCCGGGTCCGCGAGCGTCATCGTCCTCGTGAGCGCCGCAGTGATGCTGTGCCTGCGCGTCTGTCGGACGGGCGAGATGGTCCGGGCGTGCCTGCGGATGACCGCACAGCTCGTCCTCGTCGGACACGTCCTCGGGTTCGTGTTCGACCGGCCGCATCCGCTCGTCACCCTGGGTGTTCTCGCGCTCATGGTCGTCTTCGCGATCACCACGGTGCTCGGCAGATTCCGGGGACGGACGACCCGGGCCCTCCGGCGGATCGTCGCTGCGGGGCTCACGCTCGGTACCCTCACGAGCACCGGCTGGTTCCTCCTCGTGGTCCTCCGCCCGGAACCGTGGTTCGACCCGCGTTTCGCCGTCCCCCCCTCGGCGGAATGCTCATCGGCGCGGCGATGACGGGACTCGGTGTCGCGGTGAAGGGGCTGGTCGACGGGATGACGCAGCGCACCGCCGAGATCGAGGACGCGCTCGCGCTCGGTGCGACACCCGCACTCGCCTGCCGGCCGGTCGTCGCCTCGGCGTTCGAGAGCGCGATCCTCCCGACGATCAGCAGCATGCTCGGGACCGGCATCGTCATCCTGCCGGGGATGATGTCCGGCCGGATCCTCGCCGGGCAGAACCCGTGCACGCGATCCTCCACCAGATCGTCGTCCTCCTCGGCCAGCTGGGCGCGGTGAGTGCGAGTGCGTACCTCGTCCTCGTGTGGGGGAGTCGGACGTTCTTCACCTCCCGAGCACAGCTGCGGCGATTCCCGACCCGGGATTCCCGACCCGGGATTCCCCACCTGACAGGGAACACGGAGGCGAGGATGCAACACGGAGGACATGTACGGTTCCTAGACTCGGAATCATCCCCTCACGAGTCCTCCGTCCGGGTTCCCCACCCGAGGAAGCAGGAATTCCCGCATGACCACCGAGATCCCCACCCCGGCCACCGCAGGCGCCGTCTCCTCCCGGTTCGACGCCGCCTCCCGCGAGGCCGTCGACATCTGCCGGGAACTCATCCGGTTCGACACCCAGAACTGGGGCAACGGGAAGGCGAACCCCGAGCGTCCCGCGGCCGAGTACATCGCCGGTCTGTTCGCGGAGGTCGGCCTCGAGTCCGTCATCCACGAGGCCGCCCCGGGCCGCGCGAGCCTCGTGGCACGCATTCCGGGGACGGACCCGAGTGCCGGCGCCCTCGTCGTCCACGGCCACACGGACGTCGTGCCGGCCGACGCCTCCGAGTGGTCCGTCGATCCGTTCTCCGGCGAACTCCGGGACGGCCTCGTCTGGGGCCGCGGTGCGGTCGACATGAAGGACATGGACGCGATGATCATCGCGGCCGTCCGGCAGATCGTGCGCGAAGGGCTGCGTCCGCGGCGCGACCTCGTCGTCGCGATGTTCTCCGACGAGGAGAACGGTGGCACCTTCGGCGCCCGGTGGATGGTCGAGAACCACCCGGAACTCTTCGCAGGGGCGACCGAGGCGATCTCCGAGGTCGGCGGCTACTCCGCCGATGTGCGCGGACAGCGCGTGTACCTCGTCCAGACCGCTGAGAAGGGCGGCGTCGGGATCACCCTCCGCGCCACCGGTACGGCCGGCCACGGCTCGCAGATCAACCGGGACAATCCGGTGACGAAGCTCGCGCGGGCGGTCGCCCGGATCGGGAACCACGAGTGGCCGCAGCGCCCTCCGCTCGCCACCCTCGAACTCCTGCGCGGTGTCGCGGACCTCACCGGCATCCCGTTCGCCGAGGAGAACTACCCGGTCCTGCTCGACGAACTCGGTTCCGTCCGGAAGTTCGTCGGCGCGACCTTCGTGAATACCTCCAATCCGACCCAGCTCATGGCCGGCTACAAGCAGAACGTCATCCCCGGTACCGCGGAGGCGGTCATCGACTGCCGAACCCTGCCGGGCCAGGCGGACGAGCTCGTCGCCACCCTCCGGGAACTCTGCGGTGATGACGCCGAGGTCGTCGTCCGGCTGAACCGCGATGCCCTCGAGGCGCCGATGGAAGGGCGCCTGTGGGACACGATGGTCGACTCGCTCCTCGCCGAGGAACCCACCGCGAAGGTGCTGCCGTACACGCTCTCCGGGGGCACGGACAACAAGTCCCTCGCACTCCTCGGGATCGAGGGCTACGGATTCGCCCCGTTGCGGCTCACGAACGACCTCGACTTCCCGGCGATGTTCCACGGCGTCGACGAACGCGTCCCGGCCTCGGCGATCGAATTCGGCACGAAGGTGCTCGGGCGGTTCCTGCTCGAGGCATGAGCATGCTCCACCGGCGACCCCATCGCCCCGAGGGTGAGAGAATCACCGGGTCACACACATCCCCACCGCGGCCGGCGGCACACCCGGCGGCCGCAGAACGGAGTTCCCCGCATGACTCAGGACGGCACCGCCCACCTCTTCGCCTCGGCAGAGGCGGAGGTCGTCGACATCTGCCGCGAGCTCATTCGCTTCGACACCCAGAACTGGGGTGACGGCAAGGCCAACCCGGAGCGACCGGCCGCCGACTACATCGCCGGTCTGTTCGCGGAGGTCGGCCTCGAGTCCGTCATCCACGAGTCCGCACCGGGCCGCGCGAACCTCGTCGCCCGCATCCCCGGCACGGATCCCACCGCCGGCGCCCTCGTCGTCCACGGCCACACGGACGTCGTCCCGGCCGACGCCTCCGAGTGGTCGGTCGACCCCTTCGCCGGCGAACTCCGGGACGGCCTCGTCTGGGGCCGCGGCGCCGTCGACATGAAGGACATGGACGCGATGATCATCGCGTGCGTGCGGACGATGCTCCGCGAGGGCCTGCGCCCGCGCCGCGACATCATCGTCGCGATGTTCGCCGACGAGGAGGCCGGTTCCGTCTACGGCTCGAAGTGGATGGTCGACAACCACCCCGAGCTCTTCGCCGGCGCCACCGAGGCCGTGTCCGAGGTCGGAGGCTACTCGGCGGAGATCCGCGGACAGCGCGTCTACCTCCTCCAGACCGCGGAGAAGGGCATGGCGTGGCTGCGGCTCATCGCGAAGGGCACGGCGGGCCACGGTTCGCAGATCAATCGCGACAACCCGGTGACGAAACTCGCCGAGGCGGTCGCGAAGATCGGGACGCACGAGTGGCCGGTCCGCATGCCGAAGGCGACCCAGGTGCTCCTCGAGGGCGTCTCCGAGATGACGGGCATCCCGTTCACCGCGGAGACCTACGGTGAGCTGCTGCTCGAGCTCGGCTCGGCCTCGAAGTTCGTCGCCGCGACCCTCACGAACACCTCGAACCCCTCGCTCCTGAGCGCCGGGTACAAGCAGAACGTCATCCCCGGCGCTGCCGAGGCGATCATCGACTGCCGCACCCTGCCGGGGGAGCACGAGGAACTCCTCCGCACGATCGAGGAACTCGCCGGTCCGGACGTCGACATCGTCAAGGAGATCGAGCTCCTCGCCCTCGAGGCGCCCATGGAGGGAGCGCTCTACGACGTCATGGAGTCCTCGCTCCTCGCCGAGGACCCCGAGGCGCGCGTCCTGCCGTACACGCTCTCGGGCGGCACCGACAACAAGTCTCTCGCGAACCTCGGGATCAACGGCTACGGTTTCGCCCCGCTCAAGCTCACGAGCGACCTCGACTTCCCGGCGATGTTCCACGGAGTCGACGAACGGGTACCCGTCTCCGCACTCGAGTTCGGGTGTCGCGTGCTCGGCCGCTTCATGCTCGAGGCCTGAGCTTCACGGTCGAGGCCTGAGGGGTCACCCACTTCACGGGCCGGCCCCCACGCTCAGCACCACCGCCGAGGCGCTGCTCGGGTGAGGAGATCTCCTCACCTGCGCGGCGCCTCGGCTGCGTTCTGCCCCTCCACTCCCGGACGCACAGGACAGTGTCCTTCGGGCCGATCCGGCCCGATCCGCGTCAGCGCCTGCGGTTGCCGAAGAGACTCGTGACGAGGACTCCGGCGACGACGATCGCCATGGAGAGGTAGGTCGTCCACGTGACGTCGGCGGCGGCCTCGGCGATCGTGAGGTCGATGACGAGCGATCCGAGGAGGTTGCCGAGGAGGCTGAAGAGGCTCATGAGGAGCACGCCGAGCTTGCCGACCGCCATCGCCGAGTACCCGATGAAGAGCAGGCCGTAGAGGCCGCCGAGGAGCATCCACCCCTGACCGGGGAGGTCGGGGAAGCCGGTGATCGGGGTGCCGAGAAGGTACACGACCGTGCTCGCGCCGAGGAGGAAGACGGAACCGGTGAGGAAGTTCGTGAACGTGGAGGCGACGGTCGAGCCGGCGGCGATCCGCAGCCGACCGTTGAAGGCCTGCTGGAGCGCCGTGAACATGCCCGCACACGCCGGCAGCAGCGGGGCCCACCACTCGATGCCCTGGACGAGGACACCCCATGCGGACACGGACACGCCTCCCATGACGACGAGGGTGCCGAGGATCCGGCCGGGCGTGAGCGGTTTGCGGCCACCGGGGGCCAGGCGCGTCGCGTCGACCGCGAGCCCGCCGACGAGCTGCCCGCAGATGAACGACATCGTGAAGACCGCGACTCCGAAGAGCGGGACGGTGAGGGACTGCGAGATCACGACGGAGGCGCCCGCGAGCCCGCCGAGCATCATCCACCACGGGAACTCACCGGAGCGACCGAGGCGCCAGACGTTGGCGGTGGTCCGACGGTTGTTGGGGGTGCTGAGGGCGATGAGCGCGATGACGAGGAAACCGCCGAGGAAGGAGATCGTCGCGGCGTAGACGCCGTGCCCGATGACCGGGCTGAGGCCGCCGTTCGACAGCCCCTGGAAGGCCATCGTGCAGCCGATGAGGACGGTGAGTCCGGCATGGAGTGCGAAGGTCCGAGGGGGAGTGGAAGAGGATTCCATCAGGCGGTCCGCGCCACGCGGACGATCTGCCGACGGAGCCAGACGGTGCGGGTACCGCCCATCCCGATCCGGGTGCGTGCGAGTTCCCACCGGCCGTACTCGGCCTCCTCGGTGAGGAGTCTGCGGGACTCCGAACGCGAGGTCTCCTTGCCGAACCGGACGGTCCGGAACTCGTACTCGATGTGGGGGCGGGTGCGTTTCACGGTCTCTCCGTTTGTGGCGTCGCGGTGCTGCACGGTTCTCAATACTGCAGGGATCACGGTGCTGCGGTGGCGGCAGGTTATCACCGTGCACGTCGGACCGGGCCTCATCGCGGTCATGCGGACAGTAGGTGGAGCGGAGGCACTGCGGACGCTGCGGCAATCTCCTGTGCGCCCCAGTAGTCTGGCCCCATGGTGATCATCGTCCTCGTGCGGCACGGGGAGAGCACGGCCAACGTCGGCGGCGTTCTTGCGGGGCGCACCCCGGGAGTCGTCCTCACCGAGGCCGGTCGGACCCAGGCGCGTGGCCTCGGTGGGGTGTTCCCCTGCCGTGAGGTGACGGAGCTGCGGTACTCGCCCCTCGAACGCTGCGCCCAGACCACGGGGGAACTCCTCGAGGGCATCACGGCGGCGCGGATCACGGAGGCCCCCGAGTTCCTCGAGGTCGACTACGGCCGGTGGTCGGGCCGCACGATCCCCGAACTCGCGAAGCTCCCGGAATGGGAGATCGTCCAGCAACGTCCCTCTCAGGTCGCGTTCCCCGACGGGGAGCGCCTCGCGGATGCGGCCGCCCGCGCAGTGGCGGGCGTACGCGCGTTCGTCGCCGACCTGCAGGACTCCGGTGCCGAGGCGCCCGTCGGCGTCGTCGTCGCCCACGGGGACATCATCAAAGCGGTCCTCGCGGACGCCCTCGGGATGCCGCTCGACGACTTCCAGCGGATCGCGGTCGCCCCCGGGTCCTTCAGCCAGATCGTCTACCCGTCGCCGGGCCCGGGGACGGGAGCACCGACCGTCACCGCGATGTCGGTGACCGCTCCCACCCCCCGAGGCGCCCGCACGGGTGAGGCGGGCACGCTCGGCGGGGGAGTCTGACGCTCGGGAGTCCGGGGCTCAGCAGTCCGGAACTCAGGCAGCGAGCACGCCCGTGCCGAGCAGCACGTAGAGGAGCACGCCGAGGCCGATCCGGTACCAGACGAAGGGCATGAACGATTTCGTCGAGACGAACCTGAGGAACCAGACGATGACCGCGAGGCCGACGCCGAAGGCGATGACGGTCGAGAGGATCGTCGGGCCCCAGCCGAGCACCATCGGTTCGCCGATGCTCTTGAACGCCCCGTAGAACCCCGAGGCCATGACGGCCGGGATCGCGAGGAGGAAGGAGTACCGGGCCGCGGCCTCGCGGGTGAAGCCCATGAGACGACCGGCGGTGATGGTGCCGCCCGAGCGGGACACGCCGGGGACGAGCGCGAGCGCCTGGGCGAGGCCGTAGAGGATGCCCTGGCGCCACGTCATGTCGGTGAGCTCGAACTGCCGGCGGCTGAGCCGGTCGGCGAGTCCGAGGAGGATGCCGAAGACGATGAGCATCGTCGCGACGATCCACAGCGACCGGAACGTCGTCTCGATCTGCTCCTCGAAGAGGAGTCCGAGGACGGCGATCGGGATCGAGCCGAGGATGATGAGCCAGCCGAGGCGCACCTCGGGGTCCTTCCGATCGTGTTTCCCGACGAGGGCCTTGAACCACTTCGTCACGATATTCACGATGTCGCGCCAGAAGTACACGATGACCGCGGTCTCCGTGCCGATCTGCACGATGGCGGTGTAGAACGCACCCGGGTCCTCGCCGCCGTTGATCCAGTCCCCGACGATCCGCAGATGTGCGGACGAGGAGATCGGGAGGAACTCGGTGAGTCCCTGCACGATGCCGAGGACCGCGGCGACGAGCCAATCCATGTGGTGCTCCGTTCGTTGGTGGGGGAGTACGTCGGTCGGGTGCAGACCGCCTGCAAGGATAACGGCGCACAACCGGTAACCTTCACAGGTATGCAGACGAGAAGGGTCGGTTCATCAGGTCTCGAGGTCGCGGACATCGGACTGGGGGCTCTTGAATGGGGCACCCGGGTCTCCGCCGAGGAGGCTGCCACGATGCTCGGCGTGTACACGGGATCCGGCGGCTCGCTGCTCGAACTGCCGCCCGCGCACCTCCCGGCCGCGGACGTCCTCGGTGAACTCTCGGTACCCGCCGGCCTCACGGTCTGTGCACGTGTCGGAGGCCACGCGGGCCTCGGGCGTGCCGCACTGCTCGGACAGACCCGCGATCTCCTCACCCGCACGGGCCGCGAGGCGATCGACCTCCTCGTGCTCGACGGGTTCGACCCGGTGACTCCGCTCGAGGAGACCGCTTCTGCTCTCGACACGCTCCTCACGCGTGGGGACGTCGTCCATGTCGCCGTCGCGGGAGCGAACGCCTGGCAGCTCGCGTGCGCCGCCGGCGCCGGGTTGCCCGTGACGGCCGTTCTCACCGAGTGGTCACTCCTCGCACGTGGGTCCGAGGACCTCGTCGAGGCGGCCGAGTACCTCGGGATCGGGGTCATCGCCGGCGCCGCCCTCGGCCACGGAGTGCTCACCGGGAAGTACGCGAGCCGTACCCCGGCGGACTCGCGCGCGGCGAACGACGCCGGCCGGGGAACCTCCGCTCTCGAGGACTACCTCGGCCCTGTCGCGCGATCCGTCGTCAACGGGGTTGTCAAGGCCGCGACCGGCCTCGGCGTCACCCCGCTCGACGTGGCCCTCGCATGGAACCGCTCCCTGCCCGTCGCCTCCTCGCTCGTCGCCCCGCGGACGTCCACACAACTGGAGGAGATCCTCCGCAGTGCACTCGTTCTCGAGCCCGAGATCCGCGAGGCCCTCGACCAGATCTCCGAGCCACTGCGCCTCGCGATGCGCTGAGACCGGACGACGCACTCGGGAGACACTGCTCTCGGGACACACTGCGGGCCCCGTTCCTTCCGAACGGGGCCCGCAGTGTGTGTATGGGTGCTCGCGTGCGTGCGAGAAGAGCCTGTGCCTGCCGGGTGCCGAGGTGGCCCGTACCCGATCAGGGCTTCGTGGATGCGTCCTCGGAGTCGTCGGCGTCGTCCTCATCGGAGTCGTCGTCCTCGAGCGCCTCGTCGTCGAGATAGTCGTCCTCCTCGAGATCGTCGTCGGTGTCCTCGAGGTCCTCCTCGTCGAGGTCCTCGGCGTCGTCCGCCTTCGCGTCCTCGACGTCGTCGAAGAGCTCGAAGGGGGTGACCTCGTCGTAAGCGGTGTAGAGAGCGTCCTCGTAGATCTCGAACGCGTCCGCGAGGGCCATGTAGGTCGCCTCGACCCGGGGGTCCGTGTCCGAGGTGCGATGTGCCGCTGCAGCGAAGTGCGCGCGGATTGCAGTGAGGAACTCTTCGAGTGCCACGTCCGGTTCAAGGCTCATGCCCCCAATGTACCCCGTGCAACGCCTCGCGAAGGACCCGGATGTCGGGGGTGGGGCGGTGGAATAGGCTGGTGTCCATGGCACCCCACGTCTTGGATCATCCGCACCCCGATCGCTTCGTCGTCGGCACCGTCGGTCTGCCGGGGGAGAGGACCTTCTTCCTCCAGGCGAAGACGGGTATGACGGTCCACTCCGTCGTCCTCGAGAAGGAACAGGCGGAACTGCTCGGTGAACGCATGAACGAGCTCCTCGACATGGTGCGCGCGAAGTCCGCGGACCCACAGTCGATCCCGCTCGTGCCGCTCGCCTCGCACATCGACAACGCAGGCCTCTCGATCCCGATCGAACCGGAGTTCCGGATCGGGACGATGAGCCTCGGATGGGACACCCTCGCCGGTCATCTCGTCGTCGAGTGCTTCGAGCTCACCCAGGGTGACGCCGAGGCGGGGGAGAGCGCCGGGCCGGAGGTCGAGGACGGCAGGTCGAAGCTTCGCGTCGTCCTCACCGCCGCGCAGGCCCGGGAGTTCGCCCGGCGTGCCGACCAGGTCGTGAATGCCGGCCGTCAGGACTGCCCGTTCTGCTCCTTGCCGCTCGACCCCGACGGACACATGTGCCCGCGGGCCAACGGCATCGCCCGCTGACGGGCGTGCGGTTCGATGCCCACCCGTCGATCGACGGCCGGCGCATGACCGAGGAACAGGTGGTCGCGCTCCTGCGTACCGGTGAGGTGCGGGAGCTCGGACGGATCCCCGGCGCGAGCAACGACACCCGACTCGTCCTCGTCTCCGACGACGGGGGCACGACGGATGCGGGAGGCGGGGACGCGCCGCGCAACGCACCTCTGCGTGCCGTCCTCAAACCCACGGCGGGGGAGCGGCCACTGGCGGACTTCCCGTTCGGCACGCTCGCCGCCCGTGAGGCCGCCGCCTATGCCCTCAGCGCGTCGAGTGGGGCGGACGTCGTCCCACCGACCGTGCTCCGCACCGACCTGCCGTACGGTCCGGCGTCGCTCCAGGTGTACGTGGAGACGGTCGACGACGGCGATTCGGCGTCGTTCTTCCTGCCGCAGGACCTCCCCGAGGACTGGGCCCCGGTGTTCTCCGCGCAGACGGAGGACGGCACGCCGGTGCTCGTCGCCCACGCGACGGATCCGGAGGTCCGGATGCTCGCACTCTTCGACGAGATCGCGAACAACGCGGACCGCAAGGGCAGTCACATCTTCCGCGGGCACTACCGTTTCGACGCCGCGGCCTCGCCCCGGGTGTTCGGCATCGACAACGGGCTCACCTTCCACACCGAGCCCAAGGTGCGCACCGTGCTCTGGGGGTTCGCCGACGACGTCTTCACCCACGCGGAGTCCACGGTGCTCGAGTCCGCGGCCCGGGTCGTGGACGCAGCGCTCACCGGAGAGGCCGACGGGGAGCTCGGCTCCCTGCTCGATCCCGCGGAACTCGGCGCCCTCGCGGACCGGGTCGCCCACCTGCAGCACGCCGGACGGTTCCCCCTGCCGCCGGACGACCGGTACCCCATCCCGTGGCCGCCCCTGTAGTCCGGGCCCCGGAGTCCTGGCGCGTTCCGCGCACTGCCGCCGTCGGCATGCTTTTGAACTTCCCCGGCGCCGCTCGTAAGCTGACCCGGTGAAGTCCTGGTCAGCACCCGAGATCCCGTCCCTGCCGTCCGCCACGAAGGCCCCGACGGTGTTCTGTACCTCGCGGCGAGGACCGGTTCCCACTCCACGAGCCGGGGAGACCGCGCGGCTCTACGTCTGCGGGATCACGCCGTACGACGCCACCCACCTCGGGCACGCGGCCACCTACGTCGCGTTCGACATCCTGGTGCGCCTGTGGAAGGACGCCGGGATCGACGTCGTCTACGTGCAGAACACGACCGATGTGGACGATCCGCTGCTCGAACGGGCGAACGCGACCGGCGTCGACTGGCGAGAACTCGCAGCCGAACAGATCGAGCTCTTCCACACCGATATGGAGGCCCTGCGGGTCGTTCCCCCGCAGTCGTACATCGGCGCCGTCGAGAGCATCGACCTCGTCGTCGACGCGGTCGAGCAGCTCCTCGCCGCCGGACATGCGTACACTCTCGAGAACGGCGACGTCTATTACCGCATCGCGACCGAACTCGATCCGCCGTTCGGTTTCGAGTCCCGCCTCGACCGGGAGGCCATGCTCGAGGTCTTCGCCGAACGCGGTGGCGACCCCGAGACCCCCGGCAAGGAGGACCCGCTCGACGCCCTCCTGTGGCGTGCCGCACGCGAGGGCGAACCGAGCTGGGACGGACGATCGCTCGGCGCCGGGCGCCCCGGGTGGCACATCGAGTGCGCGGTCATCGCGGGGAAGTACGCGGGTTTTCCGCTCACCGTCCAGGGTGGCGGTTCCGACCTCGTGTTCCCGCACCACGAGATGTGCGCGGCCCACGCGACCGCCCTCACCGGGAAGCCGTTCGCGGAGACCTTCATGCACACCGGCATGGTCGGCTACGAGGGCCACAAGATGAGCAAGTCCCGCGGCAACCTCGTGCTCGTCTCGAAGCTGCGCGCCGCCGGCACGGATCCGATGGCCATCCGCCTCGTTCTCCTCGCGCACCACTACCGCAGTGACTGGATGTACGAGGACGCCCTCCTCGCGAGTGCCGAGGCCCGCCTCGCCTCCTGGCGCGTTGCCGCCTCCCGGCGCTCGGGCGTGCCCGCGAAGAAGGTCCTCACGGACCTGCGGTTGTCGCTCGCGGACGACCTCGACACGACGACCGCTCTCGACGTCCTCGACAACTGGGCGGCCGGTGTCCTCGACGAGCCCGCCGACGAGGACACCACCACCGTCGTCGCGGCGATCGACGCGCTGCTCGGTGTGAAGCTGTAACCCTCAGCGGTCCGCGTCGCCGCGCCGGCGGCTCAGGTACTTCTCGAATTCCCGGGCGATCGCGTCGCCGCTCGCCTCGGGGAGTTCGGAGGCATCCGTCATTCCCTCGATGCGCGCGACGTGCTCCGCGAGGTCCGGATCGGACTCGACGAGTTGGTCCGTGCCGAGTTCCCAGGCGCGCGACTCCTCGACGAGGTCGTACTGCGGGACGACGAGCCCCGTCGTCTCCTCGAACGCACCGAGGAGCGCGAGGATCGCCTTGGGAGAGGGACCCCCGGCGGCGTAACCGGGCACCGCGACCCAGAGGGACACCGCGGGGATGTGTTTCTCGAGCAGTAGTGCCGCGGCGACCCCGACGATCCCGACCGGCCCCTCGTACTCGGCCACGTCGACCGCGAAGCGCTCGCTCAGTTCCGCCGTTTCCGCCGTCGCGGACACCGGCAGGGGCCGGGTGTGCACGACGTCCGCGAGGAGCGCGCCGAGCAGGACGACACGGTCGTCGGCGGTGAGACGGTCCCGGATGATGTCGACGAACGCGGTCCACCGGTACGAGGGTTCGACCCCCACCCACACCTCGGCGGCGACGTCGGTGCCCGTGATCGTGCCCTCCCAGCGCTGCAGGCGGGGCCATTCGACGACCGGGCCGTGCCCGGTCCGCTTCACGACCGGACGGATGAACGTCATGTCGAAGTACTCCTCGCAGCGGTGGACCTCGGCGAGGCCGAGCTGCCACTGCTCGATGAGGTGATGGGCGGTGTCGACCGCTGCTTCTCCCGCGTCGTTCCAGCCTTCGTAGGCGATGACGACGAGTCGGTGTCCGTCGGTGGGAAGGAACTTCATGGCGTCCAGGGTACGCGCCGCACGGAAGGGTCGCCGAGTGTGATGGGATGGAGCCATGCAGACCTTCTCCGCCGTTCTCTGGGACATGGACGGCACGCTCGTGGACACGGAACACTATTGGATGGAGGCCATCGCGGCCCTCATGGGTGAGCACGGACTCACGTGGAGCCAGGAGCAGCAGCTCCTCATGGTCGGCAACGACCTCATCGACTCCGCGAAGATCCTCGTGGCACACGGACTTCCGCTCGACCCGCCCGTGATCGTCGAGGACCTCCTCGACCGGGTGGGTGTCCTCGTCGCCGAGCACGTGCCCTTCCGTCCGGGTGTGCAGGCGCTGCTCGCCGAGCTCCGTGCACAGCAGATCCCCTGCATGCTCGTGACGATGTCCTACCGGCGGCTGGCGGAGGCCGTCGTCGCCGCGTGCCCGGAGGGCACGTTCACGGGGATCATCGCCGGGGACGACGTCTCCCGGGGGAAGCCGGATCCGGAACCGTACCTCACCGCGGCTGCCGCCCTCGACCTCGCGCCGGGGAAGTGCCTCGCGCTCGAGGACTCGGTCCCCGGGATCACGAGCGCTGTTGCGGCCGGCACCCTCGCGATCGGTATCCCGCACCACGTACCGCTCGCCGACGGCCCCGGACGCGTCCTCGTGCCGACCCTCGACGGGATGACCGTGGAAACGCTCGAGTCACTCGCGCGGTCGTTCACCGGGCCTCACGCTGCGCTGCTCACGGAATCGCCGTCGTCACACCTGCCGGAGGCGTCCCGGCGATCCGGGTGATCTCCGGTGGCTCCGGTGCGGTGTTGCCCCACGCGGGGCAGATGCTCTTGAAGTGACACCAGTTGCACAGGGGTGAGCGCCGGGCGCGCCAGTTCCCGGAGAGCGCCATGGCAGTGATGTCGTTCCAGATGGCAAGGATCTCCTCCGCGGTCCGTTCGACGTCGCTCGGAGTGGGCCGGTACGCCTTGATGCTGCCGCCCCCACCGAGGTACATGAGCTGGAGCGTGTGCACGAGGTGCCCGGTCGCCCGGAACTGGAGCACCGCATAGAACCGCATCTGGAACTCGGCCTCCCGCCCGTACTGCGGTTTCGGTTGCTTCCCGGTCTTGTAGTCGACGAGGCGCACCTCACCTCCGGGGGCGACGTCCACCCTGTCGATGAATCCGCGGAGCACGAGACCGTTGTCGAGTTCCGCGGACACGAACTTCTCCCGCTCCGCCGGTTCGAGGCGCCCGGGCAGTTCGAGCCCGAAGTACGCCCCGAGGAGTGCGGAGGCCTCCTTCCGGAGTTTCTGCACATCGGCCTCGGTGGGGTACATGAGAGGGACGTCGGGATTCTTCGCCGCGAGTTCCTCGTAGAGGGCCGGGACCTTCGACACCGCGACCTCGTGCGTGCGCCGGTCGGCGGGTTCGTCGAAGAGGTGTTCGAGGACCGCATGGACGAGCGTGCCGCGGAATGCCGCGGGCGAGGGCGGCTCCGGCAGCTTGTCCACCGTGCGGAACCGGAACTTGAGCGGGCACGAGACGAAGTCGTTGGCCCGGGACGGCGACAGTGCGGCGAGTTCGACCATGGGCTGCACTCTAGTCGGGGCCACGGACACCGGCTCTCGACCAACACAGGCCCGCGCCTCCACCGTCCGTCCCGATCGTCCCACTACGATGGTCCGCATGCCCGAAACCACATCAGCACGGAGAACCGGCGCCTCGACGGGACTCACCCTCGGCCGGGTCCTCGGCGCCCCCGTGATCCTGTCCTGGTCGTGGTTCATCGCCGCCGTGCTCATGACCGTGCTGTTCTCCCCGTGGGTGATGAGCGTGCGCCCGGACCTCGGGACCGGCGCATGGGTCATCGGGTTCCTCTACGCGGTCCTGCTCTTCGCCTCGGTGTTCCTCCACGAACTCGCCCACGGTGTCGCCGGCCGGCTCTCCGGCCAACGGGTCGCCGCCATCGAGCTCAACGTGTGGGGCGGTTTCACCCGCTTCGAGCCCACGATCGACACGGACCAGAAGTCCTCGAGCTGGGCCGGGTTCGTCATCTCGATCGTCGGCCCGCTCGTGAACCTCGTCCTCGCCGCTGTCGGATGGGGACTCCTCCACGTCGTCGATCACGCCTCGGTCGCGTGGTTGCTCCTCCTCGCCGTCGCGTTCGCGAACGTCGCGCTCGGCGTCATCAACCTCCTCCCCGGGATCCCGCTCGACGGCGGCTGGGCACTCCAGGCCCTCGTCGCACGTTTCACCGGCAGCCAGTACCACGGCACGATCGTGGCGGCCTGGGTGGGCCGGGTGATCGCCGTCTGCTTCCTCGCCTACGCGGTGCTGCCGCCACTGTTCGCGGGCGAACGCCCCTCCGTCATCACGCTCGCGTGGATGGGCGGGATCGCGCTCATGTTGTGGTTCTCCGCCGGGGACGCCGCGACCCACGCGAAGCGCGCCCGTCGGATGGAGACCTACGACCTCGCGCAGGTGATCCAGCCGGCGATCTCGGCGACCTGGGACGCGGACGTCGACCGCACCCTCGCGTACGCGGACACCGTGGGGCCGGCCCGCACCTCCACGCTCGTCGTCGTCCTCGACGAGCACGGTCTGCCGTTCGGGATCCTCGACCGGCACGCCGCCTCGGCCGTGCCCGCCGGTGGCGAACGGCACCACGTGAGCGCATTCGCCCGGCCGCTCGGACCCTGGATCGGGGTTCCCCGCGACATCACCGCCCCCCACCTCCTCGAGTCGCTCACCCACCGTCCGAAGGCCCGGTTCTGCCTCGTCATGGACGGCTCGACCCTCGTCGGGGTCATCGACCTCCCGGAGTTCTTCGACGAGCTCCTCGCTGCCTGAACGGAAGTCCCGGACCTCGTAGAATCGGGGGATGACCTCTTCCGTTCCTTCCACCGATCCCACCTCCGTCCCCCTGGGCGCGGCCGACCGCCGCGGACCGCTCAAGGTCGGCGACAAGGTCCAGCTCACGGATCCCAAGGGACGCCTCCACACCGTCGTCCTCCACGCCGGGGAGGCCTTCCACACCCACAAGGGCCTCATCCGTCACGACGACCTCATCGGTCGTCCCGAGGGGATCGTCGTCGAGAACTCCGGGGGAGTGCCCTTCCAGGTACTCCGCCCGCTCCTCGAGGACTTCGTCCTCTCGATGCCGCGTGGTGCTGCGGTCGTCTACGCGAAGGACGCCGCACTCATCGTCACGATGGCCGACATCTACCCGGGAGCCACCGTCGTCGAGGCGGGCGTCGGGTCCGGCGCCCTCACCCTCTCGCTCCTGCGGGCGGTCGGCGACCACGGCACCGTCCACTCCTTCGAACGCCGTGAGGAGTTCGCGCAGATCGCCGCCGGAAACATCAAGGACTTCTTCGGCGCCGAGCACCCGGGGCACAAGCTCACCGTCGGCGACCTCGTGGAGGAGCTGCCGCAGGCGTACGCGCCGGGCACCGTCGACCGCGTCGTCCTCGACATGCTCGCGCCCTGGGAGTGCCTCGACGCCGTGGCGACCGCTCTCGTGCCCGGTGGTGTCGTCATCTGCTACGTCGCCACGGCGACGCAGTTGTCCCGGACCGCCGAGGCGATGCGCGCCTCGGGCCGGTTCACCGAACCGACCGCGTTCGAGTCGATGGTCCGCGAGTGGCATCTCGAGGGACTCGCCGTCCGCCCGGAGCACCGGATGATCGGCCACACCGGGTTCCTCGTCATGGCCCGCACGATGGCGCCGGGGGAGGAGACCCTCGAGCGCAAGAAGCGTCCGCAGGCGGCCGAACCCTCGGCCGAGGACCGCGAGGCGTGGGAGGGCGGCGAGATCACCGATGCGGCCCTGGGGAACCGGGAGGCAACTCCCAAGAAACTTCGGCGTGTTATTCGTGAAGTGGGCAAACGCGAACGCGCGATCCACAAGGCAGCCGCCCGGGAGGCGGCCGACGACGAGGCCGTGGCACAGGACGCCACGGCGACACACGACGTGGACACCCCCACGACCGGGAACCCCGTTCGTGGCACAGTCGAAGGTGCAGCCGGCGAGACGCCGGTCCCCACTGCACCCGAGGAGGACTCATGACCCACAGCCCGGCCGGCGACGAACTCGCACGGCTCCGCCAGGACGCCTCGCAACTGCGTCAGCAGTTGTTCAACGCGGGCAAGCGCAACGAAGCACTCTCGAAGACCCTGCGCACTGCGCGGGAGGAACTCGTGCGGATCAAGGCGGAGGCCGAGCGCCTGTCGGACCCGCCGAACTCCTTCGGTACCGTGATCGGTACCGTCGAGAACGAGGACGGCACGCACAGCCTCGACATCACGACCGCAGGACGTCGCATGCGGGTCGCGATCTCCCCGGATCTCGACCTCCTCCGGCTCGTGCCGGGTATCGACGTGCGGCTGTCCGAGGGCCTTGTGGCGATCGGGATCGAGGGATTCGCCTCGGTCGGCAATGTGTTCCCGATCCGCGAGCTCCTCCCGGACGACCGCATCCTCATCGGTACTCCCGGTGACGACGAACAGGTGTACTCGCTCGCGGCTCCCCTCGCCGCCGAGGGTGTACGGGTCGGCGATCACGTGCTCGTCGACACCCGCACGCATTTCGCGACGGAGAAGATCGAGAAGCCCGAGGTCGCCTCGCTCCTGCTCGAGGAGGTGCCCGATATCTCGTACAACGACATCGGTGGGCTCTCGGCACAGATCGACATGATCCAGGACGCCGTCGAGCTCCCCTTCGAGCACCCGCACCTGTACACCGAGCACGGCCTCAAACCCCCGAAGGGCATCCTGCTCTACGGTCCCCCCGGGTGCGGCAAGACGCTCATCGCGAAGGCGGTGGCCCATTCGCTCGCCCAGCGGAAGGCCGGTTGTCAGGGCTCCGGTGGAACCGCCTCCTCGGATGCGACCGGCACCGTCCGCTCGTACTTCCTCAACATCAAGGGTCCCGAGCTCCTCGACAAGTACGTCGGTGAGACCGAACGACAGATCCGGATGATCTTCGCCCGCGCCCGGGAGAAGGCCTCGAGCGGTTCGCCGGTCGTCGTCTTCTTCGACGAGATGGAGTCCCTGTTCCGCACCCGGGGCACGGGCAAGTCCTCGGACGTGGAGACGACGATCGTGCCGCAGCTCCTCACGGAGATCGACGGCGTCGAACGCATGGACAACGTCATCGTCATCGGCGCCTCCAACCGCGAGGACCTCATCGACCCGGCGATCCTCCGTCCGGGACGCCTCGACGTGAAGATCCGCATCGAGCGTCCGGATGCGGAGGCCGCCCGGGACATCTTCTCGAAGTACCTCACGGCAGCCCTGCCGCTCCACGCCTCCGAGGTCGAGGCGGCGGGTTCCCCCGAGGCCGCGGCGGACTCGCTCATCGAGCGGAGTGTCGAGCGGATGTTCGCGCACACCCCGGAGAACCGGTTCGTCGAGGTCACCTATGCGACCGGCGCGAAGGAGGAACTCTTCTTCTCCGACTTCGCCTCCGGCGCGATGATCGCGAACATCGTCGACCGCGCGAAGAAGTTCGCGATCAAGGACCTCCTCGCCGAGGGCGAGCGGGGCCTGCGGATGGCGCACTTCGAACACGCGATCGCGGAGGAGTTCGCGGAGCACGAGGACCTGCCGAACACGACGAACCCGGACGAATGGGCGCGGATCAGCGGGAAGAAGGGCGAACGCATCACCCAGCTGCGGATGATCCACGGCGAGGGCTTCTCCCCGGTTCCGGACGCCGGGCTCCACGGAGGCGGCGCCGGAGCGCCCGGGGTGGAGACCGTCGAGGCGGACCCGAGCCTGGTCTGATCCCTCACCCGGGGACCGGTCCGGCAGCCGACCGGTCCGTGGTTCCCGTCAGCGGCGGGAGCCACGGCGGGTCGTCGCCGAGGCGATGACCCGCCACCCCACGAGGGTGAGGAGGTTGAGCGAGGCCGCGACGACGATGAAGGCACCCGCGGTGCCCTCACCCGTGACGGCCCGGATCACCATGCCGAGCAGCACCGTGATCGCCCACACCGCGGTACCCGTCTTCAACGGGGAGAGCGGCCGGTCCCACACGGCCGCGAGGATCCACGCGGCGACGAGAGCGGTGACGAACGGCCACGCAGTGCTCACGATCCCCTCGAGATCGAGCGAGTGGGCGTGGGTGTAGTGCCCGACGACGGTGAAGAGGACGACGAGCACGAGGTCGATGACGAGGGCCAGGAACACATGGGAGGTTTTCTTCGATGCCACGCGTAGAGTCTACGGAAGGCCGCACTCCTCCCTGCGAGTACACATCCCCAGCACACAGGACGGAACGAGAATGCTGAGTGTCAGGCGCGTCATGGGCGCGGAGACCGAGTACGGGATCTCCCAGCCCGGGAACCCCCATGCGAATCCGATGCGGGACTCCGCGCGCGTCGTCGATGCCTATGCGGGCCCGCGGGGTCTGCGATCGAGCCAGAACTTCTGGGACTTCGAGACCGAATCGCCCCTCCGCGACGCCCGTGGTTTCCTCATGAACGTCGAGGACGCGGACATCAGTCAGCTCACCCACATCCCGCAGGCGCAACCCGAGGCCCAGTACCTCGCGAACGTCGTCCTCGAGAACGGGGCCCGTCTCTACGTCGACCACGCGCACCCCGAGTACTCGTCCCCGGAGACCCTCACCCCGCGCGACGTCGTCGTGTGGGACCGGGCCGGCGACCTCGTCGCCCTCGAGGCGGTCGAACAGCTCGCGCACTCGCGACAGCCGGTGAACCTCTACAAGAACAACACGGATTCCAAGGGCGCGTCCTACGGCGCGCACGAGAACTACCTCGTGCGTCGCGACGTCCCCTTCGAGGACGTCGTCGCCGGGATCACCCCGTTCTTCGTCACCCGGCAGATCCTGTGCGGAGCCGGGCGTGTCGGGGTCGGACAGGCCGGGCAGACCCCCGGTTTCCAGATCTCGTCCCGCGCGGACTTCTTCGAGGCGGAGGTCGGCCTCGAGACGACGCTGCGCCGACCGATCGTGAACACCCGCGACGAACCCCATGCGGATCCGACGAAGTACCGCCGCCTCCACGTGATCCTCGGGGACGCGACGCTCGCGGAACCGGCGACCCTCCTGCGGTTCGGCACGACCTCGCTCGTCCTCGGGCTCATCGAGGCCGGTCTCGCACCACGCATCGAGCTCGATGACCCGCTGCAGTCGCTCTGGGACGTCTCCCACGACCTCACGCTCTCGGCCCACCTGCCGCTCGCGGACGGATCCTCGCTCACAGCCCTCGAGATCCAGCAGGCGTACCTCGATGCGGCTCGCGACGCGGCGGGGGAGGGGCCGGACCCGGACACGGCCGAGGTCCTCGACCTCTGGCAGGAGTTCCTCGACGCCCTCGCGCGCGATCCGATGGAACTGCGGGACTCCGTGGACTGGATCGCGAAGCTCGCGCTCCTCGAGGGCTATCGCACGCGCGAGGGCCTCGACTGGTCCCACCCGAAGCTCGCGCTCGTCGACGTCCAGTACCACGACGTGCGGCCGTCGAAGGGGCTCTTCCACCAGCTCGAACAGGCCGGTCGCATCCGCCGCCTCTCCACCCCCGAGTCGGTCGCCACCGCCGTCACCACCCCGCCGTCCGACACCCGGGCCTATCTCCGCGGGACCGTCGTGAGCCGGTTCACCCCGGACCTCGTGTCGGCGAGCTGGGACTCCCTCATCCTCTCGACCGGACCGGAGACCGCGGTACGGATCCCGATGAAGGAGCCCCTCAAGGGCACCGAGGCGCTCGTCGGCCCGGCGCTGGCCGGCGCCTCGGACGTGGCGGAACTCCTCGCGGCGCTCGGCGTCCGGGGTTCGCAGCGACCGGCCCGCCCCTCCGATACGACGCGCACGGCCCATTAGGATCGTGTCCACACACCCCGCATACCCGGTTACCCGAAGGAGCCCACGATGAGCGGCCAGGAACAGATCTCGAAGAACCGGTCGGACTCCGCCGAGCCCGCGGACCTGCCCGACCTCCAGCCCCAGGCGCAGGCGCAGGTGAACACCCAGGCGGTCGACGACATCCTCGACGACATCGACAGCGTCCTCGAGTCGAACGCCGAGGAGTTCGTCCGCAACTTCGTGCAGAAGGGCGGGCAGTGACAGGAGCACTCGGCCGACACGGGGACCTCGGGTTCGGCACCGATTTCCGGAACGTGACGACGAGCTCCTTCCTCGAGTTCGCGCGTACGGTCGCGCCGGAGGTCCTGCCGGGAGGAGGAACGATGACCGGAACGCACCCCGGCGGCCGTGATCTCGGTGCACCTGATTTCGGTGCCCGTGTTTTCGGTGCCGCCGACCACCTCGGCGTCCCCGAGGGTACGACGATCGTCTCCTTCAAGACGGCCGAGGGCATCCTCATGGCCGGTGACCGGCGGGCGACGGTCGGCAACGTCATCGCCAGCCACACGATCGAGAAGGTGCATCCGGCGGACTCCGCCTCGGTCATCGGCATCGCCGGTGCCGCGGGCCTCGCGCTCGAGCTCATCCGTCTCTTCCAGCTCGAACTCGAGCACTACGAGAAGATCGAGGGCACGCCGCTGTCCCTCGAGGGCAAGGCGAACCGCCTCGCGGCGATGTTGCGCTCGAACCTCGGCATGGCGATGCAGGGGCTCGCGGTCGTGCCGCTCTTCGCCGGCGTCGAACCGGGCGCCGGCGCCGGGCGCATCTATTCCTTCGACGTCACCGGCGGCAAGTACGAGGAGGTCGCCTTCCACTCGATCGGCTCCGGATCCGGCTTCGCCCGCGGTGCCCTCAAGAAACTGTGGAAGCCGGACCTCGACCGGGAGTCCGCGGTGCGGGTCGCGATCGAGGCGCTCATCGACGCCGCCGACGACGATTCGGCGACCGGTGGCCCGGACTTCATGCGCTCGGTCGGACCGCTCGTGTACCTCGTCACCGGTGACGGGATCTCCCTCGCGGGGCAGGACGAGGTGCTCGCCCTCGCCCGTACCGTCATCGATTCCCGCTCGGAAAGGGGCCGGCGATGAGTGCACCGTTCTACGTCTCTCCCGAACAGCTCATGAAGGACCGCGCGGAGTTCGCGCGGAAGGGCATCGCCCGCGGCCGGTCGGTCGTCGTCCTCCGGTACACCGACGGCATCCTCATGCTCGCGGAGAACCCCTCGTCCACTCTCCACAAGCTCGCGGAGATCTACGACCGCATCGGCTTCGCAGCCGTCGGCAAGTACAACGAGTTCGAGACGCTCCGGCAGGCCGGAGTGCGGTACGCGGATCTCCGCGGGTACTCCTACGACCGGGCGGACGTCACCGCCAGGGGCCTCACGAACGCCTACGCGCAGACGCTCGCGGGGGTGTTCACGACCGAGTCGAAGCCCTACGAGGTCGAACTCGTCGTGGCCGAGGTCGGTCGCACCGCGGAGGAGGACCGCCTCTACCGGCTCTCCTACGACGGTTCCGTCGTCGACGAGATCGACCACGTCGCGATCGGCGGTCAGGCCGAGGCGGTCGGGGCGAGACTCGCGGCACTCACGACCGCGGACAAGGAGCTCGGCACCGTGCTGCGCCTCGCGGTGGAGGCGCTCTCCGCCTCCTCGGCCGGTGACGCACCGCTGCCGGTCGAACACCTCGAGGCGGCGGTCCTCGACCGCACCTCCGCCTCGCACCGCACCTTCCGTCGCCTCACGGACCCCGAGGTCACGGCACTGTTGGAGAAGGACCAGTGATGAAACGCATCTTCGGGCTCGAGACCGAGTACGGCATCGCCTTCACGGCCGGTGAGGGTCGCCGCCTCGGGCCCGAGGAGATCGCACGGTACCTCTTCCGCCCCGTCGTCGCGTGGGGCCGCTCCTCGAACGTCTTCCTCACGAACGGCGCACGGCTCTACCTCGACGTCGGTTCCCACCCGGAGTACGCGACCGCGGAGTGCGATCGCCTGCCGGACCTCGTCGCCCAGGACGGAGCCGGTCAGGAACTCATGATCGATCTGCTGCGGCAGGCGCAGGAGACGATGGTGGAGGACGGTCTCGACGGCACCGCCCACCTCGTGAAGAACAACACGGACTCCGCGGGCAACTCCTACGGCAGCCACGAGAACTTCCTCATCCGCCGGACGATGGACTTCGCGCATCTCACGACGGTGCTCCTGCCCTTCCTCGTCACCCGGCAGCTGCTCGTCGGCGCGGGCGCCGTGCTGCCGGCGCACGTGTCCATGGATCTCCGACCCGCCGAGGCGAACCGGGCGAACCCGAATGCGCCGCAGACCGTCGTCCCGCCGCTGCCGGCGGACCTCGTCTACGGTCTGTCGCCGCGCTCGGATGTCATGTGGGAGGGAGTGTCGTCCGCGACGACCCGTTCCCGCCCCATCATCAACGCCCGGGACGAACCGCACGCGGACGCCGAGAAGTACCGGCGACTCCACGTCATCGTCGGGGACTCGTCGATGTCGCAGACGACGACGGAGCTCAAGGTCGGCTCGGCCGGACTCGTGCTCGATCTCATCGAGACCGGCGCCCCCATCGAGGACCTCACCCTCCGCAACCCGATCCGCGACATCCGCCACGTGGCCCGCGACCTCACCGGCTCCCACGTCCTCGAGCTCGCCTCCGGACGGACGCTCACCGTCCGCGACCTCCTCGGCATCTATCTCGAGCGTGCCCGGCACCTCGTCGAGGGCGGTCATCACTCGCTCGGCGACGACGCCACGGCGCACCGGGTCCTCGACCTGTGGACCCGGATGCTCACGGCGACGGAATCCGGGGACTTCTCCACCGTCGACACCGAGATCGACTGGGTCATCAAGAAGAAGCTCGTCGACCGGTACCTCGCGCGGTCGGAGGCGGGGCTCGCGGATCCCCGGATCGCCCGTCTCGACTTCGCGTACCACGACCTCACCCCGGGGGTGGGGATGTTCCCCAAGCTCGAGGCAGCGGGGCTGGCCGCGCGGACCGTCGGGGCGGAAGCGATCGCCCGGGCGACGACGGAACCGCCGGCGACGACCCGTGCCGCCGTCCGTGGTCGGTTCGTCGGCGCCGCCCACGACGCCGGACGCGATTTCACCGTCGACTGGGTGCACCTGCGCCTCAACGACCAGATGCAGCGCGCCGTCGTCCTCAAGGACCCGTTCGATCCGACGAGCGAGTCCGCCGACACGCTCATCGACGCGATCGCACGGGGCTGAATGAGTCCCCGCTGAACACCGCCTGGACATCCGCCCGGGACCTGCGCCCCTAGACTGGTCCGCGAACCACGGGACCGGTCCGTGAACCACCGGCACCACAGCGCCACTGCGGGACCACCTCCGCAGATCAGAGCCACAGCGAAAGAAGGAAACGTGCTCCGTTCCACTGCGCTCAGCGCACTCGCCGTCGCCGTCGTCCTCCTCACGGGATGCGGCAGCACCGACGAGGGGGCGCAGTCGGACCCGACCGCGATCTCCACCGAGGACGCCAAGTCGACCTCGATCGACGACATCACCGTCGAGGGCGAACCGACCGCGAAGCCCACCGTCACCTTCGAAGCCCCCCTCGTCGTCGCGGAAACGGTGTCGAAGGTCATCTCCGAGGGGACGGGACCGGAGGTCGCCGACGGACAGCAGGTGACCGCCCACATGAGTATGTTCTCCGGAACGACCGGGGAGGCCATCGAGTCGTCCTACGACCTCGGAACCCCCTCCGGCTTCCCGTTGGACACCTCGCAGATCAACCAGGGCCTCTACGACGCGCTCCTCGGCGTGCCGGTCGGCAGCCGCGTCCTCATGACCCTCAACGGCTCCGCGGCGCAGGGCAGCCCGACCGAGACCCTCGTGTACGTCGTCGACGTCACCGATGCGAAGGACGTGCCGAAGCCCCTCGAACGCGCCGAGGGCCAGCCGCAGGACCCGGTCCCGGGCATGCCGACGGTCACTCTCGAGGAGTCCGGCAAGCCGACCATCTCGCAGCCGGAGGGCACCGCACCCACCGATCTCCAGGTGCACCCGACGATCAAGGGCGAGGGTGCGACGATCGCCGAGGGCGACACCGTGAGTGTCCACTACTCCGGCTGGCTGTGGGACGACGCCTCGGAACCCTTCGACAACAGCTGGGACCGTGGTGAGCCGTTCTCCGTCACCCCGGTCGGTTCCGCCCCCGTCATCGACGGCTGGAATCAGGCGCTCGTCGGACAGACCGTCGGATCGCAGCTCCTCGTCGTCATCCCGCCGTCGCTCGGGTACGGTGAGGCGGGCTCGCCGCCGAACATCCCGGGCAATGCGACGCTCGTCTTCGTCATCGACATCCTCTCGGCGGTGAACTGAGGGCCGCACAGGTCCTCGGCCGTCCGTCGACGACTCATCCATCACCAACCCGGAAGCAGGTACCGCACATGGCCAAGAGCAAGCCCGAGGTCGAGTTCCCCGGCGACACCCCGCCCGTCGAGCTCGAGATCGTCGACAACGAGATCGGAACCGGAGCCGAGGCGAAGGCCGGCGACATCGTGTCCGTGCACTACGTGGGCGTCGCCCACTCGACCGGTGAGGAGTTCGACTCCTCGTGGAACCGCGGCACCCCGCTGCGTTTCCAGCTCGGCGTCGGCATGGTCATCTCCGGCTGGGACCAGGGCGTCCAGGGCATGAAGGTCGGCGGACGTCGCACCCTCCGCATCCCGTCCTCGATGGCGTACGGTGACCGCGGTGTCCCCGGCACCATCGCACCGGGCGAGACACTCGTGTTCGTCTGTGATCTCGAGGGCATCGGCTGACCGGACGCCGACGCCTCTGCGCGGAAGAGCGACGGGCACCCACTCCACAACCGTCGGAGTCGGTGCCCTTCGTCGTACCCGGGGCGCGGGCCGCGGCGCCGGGCCGTGCGCGCTGGTCAGTCGCCCACTGCTCAGTCGCCCACTGCTCAGTCGCCCATCGCTCAGTCGCCCACTGCTCAGTCGCCCAACAGTGTCGCGACGTACCGTCCGGTCGCGGCGGCGGCGAGGAACGAGGCGGGATCCTCGGTGAGGCCGCGGCCCATCGTCGAGAGCGTCACCGGCGAGGCACCGAGCGCCTCCCACAGGCCGGTGAGGTCGATCTCGGCGAACGCGTGATGCGCGAGGGCCGCCTTCTGCGCACGGACGAGGTCGACGATCTCCACGGGATCCGCGGCGCACTGCGCGCGTTCGGCGTCCGCGAGCGTGGAGAAATCGGGGAGGGGTACCCGGCACGTGACGAGCGCACCGCGCCCCACCGCGGTGAGGGTGTGATGGGAGATTCCTGCATGACGCCCCCGGAGGTCCGCGTTCGACATCCGGGGCAGGGCGACGGGAACTCCCTCGAGCGCACCGACGGCGTTGAGGTGGTCACCGACGACCATGCCGGAGAAGCCGAAGGGCGTCCCCGTCCCGAGGTTCCCCGGGCCCTGGGACACGACGACGACATCCGCCCCGAGCACGTGTTTCGCGGCGAGGAGTGCCGAGTGCACCGTGACCGCCTCGTGGTCCCCGCCCCAGGCCTGCCCGACGGTGATCGTGCCGGTGAGCCACCCGGCTTCCTTCAGCCCCGCGACCGCGCGGGAGAACGGCAGGGGGAGCGCGGCGCCGTCGGTCATGACGTAGACGACCCGGGCGTCCGGTGCCTCGGCCCGCAGACCCGCGAGCACAGCCGGGAGCGCGGAGTGGAGATCCGCGACGACGACGGGCATCTCCTCGATCGACCGGGCCCGGGCGAGCACGCCGTGGTGCTCGGACTCCTGGTCGTCGATGCCGAGGACCATGGTCTGGGTGGGGGAGTAGCGGTCCTTCACGAGGTGACCGGGGCCCGGGGCCGGGTCGGCCGGGAGTGCCTCCGGGAGGGCGACGACGAGGGCGAAACCGCCGGTCCCGAGCCCGCGTGCGAGCGCGGAGACATTGAGGACGAGCGCATCGCCGACCTCCGGGGTGCCGACGAGGTCGGTGTACGCGAGGGCACGGACGGGTTCGCCCGCGTCCTCCCGCCCGGGCAGCGGCGTGTCGAGCCGCGCCCACACCTCCCGGACCCCGGGCCACTCGGATCGGACGGACTCAACTGTCGCTGTACGCCAATGGATCATGCCCTCACCGTACCCGGGAAGGGCCCGTGACGATCCCGCACCGCCCCGCACGATCCCGGACGGTCCGGGTCGGTCCCGGCCGCGCTCGGCGTAGTACGTTATTGCCCGTGACCGTGAGCAAGCAGCGTCGACAGACGGAACGCCTGATGAACCTGCTCTTCGCCCTGCGTGCGGCGCGGGGCTGGGTGGACCGGGACGACCTCCGCCGGGCGATCGTCGACTACCGGGATCTCTCCGACGACGCGTTCGACCGACAGTTCTCCCGGGACAAGGACGCGCTGCGCGAACTCGGCATCGAGATCAGCACGACGGACTGGGACGACATCCACGAACCCGGTCGGTCCGCCTACGGGTACCGGATCACCGACGAGGACTACGCGCTCCCGGAGATCGACCTCACGCCCGAGGAGGCCTGGGTCCTCTCGATCGCGCAGAACTTCTGGCAGGGCACGGCGCTCGGCCGGGACGCCCAGAACGCCCTGCACAAGCTCCGCGGGCTCGGCCACGACCTCGCGCCGACGACGGAACCGGGGGTTCCTCAGGGCGTGTTCGCGACCCCGGCCTTCTCCGAGGCGCTCGCACAGGTCCGCGCCCGCCGCACCGTCACCTTCACGTACCGGAAGCCGGGGGCGGCCCCGGAGCAACGCCGCGTGCAGCCCTACGGGGTCCACAGCCGGGCGGACCGGGCGTACCTCGTCGGCTACGACCTCGACCGCGCGGACGTCCGGAACTTCCGGCTCTCACGCATCGAGGGCGGGTTCTCGCGGCTGCGCGGAACGAGGGACGGCGACTACGAGGTGCCCGCCGGATTCGACGCGCGGTCGGTGTTCCCGGGAACCGGCACCGCGGCCGGGGAGGGCGGCACTACCGAAGGCGAGGACCTCACGACCGTCACCCTCGCGATCGCGCCCGGTCGGGCCGACCCCCTGCGGCGCGAGGGAACCGCGGCGGGTACCGATGCGCTCGGTCGGGACCTCGTGACCCTCCGGGTCTGGGCGCTCGACGGGCTGCCGGCCCGGCTGGCCGTCTTCGGCCCGAGCGTCGAGGTGCTCGCTCCCGCGCACGTCCGCGAGGCCCACCGGGCGCACCTCGGGGCCGTCCGGGACCGCCTCGCTGCGCTCGGCGGGGACTCACCCGCTCCGAACGAACAGGAGAGTGACCGCCATGGCCGATGAGAAGGCACTCGACCGGATGCCCCGACTCCTCGGGCTCGTCCCGTACCTCCTGCGCAATCCCGGCGCGGACCTCGCGGAGACCGCCGCCCGTTTCGACGTCGACCCCGAGACCCTCGAGAAGGACCTCGAACTCCTCACGCTCACCGGTCTTCCCGGTGGGATGCCCGACGACCTCATCGACATCGACTGGGAGTCGGACGGCATCTATCTGAGCAATGCCGACCTCGTGTCGCTCCCGGCCCGCCTGTCACCGGAGGAGGGTGCCGCTCTCGTCCTCGCCCTCGACTACCTCGAGTCCGTCGCCGGGGACGAGGAGGAAGTCGTGCGCCGGGTGCGCGCGAAGATCCAGGCGGCGGCGGGTGCCTCGGACGCGGTCGCGGTGAGTGCCCCCCGCCTGCCGGAGGACATGGCCCCGGCGATCCGGCGGGCCCTGCGGGAGGGCTCCGGCCTCGCGATCGAGTACTACGTGCCGTCCCGCGACGAGGTGACCCGGCGCGTGATCGTGCCGCGGGCACTCCGCCTCGTCGGTGGCCTGCGGATCGACGCCTGGTGCCACACGGCACAGGGCGAGCGGACCTTCCTCGTGGAGAACCTGCGGAGCGCGGTCCCCGCACCCGAGGCGCCACCGGCACCGGCCGGCACCTCGCCCCGGCAGGACACGCCGGACGCGCACGACTCCCCGGGAGAGACCGTGCATGTGACCTTCGACCCCGCGGGGGCGTGGATCGCCGAGGAGATCCCGGGGGCGGTGCTCGAGACCGACGTCGACGGTTCGGGAGCCGTGCGGGCGACTTTCACCGCGTATTCCCAGGAGTGGTTCAGCGGCCTGATGCTGCGGCACGGCGCGCACGTCCGCGCGGTGGAGCCGGACAGCTGGATCCGGGGCGCACTGTCGACGGTGGAGGACACCCTGGCGCTCCATTCCTGAGCGTCTGAACATCCGGTGAACGATCCGCGGCCGGTGCCGGCCCGGGGCCTGACCGGGTCCCCGCGCGGAGGTCCGGGGTCTAGAATGAACCGTCACGTTATCTACCGAAGGACTGAAATGGGACGCCTCTTCGACTCACCGGTGACGATCATCATCCTCCTCGTGGTCATCCTCCTCCTGTTCGGTGCCCCGAAGCTCCCGATGATCGCCAAGAACGTCGGCAAGTCGCTCAAGATCTTCAAGTCCGAGGTCAAGGACCTGCAGAACGACGACGAGAGCCGTTCGGCACCCAAGGAGATCACCGACGCTCCGGCCACCGGGACGCAGGCCGCCGACCCGCACACCGACTCCGCGCAGCAGCAGTCCGCACAGCCGCAGTCCGCCGAGGGCTCCGACCGCCGCCAGAACTGACGGTGGTCGCTCCGCCTTCCCCCATGAAGAAGAACCAGAAGCGCACCCGGAACCCCGACAAGCGCATGCCCCTCACGGGGCACCTCCTCGAGCTGCGCAACCGTGCGATCGTCGCCGCGGTGGCGCTCGTGCTCGGCGGCGTCGTCGGCTGGTTCCTCTACGACCCCGTGCTCGCACTGCTCCAGGCCCCCATCGAGTCGATCTCGCTCGAGGAGGGCCGCACCGCCGAGGTGAACTTCGCCTCGGTCGCCTCGCCGTTCGACATGAAGCTCAAGGTGTCGTTGTTCATCGGCGTGCTCGTCTCCTCCCCGGTGTGGCTGTGGCAGGTGTGGGCGTTCATCGTCCCGGGCCTCACGAAGCAGGAGCGGAAGTACGCGGTCGGTTTCATGTTCGCCGCGATCCCGTTGTTCCTCGGGGGAGCGGCCCTCGCGTGGTTCGCCCTGCCGAACGCGGTCACCGCGCTCACCTCGTTCACCCCCGAGGGGTCGACGAACATCATCCCGGCGCAGGACTACCTGTCCTTCGTCATGATCATCATCGTCACCTTCGGGATCGCCTTCGTGCTCCCCGTACTGCTCGTCGCCCTCAACATGCTCGGGATCCTCTCGGCGGACATGATCCGGAAGTCGTGGCGGTGGATCATCGTCCTCATCTTCGTGTTCGCCGCGATCGCCTCGCCGGCCCCCGATGCACTGTCGATGTTCTTCCTCGTCATCCCGATGGCCCTCCTCTTCCTCCTCGCGTGGGTCCTCTGCTTCCTCGGTGACCGCCGCCGGAAGAAGCGGATGATCGCGGAGGGGACCTGGGTGGACCCGGCGGATCTCGAGGACGACTGACGCGACTAGACTCTCTCCACATGGACGAACAGCTCTCGCCGTCGCAGGCCTACGCATCCTTTCGGGCACGTGCAGCGGAGATGGAGTCCCCCTTCGAGACCTTCCGGCTCTCCCTCGACTACGGGCTCGACGACTTCCAGATCCGGGCGTGCAAGTCGCTCCAGGCCGGGAAGTCGGTCCTCGTCGCGGCTCCCACCGGAGCCGGCAAGACGGTCGTCGCCGAGTTCGCCGTCGCCCTCGCGGACGCCCAGGACGTCCGGGTCTTCTACACGGCTCCCATCAAGGCGCTGAGCAATCAGAAGTACCAGGAGCTGTGCGAGCACTACGGCACCTCGCGCGTCGGTCTCCTCACCGGTGACACCACGATCAACCGCGATGCCCAGATCGTCGTCATGACGACCGAGGTGCTGCGGAACATGATCTATTCCGGCACCGATCTCACGAGCCTCGGGTACGTCGTCCTCGACGAGGTCCACTACCTGGGCGACCGTTTTCGCGGTCCGGTCTGGGAGGAAGTCATCATCCACCTCCCGGCGCACGTCGCCCTCGTGAGCCTGTCCGCGACCGTGTCGAACGCCGAGGAGTTCGGCGCCTGGTTGGGGGAAGTCCGCGGCAGCACGGACGTCATCGTCTCCGAGCACCGGCCCGTCCCGCTCCACAACCACGTGAGTGTCGGCACCGAGCTCTTCCCGCTCTTCGAGCCCGGTTCCGCCCGCTCTTCCGGAGGTACGGGCTCGGCCGGCTCGGATCGGATCAACCGGGAACTCCAGTCCCGGATCCGCCCCTTCACCGGGCGGGGTGGTTCGCAGCGCGACCGCCGGCGCGGAGTGAACCTCCGCTTCCGTCGTCCCTCCCGGACGACGATCATCCGGGAACTCGCCGAGGCGAACCTCCTGCCCGCGATCTTCTTCATCTTCTCCCGCAACGGGTGCGACGACGCGGTCGAGCAGTGCCTCACCGCAGGCGTCGATCTCACCACCCGCGAGGAGAAGACCCACATCCTCGAACGCATCGACGCCCTCGCGGAGGAACTCGACGGGGAGGACCTCTCCGTCCTCGGATTCCACTCCTTCCAGGCGGGCCTCGTCCAGGGGTTCGGCGCCCACCATGCGGGCCTCATCCCGGTGTTCAAGGAACTCGTTGAGGAACTCTTCAAGGAGGGGTACCTCCGGGTCGTCTTCGCCACGGAGACCCTCGCTCTCGGTGTCAACATGCCTGCACGCACCGTCGTGCTCGAGAAGCTCACGAAGTTCAACGGCGAGTCCCACGTACAGATCACGCCGGGGGAGTTCACCCAGCTCACCGGGCGCGCCGGCCGTCGCGGCATCGACGTCGAGGGGCATTCGGTCGTCGTGTGGCATCCGAGCATCGAGCTCGGGGACATCGCCTCGCTCGCGTCGAAGCGCACGTACGCACTGCGCAGCCGGTTCACGCCCACGTACAACATGACGGCGAACCTCCTCGCGCGGATGACGCGGGAGGACGCCGAGAAGGTGCTCGAGACCTCCTTCGCCCAGTTCCAGGCGGACAAGGGCGTCGTCGAACTCGCCCGACGGGTGCGGAAGAACGAGGAGGCCCTCGCCGGCTACCGGAAGTCGATGGAGTGCGAGCGGGGCGACTTCTACGAGTACGCGCAGCTCCGCCAGACCCTCTCGGACATGGAAAAACGGGCAGGCCGGTCGCGGTCCCGGCTCAAGCAGAAGGAGATCGTCGAGTCGCTCGGCGCACTCCGTCCCGGGGACGTCGTCACCCTTCCCGGTTCCCGCGTGTCCGGACCGGCCGTCGTCATCGCTCCCATGCAGAACCGGGACGGCGTCACCCGTCTGCCCTCGGTGCTCACGGACCAGGGGAAGGTCTGGCACCTGCGCCCGCACGAGGTCACCGCTCCGGCGCAGGAACTCGGCCGCATCAAGGTGCCGAAGAACTTCAACCACCGCCAGGCGAAGGAACGCCGGAATCTTCTCGCGTCCCTCCACGACGCGCTCGAATCGGGGCGGGTGTCGGCCTCGACCGGTGCGGCCCGGAAGTCCTCACGCGGGCCGAAGGTGCAGACCGACGAGATCGAGATCGTCCGCGAACAGTTGCGCGCACATCCGTGCCATGCGTGCCCCGACCGGGAGATCCACGCGCGGTGGGCGAATCGCGCCTCGAAGCTCATGAAGGAGGGAGCGGCCCTCACCCGCCAGATCGAGGGCCGGACGTCCTCGATCGCGAAGGTCTTCGTCCGCGTCCAGGACGTGCTCACGACCCTCGGTTTCCTGCCCGATGACAGCCGGATCCTCCGCCGTATCTACGGGGAACGCGATCTCCTCACGGCGATGACGGTCCGCGCAGGTATGTGGGACGTGCTCTCCGAGCCCGAGGTCGCGGCCTTCGCCTCGTGCCTCGTGTACGAGGCACGGCGCGCCGAGGGGCTCGGCCGGATGCGGTACCCGACCGCGAGCCTCGAGGCCGCCGTCGGGGAACTCCACACGATGTGGCAGAACCTCTACCGGGTGGAGGACGACGCCCGGCTGCCGACGACACCCGAACCGGATCCGGGCCTCGTCGGTGCGATGTTCCGCTGGGCGGAGGGTGCGAGCCTGAGCCGGGCACTCGGCCGGACCGACATCGCCGCCGGCGACTTCGTGCGTTGGACGAAGCAGACTCTCGATCTCCTCGGCCAGGTGTCCGACGTGTGCCGCCCGGAGACCGCTGTCGTCATCCGCCGGGCCGCCGAGGCGATCCGCCGCGGCGTCGTCGCGGACTGAGGGAGCGCGGCCGGGTACGGCCCGCGTCCGGCCCTCAGCCGTTCACCGACCGCCCGACGCGCTTGACGAAGCTCTCGATGTCCGAACCGAACGTCGAGTCGGTCGTGAGGTAGGTCCACGTCGACGAGGGTCGCTTGAGCCCGTGCGCCGGCAGGTCGATGCCGCCGGCCGTGAACTCGGCGTCCTTCGCGACCTCGACCGCGGACGCGAGAACGTCGTCCCAGAAGGTGTGGAAGGCGCGGATCGATTCGGTGTTGAACGCCTCGTGCGGCTTCTCCCGCGCGAGGGTCCGCAGGTGGATGCCCTCACGGAGGTCGTTGAGGAACGCGAGGTGCTCGACCCACCGCTGATCGACCTCGAAGAGGAGGAGGTCCCTCACCGCTTCGGCGGCCGTGTCCTCGCCGACCGCGTCGACGATCTCGGCCCACCGATCGCCGAGCCCCTCCTGCACCTCGGCGAGGCCCTCGTTCTCGGTGCGGACGGCGGCACGACGACGGAGCACGACCTCGCGCTGCCGGCTCATGAGCTGGTTGAAACGCCAGGTGTCGCGGTGGACCGCGGTGTTCTCGCCCTCGGACATGCGCTGGGCGTGCTCCACGAGCTGCGCGGCGCGCTTCGAGGCGATGAAGCCGGTCTCGTCGCCCTCCTCCTTGAACCGCTGGGCCTCGGGGACCCGGGTCATGAGTTCGTCCTCGAGCGAGGTGAAGAACACCGAGGACCCGGGATCGCCCTGGCGGCCCGCACGGCCGCGGAGCTGGTCGTCGAGACGGGAGGACGGGTACCGGCCGGCACCGATGACGAGGAGACCACCGGCGGCGGCCGCGTCCTCGTCGAGACGGATGTCGGTGCCGCGGCCGGCCATCTGGGTGGAGACCGTGACGGCACCGGATTCACCGGCGTGGGAGATGATCTCCGCCTCCGCGGACTCGTCCTTCGCGTTGAGGACCGCGCACTCGATACCACGGGCCCGCAGGCGCTCGGCGAGGGACTCGCTCTCGGCGACGGACCGGGTCCCGATGAGGATCGGTCGTCCTGTCGCGTGCGCGGTGACGACCTCCTCGACGATCGCGCGTTCCTTCGATTCCTGGTACGTGTACAGACGATCGGGTTCGTCGACGCGGACGACCTTCTCATTCGGTTCGACGGGCACGATCTCGAGTTCGTAGAACTCGCGGAGGTCGTCGCCGACCGCGAGTGCGGTGCCGGTCATGCCGCAGACGGTCGTGTACCCGTGGATGAGTTCCTCGACCGTCATCTGGTCGAGGATCTCTCCGCTCTCGGTGGTCTGCAGCTTCTCCTTCGCCTCGACCGCCGCCTGGAGACCGTCGGGCCACCGCTGGAGGTCGGCGATGCGTCCCCGGGACTCGGAGATGAGCTTGATCCGGCCGTCGACGACGAGGTAGTCGACGTCGCGGTGGACGAGTGCCTTCGCATAGAGGGCGAGATTCACGGCGGCGAGGACGTCGGAGTCCTCGCCGAAGAGGTCGACCTCGAGGCGCTGTTCGACCTCCTCGATGCCCTCGTCGGTGAGGGAGACCGCGCGACGGTCGTCACTCACCCGGTAATGCGTACCGGGGGAGAGGGTCTCGACGAGGGCGGCCATCTCCTCGTTCGCGTCCTCGAGGGTCGACGAACCGGCGAGAACGAGGGGCACGCGCGCCTCGTCGATGAGGACGGAGTCCGCTTCGTCGACGAGGACGACGTCGCGGTCGCCGACGCGGATGTGGGCGTCGTCGAGGGCGAAGCGGTCGCGGAGGACGTCGAAGCCGACCTCGGTGACCGAGGCGTACACGACCTCCCGGCGGTAGGTCTCCCGCCGGGCCTCCTCGGAGTCGCTCGCGGAGATCGCGCCGACCTCGACACCGAGGAGGTCGAACAGCGGTTCCATCCATGCGCTGTCGCGTTCGGCGAGGTAGTCGTTGACACTCACGACGTGCACGCGCCGTCCCTGGAGTGCGTAGCCGGCAGCGGCAATCGCGCCGACGAGGGTCTTGCCCTCGCCCGTGAACATCTCGATGACATTGCCCTCGAGGAGACCGACGAGGCCGATGACCTGGGACCGGTAGGGGCGCTCACCGAGGGCGCGCTCTGCGGCCTCCCGTGCGAGTGCGACGTAGCTCAGCAGTTGCTCCCGCCGGTCGCCGGTGTCGAAGATCCTCGCCGCCTCCGCGGTGAGCGCGGCGTCGTCGAGTGCTGCATAGTTCTCACCCCGCGTGTCGAGCTCGGCCCAGGACCTGTGCAACCACGCGAGTTGCTTGTCCGCCCCGGTGCCGGGTCGATTGAGCAGTCGGGCGAAGAATCCCATGGAACGTCATCCTTGTGTCGGTGTGTCGGTCGTCTCAAGCATAGGTTCGCCGCGGAGGACCCCCGTGCAGGAGTCACTCAGGGGCGGGCGGGCACAGCGGAGCGAGCGAATCGGGGTTTCAGCCCTCGAAGGGCCAGCTGCCGCTGATGACCGCGTGGGGGTCGCGTTTCGCCCGCAGGTACGCCTGGAACGAGGCCGCCTGGTCGCGCTTCCACCCGATCTGCGCCGCGTGGAGCGCGGCCGCGTCCATCCGACCGACTTCGGGCACCTGGGTGGCGATCGCGAGGGCGACGGCGGTCGCGGCGATCGCGTCCGCGGTCGCGTCGTGGGCGTCGAGGAGTTCGACGCCCCACCGCGCGGCGAGAGCCGTGAGCACCCGCGAGCCCTTCCGGTACGTGTCGACCTGTTTGTCGATGACGAGGGTGTCGACGACGGCGCCGACGACGTCCTCGGCCGCGCGGGACTGCCCGGTCCGCAGCGCCTCGGCCCGGAGGACCGTGAGGTCGTACACGATGTTGTGGCCGACGATCACGCCGCCGGCGTCACGAACAGCGGCGAGGGCGTCGAGGATCTCCGCGACACCGGCGGCCGCGGGTGTGCCCTCGGCACGCACTCGCGCGTTCGTGATGCCGTGGACGGCGATCGCGGCTTCGGGAATGGACACGCCCGGGTCGAGGAGCCACTCGCGCGCCGGGGCGGGGCGACCGTTCTCGAAGGGGACGAGCGCAGCGGAGACGATCCGCGCCTCGAAGGGGTTCACGCCGGTCGTCTCGAGGTCGAATCCGTAGACCGGTCCGGCGGGCCAGGGGAGTGCTCCCGGATACGCCGAGGCGCCCGCCGGCCCACCGCGTGCCGGCCCGCCTCGTGCCGGCCCGCCTCGTCCGGGCCCACCGCGTGCCGGCCCGGCCGCTCCCGCCACCGCTGCGTCCCGTGCCGTCCGGTCGAGCGCGGCGAGGAGCCGCCCGGCGCTGCGGTCGACCGCGTGCTGCTGCGCGAGTGAGGTGAACCCCGCCGTGTCGGTGTGGTCCGGGACGTCGTCCGCGGCGGTGACGACCGCCTCGACGGGCAGGTCCTCCCGGCACGTCATCACCTCGAAGGTGCGGCGGACGAGGTCCTCGTGGGCGAGGATGTTCTCCCGGCGCCTGGGGGAGAGGCCGTGGCTCGAGAGCGAGGCCCGCGCGGCGCCGAAGATCTGTTCGAGGTCGCCGTACCCGGCGAGGAGTTTCGCGGCGGTCTTCTCCCCGATGCCCGGCACTCCCGCCAGTCCGTCCGAGGGATCACCCCGGAGCGCCGCGAGCATCCGGTACTGGGTGCCGCCCTCCACCCCGTAGAGCGCGGGCAGATCCGCATGTGTGACGCGTTCCCACACCCCGCCCTTCCTCGGGCGGTACACGCTCGCGCTGCGGTCCGGGCCGAGGAGGGAGAGCAGATCGCGGTCGGGGGAGACGATGACGACCTCGGTGGTGCCTGAATCCTGCGTGGTGCCTGAATCCTGCGTGGTGCCTGCCTCCCGAGTGGTTCCGGCATGCTGCGCGACGATCGAGGCGATGACGTCGTCCGCCTCGGTCCCGTCGATCGAGGCGATGGGGATCCCGGCGAGGCGGAGGAGTTCGGTGAGGACCGGGACCTGGGGTTCGAGGAGCTCCGGCGTCTCCGTACCGCGTTCGTGGTCGGTGACCCGCGCGGCCTTGTACTCGGGGACGATCGCGGTGCGGAATGCCGGCCGCCAGTCCGCGTCCATCGCCGCGATCACGCGTGTGGACCCGAGGTCCTGCATGAGCGTCGCGACGGTGTCGAGCACACCGCGGATCGCGTTCACCGGCATTCCGGAGGCGTTCCGGACGGTGTCCGGCAGAGCGTAGAACGACCGGTAGTAGAGCGCGGGTGTGTCGAGCACGACGAGAGGAGAATTCACGCGGGCCAGCCTATCGGTGGAATACTCTTCGCGTGACTTCCACGCCGACTGATTCCCCCGACACGCCCGTCGCCTCCGCACCCTCGGTCCCGGGTGCCACCGTCCTGTGCTCCGGTGACGTCTACAGCAGCGTCGATCCCTTCGCGACCGCGATCGCCTTCGACGGGCCGACGGTCACCTGGGTCGGGTCCGACGAGGCGGCCGCGGAGATCGCCGGCGACCACGTCGATCTCGGGGAGGACTTCGTCGCCCCCGGGTTCGTCGCCGCGGGCCTCGATCTGCGGGAGGGCGCCGCCACGGCGGGCACGACCGCCGGCGCGCTCGTGTCGCGCGGCATCGTCGGTGCTCACGTGATCGGCACCCCCGAGGCCGTCGCGACCTTCACCGCCGATGCGCCGGCCGGGTTCGAGACCGTCGCGTACGTCCTCGCAGGCGCCTCGGAGAACGGAGCGGAGGGAGTACCGACCGACGCCGGAGCAGACTCCCGGCTCGCCGCGCCGGTCGCCGCGCTCGATCGGTCCGCGCTTCCGGCACGACCCGTTTTCGTCCTCGTCGACACGGATGCCGACCTCGGGGCACTCCTCGATCTGCTCGGCGACGCCTCCGTGCGCACGCACTTCCAGCGCTCCGGATACCGCGTACTACTGGGATCCGGGATTCCCACCGAGGCGGTGGACGTGCTCGCCGCCTCGGGCGTCCCGCTCACGCTCGATCCGAAGGCTCACGGCCTGCCGCTCGCCGCGCTCTTCTCCGCAGGCGCGCAGATCACCTTCGCCCTCGACGTCGAGAGCCCGTGGTCGACTCTCTCCGCCGCGGTCTTCGGGCCCGGCGACGGAGTCTCGGCACGTGCCGCGTTCAACGCCGTCACCCGGTTCGCCCACCGTGCCGTCGGCCGGTTCGACGGTGGTGTGCTGGCGCCGGGCGCCTCGGCGTCGATGAACCGCTGGGTCGCCGCGGACCTCGTCGTCCAGGTCGCCGATGAGCGCCTGGCCGCGTGGAGCACCGACCCGCGCTCCGGTACCCCGGGGCTCCCGGATCTGTCCGACCCGCAAAAGCTGCCGCAGTTGCGCAGCGTGTGGGTGCAGGGGACGCGCGTCCTCGGCTGAGCCCCACGTCATCGGCCCTTCCGCCCGCCGCGCACGACACGCCCGAGGCGAATTCCGGTCGAACTTTTCGTATGCGTGAGATGTACCTCCTCACCTGGGGAGACGGTCATCACGCCAGGTCACTGGGGATTTTGCTCGCTCCGAACGCGCCTGTATGTTCGTAGCGACATCTTCCGCCAGGGGGATGCGACCCGGCACCACTCACCAATAGAAAACTCGTGGCAGTCACCGGTTCTCCGGCGACTCCCAGACGGCCCGCGCGGCCGTCGCAGCCACGAGGTCCGAAGGTGGTCGTGGTGCCGGGTCCATTTTTTGCCCGAAGGTGTGCCATGGGACCGGGCGTCCCGCTGCCGTGGGACCCGAGTGTCCCGCGCCCTGCCGTTCGTCCTTCGCGGGAGTGCCGTCCTCTAGGCTGGTCCGGTGCTCACTCTCCTCGTCATTCCCACGTACAACGAACGCGAGTCCCTGCCCGTCACGCTCGCGTCGATCCACCGCCATGTCCCCGAAGCGCACGTCCTCGTCGTCGACGACGCCTCCCCGGACGGCACGGGGGAGTGGGCCGCGGAGCAGGCCGAGGCGGACCCGCGCATCCATGTCCTGCACCGCACGGAGAAGGCCGGCCTGGGCGCCGCCTACGTCGCCGGATTCCGGTGGGCGCTCGAGAGCCCGCACGGGTACGGGATCATCTGCGAGATGGACGCCGACGGCTCCCACCGCGCGAAGGACCTCCCGCAGTTGCTCTCCGCGGTCGAGGACGGACGCGCCGACCTCGCGATCGGGGCACGCTGGGTTCCCGGCGGTGCCGTCGTGAACTGGCCGCGGAACCGCCTGGTCCTCTCGCGCGGCGCGAACATCTATGTGAATGTCCTCATGGGACTCGGCGTGCACGATGCGACCGCGGGATTCCGTGCCTACCGCGCCGAGGTGCTCCGCGCCCTCGACCTCGAGGGGATCGAGAGCCGCGGGTACAGCTTCCAGGTCGACATGACGCGCCGGGTCCGGGACGCCGGGTTCACGATCGTGGAGATCCCGATCGTCTTCGTCGAACGCGAGCTCGGCGAGTCGAAGATGAGCGGGGACATCATCAAGGAGGCCGTCGTCCGGGTCGCGAAGTGGGGGCTCGAACGCCGGCTGGCCCAGGTGATGAGGCTGTTGCCCGGCCGGAGCTGAGGCCCGGACGTGGAGTCGTGTCACCGGACCGGTACGCCGCGCGGTAACGCGACGGCCTGCTCGTCGTCGATACTGAGGGCATGAGTTCGATTCCGCCCTCGCCTTCCGGTCGCACCGTGGAGCCCGGCGAACCTCTGCAGGTTCACACCCACTCGAGTGCGTCCCCGTTGCCCCGGGATATGCGACCCCGTCATCCGCTCGACGACAGCGTCGCGGCACTGGGCCTTCAACGGCTCCGATTCATCGTTCTTTTCGCCGTCTGCCTCTTCGTCACGGGCGCCGGTGTTCTCACCTTCATCGTGCTTCTCATGGCGGACATGGTCGGTCTCGGCGGCGCGGTCCTCGTCCTCATCGCCACACTCATCGCAGTGGCTGCACCTGTGACGGTGGCACTGGCGAGCCGGGAGACGTACTTCGGGGCGCCCGCGGACCGCCTGCGCCTCAAGGCCGAGGTGGCGCAGGCGGAAGCTGTACACCTCCGGGTGTACGGGCGTCGGCTCACCTATGCGGACGTCCTGCGGCGGGGAACCGAACGCCGCACCTACACCGTGGCGCTGGCGACGATCTTCGGAGGCGCCGCCACCCTGTTCCTCTGGGGCATCGTCCTCACGGTGTACGTTGTCGCCACCTATCCGATCTGAGGGGTTCCTCCCGAGCCTCTCAGCAGCACGCCCGTACCGGAGGAGACCCACCATGCACGCGGCAGAGCCGCAGCGCCGCCCGACACCGCGGTTACCGCGGGACATGCACCCCCGCCGTCCACTCGACGAGCTCCTGGCCGAGTACTACCGCCAGTTCCACGCCGGTGTGCTCACGTCCACCGCGGCCGTGGCGTGCCTCGCGTTCGGCGGGCTCGGGTGCCTGACCATCCGTGTCCTGGACCCCGGCCGTGGGGGAGTCCTCACGTACATGGTCGTCATGGCCGTCGCATTCCTCGGATACCTGGGTGTCACCGTGCTCTATCGCGGGCTCGGATCGCTCTTCAACCCGATGGGGCGCCGTGCGACGGAGTTCGCCCGCGTGCGCGAGGAGGCCGAAGCCGCGCACCTGACGCACTACGGGCGGAGGCTCCGGGTGACCGAGATCCTGCACCCGGGCCCCGAGACGACGCTCCGCCGCACCTTCTGGTGGGCATTCCTCACGACCGTGTGCCTCATGCTCGTCTGGGGGATCGTGATGGTGGCCGCTCTCATTGCACGTCTCTGAAGGGCCGCGTGATGAATGCACGACGGCCCCGTTCCTGACGAACGGGGCCGCACTGTCGGTGGTCCTCGGCGGGGTCGGTCCTCGAGAGACTCACGCCGGGGGAGCGGTGCTCACACCTGCGGCGGAAGCTCTCCGCGGCGGATCTTGAGACGCTCGTCGAGGAGCACCTCGAGTTCCTCGAAGGAGCGGCGCTCGAGCAGCATGTCCCAGTGGGTACGGACGTGCTTGCCCTCTTCCTCCTCGGGCTTCTCGATGCCGACGCGCTCACCGATTCCGTGGGTGCCGGAATCCCAGGTCGCGGGGATGTCCGCCTCGACTGAGAACGGGACCGTGAAGCGGTGGCCGTCCTCGCAGACGTATTCGATGAGCTGGCGCGGTGCCGGTTCGACTCCCGCCTCGGATTCGAGACTGCGGGATCCCAGCTGGGTCCCGCGCAGGCTGCGTTCACTCATGGGGTGTTACCTTCCGGTCGATGACGGGATGAGCGTCCCCGAAGGGACAGTCCGGACGAATACAACAGTCTAACGGGTGCGTCCATTCCCGGACGCCACGCGGGACGTGACCTCGAGCGCGAGGCGCGGCTCGTCGGTGACGAGCACGTCGACACCCAGCCGGAGGAGTCGTTCCATCTCCGACTCCTCATTCACCGTCCACACGTGGACCTCGAGCCCGGCCGCGTGGGCCGCGCGCACGGTCGCGGCCGTCACGACCGGCACCACCCCCTCCCGGACCGGCACCTGGAGGCAGTCGACGCTCGGATGAAAACGCCGCGCGATCGTGGTTCGTCCGAGGAGAAACGCTGCGATCTCCGCCGTCCCGGCGGACGTCCGCACGCCCGGCAGGGCGCTGCGCAGGGTGCCGAGGCGCCGGCTGGAGAACGATGCCACCCGCACCCGCGCCTCGGCTCCGGTGGAGCGCAGCGTGCGCACCGTGGAGGCGATGGACCGGTCGGCCTTGACGTCGATGTTGAAGGACGTCTCCGGGAACTCCACGAGGACCTGTGCGAACCGGGGGATGCGGGTGCCCCCGGGGAGTTCGAGCGTGTCGATCGTGGCGGCGTCCAAGTCGCCGATCGCGAGGTCGTGTCCGGCGATCCGGTCGAGGCGGTCGTCGTGGAAGGCGTAGAGCACACCGTCCCGTGAGGCATGCACATCCGTCTCGATCCACGGCAGGCCGAGGTCGACCGCAGCGGCGAACGCCTCGAGAGTGTTCTCGGTGAGTCCGGACCAACGGCCGCCGCGGTGGGCGACGACGCACTCGGCGGGCCGGCCGACGACCTGCGAATACTCCGGGAATGACGGGGTGCGGGGCATGGTGTCAGGCTACGACACACAGGGGGCCGGGCTAGAGTGGGATGTGAGCCAGGCAACCGCCCCGCGAGAAACGGAGCCCGTCATGACCGAACCACGAGAGCCGATCGAACCCACCGAGGTGTACGACTCCACCCGTCGGAGCACGTCCGAGAAGATCCGTGCGGCCGCGCAGACCGTCACCGGCGCCGGTGCGGGGATCAAGGACTTCGCGACGAGCACCGTCAAGGACGGTTCCGAGAAGCTGAGGTCCACCGCCGAGTCACTCCCGGGCGACCCGCTCACGAAGGCGCGCACCTACTCTGATCGCGCCCGCACCGAGAGCGAGAACCTGCGAGCGAAGGCGCGTGAACAGGCCGGGAGGGCCGCAGCGCCGGGCGGACCGGTCGATTGGACCGAGAACACGATCAACAAGGTGCTCGGCGGCGTCAATGGACTCATCACCGATGCTGTGCAGAGCGGCAAGGTCGAGAAGGTGTTCGGCTTCGCGCAGAGCACCGTGTCGAAGGGTGCGACGCAGGCGCGGAAGCTGCTGCGCAAGTAACACCCGCGTACTCACGCCGGCGGTGGCCCTGTCCTCGGGACGGGGCCACCGGCGCATTCACGCCGCTCGCGCACGTGCGATCAGAGTGCGAGTTCCATGTACACGCTGCTCGGGTCGACCCGGTACTGCCCGAACGGTTCGCACTCGGTGAATCCGTAGCGCGTGTAGGCGGCGCGAGCGGGGATGAAGTAGTCCTGGGTGCCCGTCTCGAGTTTCATCACGATGTGCCCGGTGGATCGCGCCTCGGCGACGAGACGATCGAGAAGGCGATGCGAGAGCCCACGGCCGCGCGCCTCGGGTGCGATACGCATGGACTTGAGCTCCGTGAGGTGCGCATCGTGCCGTTTGAGGGCGGCCGTGCCGAGCAGCGCGTCGGCGCCGCGCTCGTCCGCGTCCCATGCGGTGAACACGGTGATGTCGGGCGCGCGCAGCCCGTCGAGGTCGAGGGCGTGCGAGCTCTCGAGCGAGGTCGTGCCGCGCATCTCGGTGAGGTGGGTGAGGAGGAAATCGCGGACGACGGGGGAGTCGAGCGGATCTTCGACGATCGTGAGGGTCGTGGTCATGGCAGCAGCGTAGTGAGAAGGGTTTTCCCGCGGGTTTCGCGCGAGACTCCCCAGCACGGACCGGTCACATGAGGAGGGCCCGTTCTCACTAAGATGGCCCGGTGACTTCCGAACGCATGCGCGCCTCCGTGTCCCCCCTGCCCACCGAGGAGCTTCTCCGGAACTTCTGGGAGGACGACTATCCCTATGCGGCCCTCGGCGAGCACCTCGAGGCCGGAAAGGCCGTCGTCGCGGAGCTGGGGGAGCGGTGGAGCGCGGGGGAGAGGTTCGACCCGCCACCGTTCGTTCTCGGTCCCGATGAGCTGCTCTATCACCTCGCCCGGCATCTTCGGGAGGACCCGAAGGGCAAGAAATCGGCGTTCTTCCAGATGCACGTCGGCATCGCCCTGCAGCGGGCGGGAGTGCAGTCCGCTCAGACTCTCGACGACTTCATCGCCGCGGTGCGCGACGGGAAGCCCGGGAGTGTGACGGGACCGTTGTCACGTGAGCTCAAGCGGCAGATCACCGGGCAGGGCGAGTAAGAGGGCTGGAGACCGGATTCTCGGGTCGGCTGTGAGGGCGTGTTCGCTCGTTGAAGGATCCTCGGGGCATGGCGACGGCGCAGTGGGGCGATATTATGTCAAGTACAGCCGTCGAAGAATCCCGTCCAGGGGAGCGGCAGCGAACCCCTCGTACGCAGGGAAACCAACTCGACGCCCAGGTCAACACCCTCGGCACACCGGCAGGATCACACTGAGGAATCACACGCCTCACGTCGCGGGTCGCCACATGAGGGCAGCGCCGTCCCGACCGCAGCACCGAGGAGCGAGCCCCGGCGGCGAGCCGAGACGAACCACGGCGAAGCCGACCAGTAATTTCGTGCGTGATCCGAGCCTGCCGTCAACGCGACGGTCGAAACTGTCTGCCGGGCGGTCGGAACAACACACCGGCGTCCGCCAGAGCTGATCCGGGCGACGTGATTCCACTGGTCCAGAAGCAGTAAGTTCGCGTGCACACATTTCTCCTCGAGACCGCAGGCGCCCTGAACGCCGACGAACAGCGCGCGAGCCATCCGCCTCCCCGTTCTGTCATTACGCCGATAATATACATTATGTTAAGTATCAGTTCTGATGAGCACTCCTCACGGGTTGACCGAACTCGTCCAGTACCGCCACACGGACGAAACCCTGTACCAGCACGCTCAGAACATGACGATTCAGGACCCGTGCGTGAAAGCGTGGACTTTCCGCCCCTCTACATCGGACGACATCGAAGACATCGCCGAACTCCGAGCGCGGGTCCTGCGCCCGGACCTGGAACGACTCGGGCGGTACAACGGCGAAGCGGTGCGTCAGAGGCTGCGGGATCACTTCACCGCAGAACACACTCGAATCATCGACGTCGACAGTCGGCTCGCGAGATGCGTTGCCCTGCGGCCCGATGGGAACGAGTTCTGGCTCGAGCATTTCTATCTTGCAGACGAGCTGCACGGGCGCGGTATCGGCACGGAGGTACTCGATATCCTCATCGACGAGGCGGACGCCAAGGGCCTTCCTGTACGGCTCAACGTACTCGTCGGCAGCCGCGCTCAGAAGCTATATGCCGCACACGGTTTCGTCGTGGACTCTGCGGACGCTGTCGATGTCTTCATGACACGTTCCGTGCTACCTCGTGAATCACGTCGCGACTGAGGCTGCTCTTCCACACGCCACTTCCCCGAAACCACACCGCTGCTCGGGACCGAATGGCTCGCGGTGCGCAGGCAACCGAGCCTGTAGCTGCGGGCACAAGGTTGCGGGTTCCGCGCCTTTCTGCGGGACGAGACGGCCCGGTACTGCCGCATCGTGCAGACGAGAACCGTCGAAGTCGTCAGAACGGCGGCGGTTCGTCATCGAACCCGCCGGAGTGCCGGACCGCGACGGCGGCCGATGATCCTCCATGACCGACTCCACGACCGGCATTGCTGCCGCGATCGGCGGTAGAGATGCGGTCGACCGCGCCGCCAACGGGACCGGGGCCGTTCTCGCCGGGGCCGGCAGGACCACGACCGGCACCGCCGTTCCCGGAATCGTCACCCCCGCCGCCGTTTCCAGAATCGTCACCCCCGCCGGGATCGCCGTTGGAGTCGTCACCGCCGTTGGTCAGTCGTCGGAACTCTTCCGCGTGCATCACCTCCACCGGATCCCCCGGAGGGAACACCGTCACCTCGTTCCCGTAGGGCAGGACCCAGCGCACTCCCCCGTCCGGGGTCGCTGACACACGCAGTCTCCTGTCGGTCTTCGCCTGATGATGACGCTTACACAGCGGGTGCAGGTTCTCGAACACGGTCAACCCACCGGAGTCCGGGTTCTCGTGGTTGTACTCGCGTATGTGGTCCATCTCCGATCGCGCGGCCTGCCTCGTGCATCCCGGCGCGGTGCAGTACCTCCACTTCTGGATGAGTGCCGCTCTCACATCCGGAGGAATCGCGTACTTCTTCGCTCTCGCATCGATCGGTGTGCCAGTTGCCGGGTCCGTGAGCATCCGGGTGAGGGTTCTCGAGTGACCGGCGAGGATCCTGGCGACTTCCGCGGGGACCGGGGATCCGTCCGGGAACACCCCGGACAGGTTTCCTTCTCCGAAGAGGCTCAGGTACGGGACCGTCACCACCACCTGCGCCTGATTCCGCAGATAATCCC
>NZ_BAAANO010000034.1:0-37970 GCF_039529845.1 Brevibacterium samyangense | reverse complement strand
ATGGCGGCTCGCGCGAACCGCCATCACGGAACTTTCCCGTGTCGGGAGGGTTCGCCCTCAGCCGACCGACGTGTCAGCCGACCGTCGCCGGTTCGTCGACGAGGGTGAGCGCACCGGCAGCGGCGAGGTCCGCGATCTCCTCGGGCGTGAACCCGGCCGAGGCGAACGCCTCCGCGGTATGGGCGCCCGCCTTCGGGGCCGGCTCCGGGGTCACGTACGGTGCCGGGTCGGACTGCCAGGAGCCCACCTCGCCACCGGCCCAGCTCGCCCCACCGAGGGGCGCGAACCGCGGAGCCGGGCCGGGCTGGAGGGCGCCGGCGGCGTCGCGGTAGAAGACCTCACGCGCGGTGTTGTGGGGGTCTCTCTCCGCTTCCTCGAAGGTGAGGATCGGGAAGAGGCAGGCGTCCGCGCCGTCGAAGATCTTCTCGAGTTCGGCACGGGTACGGCTGCCGATCGCCTCGGTGAAGACCTCGCGGATGGCCGGCCACAGGTCCTTCCGGCGGTGGTCGAGCTGCCCGAGCGGGGCCGGGAGTGCGTCCTCGACGTCGACACCGCGCACGAACTCGGCGAAGAACTGCGGTTCGATGCATCCGAGGGACACCCACTGGCCGTCCTTCGTCTCGTAGCGGTCGTAGAACGGCGCGCCGGAGTCGAGCATGTTCGTGCCGCGTTCCTCGTTCCACATGCCCATCGCGGTGAAGCCGTGCATCATCGCCCACAGGACGTTCGCACCGTCGATCATCGCGGCGTCGATGACGGATCCCTCACCCGTGCTCCGCGCCTTGAGGAGCGCCGCGAGCATCCCGATGACGAGGACCTGCCCGCCGCCCCCGAAGTCGCCGACGAGGTTCGCGGGGAACTGCGGGCCCTCTCCCGCCCGTCCGAGCTGGTGGAGGACACCGGCGGAGGCGATGTAGTTCATGTCGTGCCCGGCGACCTGTGCGCGCGGGCCGGTCTGGCCGTATCCGGTGACGCGGCCGTACACGAGGGACGGCTTGCGCGCCATGACGTCCGCCGGTCCCAGGCCGAGGCGCTCGGCGACTCCCGGACGGAACCCCTCGAGGACGGCGTCGGCGGAGTCGATGAGGCGGAGGACCGCCTCGGTGGCACCGGGCTTCTTGAGGTCGACGACGACGGATTTCTTGCCGCGGTCGAGCACCGGGCTGTTCGGTGCTTTCATCTCCGCGGGGCGCTGAAGGCGGATGACCTCGGCACCGAGGTCCGCGAGCACCATGGACGCGAAGGGACCGGGCCCGATCCCGCCGAGGTCGACGATCCGGAATCCGGCGAGAGGGAGGAGGGCGGCGGTCGGGGACGACGCGGGTGCGGACTCCGGCGAAGAGGGGGCTGCGGTCACGGGTATCTCCTTTGATACGGGTGAGGTGTTCGGGTGGGACGGAATGCGCACATTCCTGAACGATTGATAAGTTGACCCTAGAACCGTGCGCCGGTTCGGACAAGGGCCGCGCACTCGCAATGAAACTCCACCCGCTCCTCCCGGCCCACGCCGGGCCACCGGCGCCCGGGCCGCACCCGGCACGCCGAACCCGACTCGTCGGACGTTGTTCGCCGGGCCTTGTTCGTCGGGGGGAGCCTCTGCACGAAAGGCACGTCATGGGCGCGACATTCTCCTGGAAGCCGCAGATCCGCTGGTCCGATCAGGACATCCTCGGACACGTGAACAATGCACGGATCGTCACGCTCGTCGAGGAAGCGCGCATCAACTGGCTGGTCGGCATGCGCGGGCGGGATTCGATCGGCGCACCCAAGCTCGTCGCGCACATGGACATCGACTACAAGAAGTCGGTCGAGTACGGGCCCGAGCTCGAGATCGTCGTCGGGATCTCCCGCGTCGGCAACACGAGCTTCACCATCAACTCGCGCGGCTACCAGGACGGTGCGCTGTGCTTCGAGGCGAACAACGTCATGGTCACCGTCGACCCCGAGGCCCGGCGTCCCGCCCCCATCAGCGACGCCGACAAGGAGTACCTCCGCACCTTCCTCATCGAGAGCGAGGCGGAGGCCGGAGCTACCGCTGGAGCCGGGGCTGGGGCCGAGGCCGTCGGCACCGCACCGGTCCCCGCCTGATCGCGATTCCCTTCGGTCCCCGCGGTTGAGGTCGCGATTGAATGCTGGATTTCGCCGAAACCCAGCACGGAATCGGGATCTCAACAGTCCCGACCGAACGCAATCGCGACCTCGCCGGCATCGAGCACTCAGCGCCTCGGGCCGCCTCACATCGCCATGAAGGGGCTCTGACCGAAGGGCAGGAGTTCCTCGATGGCCGCGCCGACCTCGAAGACGGACCGGTCCTGGTAGGGATGGCCGACGACCTGGACGGAGGTCGGCACACCGGAGTCCCCCATGCCGCTCGGGAGAGCGAGGACGGGGCAGCGGTTGTTGATGTTGAACGGGATCGCCATGTGCGCGCCCCAATAGAACTCGAGGCGTCCCTTCGGCCGGTCGAGCCCGTCGAGGAACATGTTGTCGGCGGGGAGGAACCCGGCGGCGGAGGTCGGGGTGAGGAGGACGTCGAAACCGTCCATCGCCTCGGCGAGCTGCTGCTGGATGCGCTGCTCCATCACGAGGGTCTCGTACAGCCCGAACTCCTGCGCCTTCGCGGTCGTGTACTCGTAGAAGTGACGCGCATAGGGCTCGAGGTCCGGCAGTTTCTCCGGGCCACCGGCGAGCGCGAGGAAACTCGGGGAGAGGATGTGCCCGTAGTGCGCGCTCGAGACGTCATTGAGGGTCTTCGCGTCGTAACCGACCTCGACCTCGACCACTTCGGCACCGGCACCGCGGAGCGCCTCGACGACGGTGAGGAGGTTCGCCTCGACATCGGGGTCGACGTCGTAGCACCCGAGGTCACGGCTGAAGGCGATGCGCTGCCCGGCCATCGCGGAGGCCCCCGCGTAGGTGGTCGGCAGCGGCGGTTCGGACTTGAGGGAGATCTGATCGCCCGGCATCTGCCCGACGATGAGGTTCGTCGCGTACGCGGAGTCCGCGACGGTGCGGGCGAGGACGTGCTCACCGCGGTACCAGTCGGCGACGGTCGGGCCGGCACCGGGCACGCGGCCGAAGGGCGTCTTGAACCCGACGAGACCGTTGAATGCCGCCGGGACGCGCGTGGATCCCGCGATGTCCGAGGCCGTCGCGAGCGGGCCGAACCCCGCCGCCACCGCACCGCCGGAACCGCCCGAGGATCCACCGGGGCTCGCGTCGAGGTTCCACGGGTTGCGGCTCACGCCCCACATGCGGGTCTGGGTGAAGGTCGCGCAGGAGAACTCGGGGTTCGTCGTACGAGCGAAGGGGATCGCACCGGCCGCCTTGAGGCGGGCGACGACCGGGTTGTCGACCTGCCCCATGATCCCCTCGCGAGTGAGGGACCCGCGCGAGTTCTCGTAGCCGGCCATCTCCTGCTGTTCCTTCACGAGGAGGGGCACGCCGAGGAGAGGGGGAAGGGCCGAGGCGTCGGGCGCCTCGACGTAGGCCTTCTCGGCTTCCTGCGCGCCGGCGCGGGCGGGTTCGTAGAGCTTCTCGCACACGACGTTCGTCTGCGGATCGAGGCGGTCGATGCGCTCGATGTGGGCCTCGAGGAACTCGACCGGGGACACCTCCTTCGCACGGAAAGCGGCAACGGTCTCCAGCAGGCTCAGGTGATGCAGTTCACTCATGGGCCCGATCCTGCCACGGGGATGTGACGCACACGTCACGCGCCGCCTGACGGAACCGCCTGCAGGTGGAACAATCGCGGATGGGAGGATCGGGGGAGCACGACGCTGCGACCTGCGCGTCGACCACGAGTCGGACACGAGGCACACGACGGCGGCAGGGGCCGCGGAGAGGGATCGATGACGGAACGGGGGTCCGCACCGATGACGGAACCGGTATCCGAACGCAGGCGCGCGCGGCACGTCACCGTCTTCCTCGACGTCGACGGGGTCCTCAACTCCTTCCCGGTGCCGCGCCGACGGTTCTTCCTCGAGGGCCGGCGGAAGGCGCGGGCGTGGAACTTCGAGCTGCATTTCCGCCCGAAGGTCGTGAAATGGCTGGAGAAGCTCGCGCGGACCCGGTTCGTCGACATCGTGTGGCTCTCGACGTGGTCGTACCGCTGTTCGACGGAGATCGAGCCGAAGCTCGGGTTCACCGGCCACTACGAGGTCCTCCCGATGCCCGACGACACCTTCAACCGCTACGCCGGCGACCCCCACCGCTGGTGGAAGGCCCGCGCGGTCGAGGACTGGATGGCGTCCCATCCGGGGGACCGCATCGTATGGATCGACGACGACCTCGCCGCCCCCGTCACCCGCGCCTACTTCGCGGACACCTATCAGAACCGGCTCCTCATGATCGCGCCGCGGTTCGTGTACGGGCTCGGCGAGGAGCACTTCCGGCAGATCCACGACTTCACGTACCCCCGCCCGGCGGACACCCCACGCGTCGACGCCGAGCCGATGACGGGGCCGCCTGCCGCGGCCGGTTCGTCCGCTGCGGGTTCGACCGCTGCCTGTTCGGCCACCCACGGTCCCTCCCTCGCCGAGGCGCCCGCCGGCCCGGACCCCCGGGTCGCCTCCCGGCAGGGCGAGTCCCGCACCTGACCCGCGCGAACGGCGTGTGTCCGTGGCTCGTGAGAGAGTATCCGGTGTTCCGGGGCGGACCGGACGGGATCGGAGAGTGATGGCGGAGAGCGGGATCCCGCAGGACGAACTTCCCTTCGTCGACAGCGGTGACATCAAGTCCTTCGTCGGTCGTGCCGCGTACGAACGCGGCCGCGCCTACGCCACGGAAGGGCGCGTCACCGATGTCGGGTTCGACTCCACCGTCGCGAAGCTCTCGGGCCGCATCGCCGGGTCCGGAAGCCGCCCCTACGTCACTCATGTGACGCTCGATCCCACGACGGGGCGGGGCCGCACCGCCACACACGTTCCCCTGTCATCCGTCTGCTCGTGCCCCGTCGGCTCCGCGTGCAAACACGCGGCCGCTCTCCTCGTCCACACGAATCTCCTCGCGCTCGAGCAGTCGCTCGCGCGGGCGACGAGGATGCCGTCGCAATCGGCGCAGGGCACGGCCAGCGAGGACGGGGGCGGAGGCGCGGACTCCCCTGGCAGGGTCTACGTGACGGACGCCAGTGGTGGGGTCGGAGGTGCGGATTCCGGTGAGGGATCAGCAGGTCCCGGCGGCGCCCTGGCCGAGGGACGGCAGGACGCGATCGACCACCTCGCGCGGGTGCTCGCCGGGAGGGCGGACGAGGAGGCGGAGCCCCGGCTCCCGGAGGCCACCGACGACGTGGACCGCTCCCGCCCGGCCTCCTCGTGGCGGACCGCTCTCTCCGTCGTCTCCCGCTCGCACGAGCAGGGGTTCCAGCCACTCGGGCTCGGCTTCGAGCTCCGCGCGCGGCCGCAACGTTCCTGGTGGGACCGGTCGAAACCCGAACACCTCACGCCCGCGGACCTTGCTGCAGGGGTTCCGTTCTCGCTCCTCCTGCGGCCCATCGAGAGATCGACCGCGAAGACCGGGGGGTGGATCAAGGGCGGACTCACCTGGCGGCAGTTCCTGCACCTCGACGGCAGCGGCCGGCACGACCGTCGCCACGCCGAACTCTTCTCCCAGTTCACGGCCCTGCAGAACGCAGGCCGCCTCGGTGAGGTGGGCGAACCGGACACGATCGCCCTCGACGGATTCTCCTCTCCCCTGCTGTGGCACCTGCTCGACCAGGCCCGGCGCCTCGGGATCGCGTTCATCGGCATGGGCCACGTGGCGACGGTGGCGATCGGCACCCGCGCGGACGCAGTCCTCGACGTCCACCAGGACTCCCCCACCGCCGTGCTCCGGGTCGAACCCGTCGTCACGATCGACGGGGACCGCTTCACCGCCACCCGGCCCATCGGACAACGCGGTTTCTACGCGGTCGAACCGAGCGAGATGAGCGGTACCGGTTTCGGGATGACCGGGCGGAAGTCCTCGAAGGGCACGGGGGCCGGCGGCATCGACCTCGTGCTCGCACCGACCGCCGAACCCCTCTCCCCGGAGTTCCGGCACTTCCTCCAGAACACCCGAGCAGTGGAGATCCCGCCGGAGGACACCGAGGAGTTCCTCCACGGGTGGTTCCCCCGGCTGCAGTCGACCGTGAACGTCACGAGCACGGACCGCAGCGTGAAACTGCCCGAGTACGTGCCACCGGATCTCCACCTGCGGGCGCGGTACACGGCGAAGGACCGCAAGGACGGCACCGTCCTCGACCGGCTCTCTCTCACGTGGAGCTGGCACTACCACGACCCCGACCGCACGCTCGAGATCGGCTTCCAGCCCGGCGAACGGCGGGACACCGTCCGTGAGAAGGAGGTCCTCGAGGCCGCCCGCGCCGTGTGGGAGGCCGCCGCGACGCGTCCGCAGCACGACCTCGAGGGCATCGAGGTCGCGGAGTTCACCGAACGGGTGCTCCCGGAACTCGAGAAGGTCCCCGGGCTCGTCGTCGACGTCGAGGGCGAGCGCAAGGAGTACCAGGAGCTCAGCGGCACGCCGAACGTCCGGGTGTCCGCCGCAGGCACGGACGACAACGACTGGTTCGACCTCGGCTTCGAGGTGACGATCGACGGCAAGAACATCCCGTTCTCCGTGCTCTTCGCCGCGCTCGCACAGGGTCGCACGAAGCTCATGCTCGTCGACCGCACGTACTTCTCGCTCGAGCACCCGGCGTTCGACAAGCTCCGCGCCCTCATCGCGGAGGCCACCGCGATGGGCGAGTGGGAACCCGAGCAGCCGCAGATCAACCGCTACCAGCTCGCGGTGTGGGAGGACCTCGAGGACCTCGCCGACGAGGCCGTCGCCACCGAGGAGTGGACCCACTCGCTCGAGGCGCTCCGGTCCTTCGACGGGCTGCCGGAGACGCCCGTGCCCGCCGGACTGCAGGCGGACCTCCGTCCCTACCAGATCACCGGGTTCCGGTGGCTCGCGTTCCTCGCCGAGAACCATCTCGGCGGGATCCTCGCCGACGACATGGGCCTCGGCAAGACCGTGCAGACGCTCGCACTCGTGGCGCACATGCGGCAGCGGGCCGCCGAGGCGCCGGCGGAGTCGGAGACCGAGGCGCCGGCGGAGTCGGAGACCGAGGCGCCCGGGGCCTCGGTCGAGCAGGGCGCCGACGCGCCGGAGGGCCGGGCGTCCGGGGCGCCGCCGTTCCTCGTTGTCGCGCCCACCTCGGTCGTGGCGAACTGGAAGCTCGAGGCCGCGAAGTTCACTCCCGACCTCGACGTGCGGGTGCTCGACACGACGAGCCGCAAACGGGGCGCGTCACTCGCGGAGGAGACCGCGGGTGCGGACCTCGTCGTCACCTCGTACGCGATCCTCCGGATCGACGCGGAGGAGTTCGCGGAGACGCCCTGGGCCGGGCTCGTCCTCGACGAGGCACAGTTCGTGAAGAACCGGACCTCGAAGGTGCACCTCGCGGCGAAGGGTGTGAAGGCACCTTTCCGTCTCGCGATCACCGGTACCCCGATGGAGAACTCGCTCTCGGACCTGTGGTCGCTCGCGGCGATCACCGCCCCCGGCCTGTTCCCCTCGTTCGCCCGGTTCAAGCAGGAGTACATCCTCCACATCGAGGGCACCGACAAGGAGGGCGCCGGTGAGCGGATGGCCCGCCTGCGTTCGCGCATCCGTCCGTTCATGATGCGCCGGACGAAGGACCTCGTCGCCGCCGACCTGCCGGAGAAGCAGGAACAGGTGACGACGGTCGAACTCGTGCCCAAGCACCGGAAGCTCTACGACCAGGTGCTCCAGCGCGAACGGAAGAAGGTCCTCGGGATCCTCGACGAGGACATGGAACGGGCGAAGTTCATCGTGTTCCGCTCGCTCACGCTCCTGCGGATGATGGCGCTCGATCCGGCGATCGTCGACCCCGAGCACGAGGGAATCCCCTCGAGCAAGCTCGAGGCGCTGCTCGTGCACCTCGAGGAGATCCTCGCCGAGGGGCACCGGACCCTCGTGTTCTCCCAGTTCACCTCGTTCCTCGGGAGGGTCGCGGATCGCCTCGACGATCAAGGCATCCCGTACGCGTACCTCGACGGGTCGACCCGGGACCGGGCCCGGGTCATCGAGGAGTTCAAGTCCGGAGAAGCGCCGGTGTTCCTCATCAGCCTCAAGGCCGGTGGGTTCGGGCTCACTCTCACGGAGGCCGACTACGTCTTCCTCCTCGACCCGTGGTGGAACCCGGCGGCGGAGTCCCAGGCGATCGACCGGACGCACCGGATCGGGCAGACGAAGAACGTCATGGTCTACCGCCTCGTCGCGGAGGACACGATCGAGCAGAAGGTCCTCGCCCTCCAGCAGAAGAAGGCGGAGATCTTCGACGCGCTCATGGACGAGGGTGCGACCTTCTCCCAGGCGATCACCGCCGACGACCTGCGCGGCCTGTTCGAGAACTGAGGGAGCGATTTCCTGTGGTCAGGGCGGGTGAAGTCCCGATTCCCTGCGGTCGGGGCCGCTGAAAGAGCGATTCCGTGCTGGATCTCGGCGAGATCCGGCACGGAATCGGGATCTCGAGCCCGTGGACGCCGGGAATCGCGACCTCGAACCCGGAGGCGCGGGAATCGCGATCCGGACGCGGCGGGCGCAGGAATCGCGATCCGGGCGCGCCGGCCTCGGTGACGCGCGAAGCGTGCGCCCCTCAGGTGTCCATGTCACCGGAGGGGCCGCGACCTCCCGAGGACGAGGGCCGACCCTTCTCCACGTCCTCCGCCGTGAGCGGACCGGTGCCGGTCGGCCGACCCGTGCCCGCCTCGGGGTCGTTCCCGAAGGCATTGCAGGCCTCCGCACCGAGCGGTTGCTGCTCGGTGCCGGGGACGAAAGCGAGCGCGATCATGCCGATCGCGAGGACCGCGTGGAGCCAGTTGTCGGCGGCGTTGAGCGGGACGAAGTTCGCCGGCGAGTCGTGCGGGACGAAGATCCCGTACAGCAGGAGGACCGCGTAGACGATGCCTCCCCAGAACAGAAAGGCCCGCGAACACGTCGAGTTCTGTGCGGCGATGAGGCCGACGGCGCCGAAGAGCAGATGGACGGCGTTGTGCAGCACGGACACCTGGAAGAGGCCGAACAGCATCGCCTCCGAGTGCGGGCCGGCGAGGTGGAGCGTGTGGCGGTCGGCGGTCACTCCGGGCAGGAAACCGAGAATGCCGACGGCGAGGAAGACAAGAGAAACGACGAGCGTGACGATCTGCCGAGCAGAAGTGCGGTACTTCATGATTCCTCCTGAATCTGGATTCGGGTGATGCTCCTTCTTCGGTGAGTGGTGCGGTCGGTGTCGCCGATCAGGCGGTTCCGGGCCGGATTTCCGCACGATCGACGACAGCGAAGGGGATCAGGGCGCCTGTTCCTCGGGGATCGCCTCGACGGGGACGATGACGATGTCCTCGACCTTCCAGTCGAGGTCGACGCACGCCTCGCGGGCCCGGCGCAACTCCCCGAGGTCCGGCATGCGGCCGCGGCGGGGAACGACGAACACCTCGGCGTGGAAGACGTGACCCTCGTCGCGGACGCGGCTGCGCACCTCGAGCGCCCAGGGCTGCCGGGCGACGGTCCGTTCGATCTCCTTGACGAGCGGGTGCGGCTCCTCGTCGTCGTACGTGCGCGCCCGCGCGTCCATGAGGGCGGACATCGCGCCCTTCACGTTCTTCACCCCGTCGCTGATGATCGACAGGGAGACGAGGCCGGCCGCCGCGGAGTCCGCCCACCAGAACCCGAGGCCGATCCCGAACACCCCGATGACGGTCGCGAGGCTCGACATCCAGTCGGCCTTGTTCATGTCCGCGTCGGCGGCCAGCACCTTGTTGTGCAGGGTTTCCGCGAGCGGCAGTTTGAGCCGCCCGAACACGACCGGGGCGATCGCGGTGACCGCCATCGTGAGCATCATGAACCAGCCCAACCAGATCGGTGTCCCGAACACCTCGACCGTCCCGATACTCGGCTTCTCCACGGTGACGAGATTGAGCACGGATTCGACGAGGAGGTACGCGCCCATCGCGAAGAGGGCGACCGCGGCCACGAGGTGCCCCACCGCGACCGCTCGGTGGAACCCGAACGGGAAGTTCCGGGTGGGTTTCCGGCTCGCGGTACGCACGGCCACGAGGAAGGCGATCGGCGGCAGGAGCGACAGGATGTCCTCGAACAGCGAGGTCTTCATCGCCTGCGAGTTCCCGACGACGAGGCTCATGAGCCCGATGACGACGACCGCCGTGCCGAGCCACGCCCATTGGAGCCGGATCGCACGGCGGAGCGCCCGCCGCTGCTTCTCCGGCAGTTCGGTGTGGCCGAAGGACCGGCCCTTCCCGGAGCCGGCGGAGCCCTCTCCCCCGGCTCCCCCGCCCGAGGCGCCCTTCCGGTCCCCGTGTTCTCCTCCGGTGAGCAGGTGGTGGGTCATCGTTTCACCTCCATGCCTTCGGGGACCGGGATGTCGGTGGTCGAGAGATAGGTCTCGAGGTCGACGAGGAAGGCGTTCTCCCCGTTCTTCACCGCCATCACGTGCTTCATCGTGTTGCCCTCGGCGTCGACGGTCGTGAGGTAGGCGCGGGTGAGGCCGAGCTTCTGCTTGTACGGGGTCTTCGCGTCGAGGCCTCCGGCGAGGAGGTCGATCTGCCCGTCCTCGAGGCGGGGCACGAGTTCGCTCTCGCTGCCGGTCACCCATTCCACGTCCGCGCCGAGTTCCTCGGCGAAACCACGGACGAGGTCCGGTTCGGGACCGGTGGGTTCCCCGGCGGGGGCGCCGTTCCCGGTCGTGCTGCTCGCACCGGCGCTCGTGTTCCCGGGACCGGGGTCGGTCTCCGCCCACGGAGCGTAGTCGAGGACGCCCACCCGGAGCGTGCCGCCGGCGACGCGGTCGGCGGTTCCCTCGGAATCGCGCGGGATCTGGGAGCAGGCACTCATGAGGAGCGAGAACACGAGGACGAGCGCGGCCGTGCCGAGGGAACGCGCCAGCCATCTCATGACGGGTCCTCCTCCGCAGTCCCGGCACTGTGGCGTCCACGACCGTCGACGGGGCGCTGCCTGTCGCCGGGGACATCCTCCGCAGGCCTCCGCCGGGAGGCGGGAGTCCCGTCCTCCGGATACTGCCGGGAGGTGGGGGCGTCCGCGTCGGACGTGGCGCCTCGGGCGGGGGCGTTCGGGTCCACGCTCCACGGGGTGCGGGCCGGTTGCCGGTCGAGGCCGGGCACGAGCGCGGCCGTGATCATCGTGACGGCGAGGCCGAGGTGGAGCCAGTTGTCGGCCGTGTTGAGCGGGACGAGGTTCGCAGCGGAGTCCACCGGCACGACGAGGCCCCAGATGACGAGAACCGCATAGAGGAGCCCGCCCCAGAGGAGGTAGACACAGGCGAAGAGGGACCGCTGGGCGGCGAGGAACGCGAGGAGGCCGTACGCGAGGTGCAGCCCGTTGTGGAGCAGGGACACCTGGAACAGACCGAGGAAGAGCGCACGGGAGTCGGGCCCGGCGAACTCCATGGTGTCGTGATGGGTGGTGATCCCGGGGAAGAACCCGAGGATGCCGACGACGAGGAACACGAGTCCGTAACCGAGGACGATCCACTGGCGGATCGAGGTGCGGTAGGGGCGGAGGGAGTTCGGCATGGTGTCCTCCTGTCCGGTTCGACGATTCGTTGCGGATGGGGTGGTGGATGCGTGATCAGGAGAGGGCGAGCGGGATGGCCTCACGGACGACATCGACGAGTTCACCCGCACGGTGGTGGACCTCGCGTTGGAGGCCCGCGCCACCCCGGGTCGTCCAGAGGCGTTCGAGTTCGGTATCGACGAAGTCGTCGTCGCCGGCCTCGGCGAGCGCGAGGCGAACATGGTCGACGAGAGCGGCGACCACCACCTCGGCGGAGCGGGGCCGGTGCTCACGCGGATGGAGGAGATCCCCGGAGAGCCCGAACTTGCTCGCCCGCCACGAGGCCACCCGCAGGACCTCCGCACTCACCGGGTCCGCGGGGGTGCCCGCGCGCCACTCGCGGGCGGCGGTCTCGACGAGCGCGCGGACGAGGGCGGCGAGGAGGACGGTGGTACGGGCGTCGAGGGATCCGTCCATGACCCGCACCTCGACCGTCGGGAAGTTGTTCGACAGGCGCACCGGGAAGTAGATCATCGCCTTCCCGTGGACGACGCCCGTGTTCACGAGGTTCTCGACGTGGGTGTGATAGGCCTCCGGTGTGCCGAAGAGCTCCTGGTAGCCGGTCGTCGGGAGCATCGAGAAGAGCTGGCTGCGGAAGCTCGCGAAGCCGGTGACGGAGCCGTTCCAGAACGGTGAGTTCGCCGACAGGGCCAACAACGGCGGCAGCCAGGCACGGATCCGGTCGATGACGCCGACCGCCTCGGCATCGGACTCGACGTCGACGTGGACGTGTGCGCCGCAGGAGAGCTGATTGCGGCCGATGACCCCGTACTCCGCGGTGATCTTCTCGTAGCGCTCGACGGGCACGGTTTTCGGTTTCGTCCGCAGTGGGGTCGTCCCGAGCGAGACGATGCGTGCGTCGTGTTCCTGCGCATAGACGTCGACGATGCGCCTGCGGGTGTGGAGTTGCTCGAGCGCCTCGGAGATGCTCGCGGTCGGGTCCGTGCGGATCTCGAGCTGGTCACGCTTGAGTTCGCGGGTGAGCCAGCTGTCGTCCTCGTGTGCCGCGCAGATCGTGTCGCCGACCTGACGGGTGCTGCACCCGTCCGGTGACACGAGCAGCAGTTCCTCCTCGATCCCGATCGTCCTCATGATCAGCACCTCCTCCTTGCCGTTCGTGTCGCGCGGTCGTGCTGCCCGGGCCTGCGGGGCCGCAGGGGCCGGGGTATCGCGTGGCATTCCGGTGGCCGTGCGACGGGGCAGCTGTGCGGTGGTGCGACTGTCCGACGGAACGTCTTTCCGGTGGACGGCGTGCCGTCACCATAGGCGTGCGGAAGAGATGGACGGAAGGGATTCAGGCCCAAAAGGGCCCACTCTCAGGGAACGTCCAGCCGTGGAGAAGTCGAGGTGAGAGCGGCGGCTCAGCCCTTCGCGGCCGGACCGTAGGTGAGGCGCCGGAGGAGGACCTCGGCAGGGCCCTTCTTCCCGAGCACCTCGAGCACGCACGCGAACACCATCGTGAGCAGCCAGACAGCAACCGCGTACGCCGCCATCGTCGCACTCGTGAGATCCGCGCCGAGCCCGAGGCCCCACGCCGCGAGCACCGGCGCGCACAGCACCGACTGCAACAGGTAGCAACTGAGCGACCGCTTGCCGACGGCGACGATCGCCCACGTGAGCCCACGCGGACCCGGGTGGGAGCCCGAGGCGGGACCCGGGTGGAGGCCCGAGGCGGGAGCCGGGAGCGGGCCCGAGGTGCCGCCGGACGGATCGGTGGCCCGCGCCTCGGCGGCGTCCCGCTCTTCCGCGCGTGCGGTCGCACGTCGGCTCAGCGCTCCGCCGAGAAGGCCGAAGAGCGCCGCATACCCGGCGCCGGCCGCCATGCCCGTCGTCGTGTGGACAAAGGTGTCCGGCATTCCGTACCAGTCGAGGTCGAGGACCCCGAGGTGCCCGAGCGACCCCGGCAGCGCTCCGATCCACCCGATCGCGATGCCGACGAGAGCGGTGGTCCACAGGAGCCGACGGTGGCGCGCCGGGTCCTCGAGGATGCGTTTCCGCGCCGCCCACATGCCGAGGAGCATCATCGTCGGCACGGTGAGCATGAGGACCTGCATCGGAAGGGCGATCGCGAACTGACCGACCCGCCACAGCATCGCGAGGAGATAGTTCTCCATCCCGATGTCACCGATCGGTGTCGTGATCTCGAGGCCGGCCGTACTCGGATCGGTGAGCGGAACTCCGCCTGTCACGTCCGTCGGGATCGCGGCAAGAAGCGCGAAGAGTCCCACGAACCCGAGAGTGCCGAGCACCTGGAGACCGACGAGACAGAGGACGACGATCATCATGACCTTGTCCGAAGCGCGCAGGAACAATGCCGCGAGGAGCAGCCCCGCCAGACCGTACGCCCCGAGGATGTCGCCCGAGAACAGCAACAGTGCGTGAACGAAACCGAAGAGGATGAGCCATCCGTTCCGTTTGAGCAGGAGGCGCCGGGCACCGGACTCGCTCGTCCCACCGGCGACCTGACGGGTGAACAGTTGGATCATGCCGTACCCGAAGAGGAGGGCGAACAACGGGTAGGTGCGAGCGTCGATGACCGTGTGGACGAGGAACTGGACGAGGGAGTCGAGGGGTCCCTCCGCCTCGGGGTGCGTGCTCATGAGGTCGGACCGGTTCGCCGCCCAGAGGTACACCGGCGTGTTCGCGAGAGCGATGAAGAGCAGGCAGAGGCCACGCGCGAGATCCGGGGCGAGCACACGCTCGCGCGCCCTCACCGGCCCACGCCGCACCTTCGGGTCCGGTTTCACGTACACCACCCGAGGCGCCCCGTACCCGGGCGCCGGAGCCCGGGTGGGCACAGGGGCGTGGGCGGGCACAGGGGTGTGGGCGGGTGCGTGTGCGGGGCCGGGCACCTGCCCGGGCGCCGGAGGTACGAAGCGGGAGGGCGCCTCGGGCGGGGAATCCCAGCCCTGCCCAGCGGGGTGCGGAGCCGTCGGCGGCACGTGCTGGTGGGGCTCCGGCGGGCGCGAGGGGTGGGGAGGAACGACGGGCGGGGTGGGGTCCGACATGTCGTCAGCCTATCGGCAGGCTCCCGCCCGCGCCGTGGGGTTTCCCACCGGGACTACGATTCACCCATGAGCATCCTCACGATCGCAGCCTGGCAGGCCGAAGGGCGACTCACCGACGTCGAGGCGAACACGGATTCCGTGCGCGCGGCCGCGCGGTGGGCGAAGGAGATGGAGGCCGACCTCCTCATCACCCCGGAGATGTTCCTCAGCGGGTACAACGTGCCGCGAGCGGACCTCGAGGCGCAGGCGGACGTCGACCACGCGGGGATCGTGGCGGGCATTGCGCAGGAGGTCGGGATCGGCATCGTCGCCGGAGTGCCCGAGTTCGTCGACACCCCGCACCCCGCAGGTCGCGGGATCTACAACACCTCGGTACTCGTCTCGGACACCGGCGAGGTGCTCATGCGCCACCGCAAGTACCAATTGTTCGGCGACCTCGATCGCGGGCTGTTCCTACCCGGCGAGGCACCGGTGACGACCGCCGAATTCAAGGGCGTGACGATCGGGTCGATGATCTGCTTCGACGTCGAGTTCCCCGAGTCCGTCCGTGCCGCCCGCCGAGCCGGGGTGGAGCTCCTCGCCGTGCCGACCGCGCAGATGACCGGGTACGCGCCGGTGAACGAGCATGTGATCCCCGCGCGGGCGTGGGACAACGGGCTGTACCTCGCGTACGTCAACCGTGTCGGCACGGAGAACGACCTCACCTACATCGGGCAGAGTTCGATCTGCTCGCCCTACGGGGAGCGCCTCGCCGGCCTCGGGGCCGAGGCCAAGGAGGAGATGCTCTTCGCGACGATCGACACCGAGATCGTGGCCCAGGCCCGCACCGAGAACCCGTACCTCGAGGAGCTGCGCGGGTGAGTGCGACTGATCCGTCGACTGCGGCACCCACCTCGGCCGCACAGGTGCTCGCGCACGTGCGGTACCGGAACCCCGGGATCGACAAGGCCAAGGCCCTCGTTCTCACCGCGTACTGCCAGGCGTTGACCCTCGCGTGGCGCGGCGATCCCCTGTTCGGTGAGCGCATTCTCGCCACCGAGTACGGCCCCGTCCCCGAGGGCCTCCACGCACAATTCGGATTCACCGCTCCCCGCAAGTTCCCGGATACGGCGGCCGCGTCCGGCACCGAGGCGGCTCCCGGTCAACGGCGCCGGGAACTCGACGCCGTGATCGCGCACTACGGAGTGCTCGGGTCGACGGACCTCGTGAACCTCTCCACCGCCGAGGAGCCCTACACCGCCGCCGTCGCCTCCGGTCCCGAATCCCCCGCCTACACGACGGGCCCCGTCGTCTCCGTGGAGGCGATGGCGGAGTACTACGCGGGACTGCCGGTGGCACAGGTCGGGCAGGCCGAAGGCAAAGGTACTGCCGCAGCGGTCGGTGCAGTCGGAGCTGCCAGGGCACCTGGGGCTGACGTTGAGGCCGGAGCTACCGGGGCGCCCGGAGCCATCGGAGCCGTCAGCGTCGACCCGAGGGAATCCGCCCCCGCACGCCCGGGTGAGACCGAAGCGCAGGCCGAACTCGACCTGGAGAAGGCGAAGGCACTCCGAGCCCAACTCGCGGCACGCTTCGAGGACACCCCGAACCTCCTCGCCTGAGGGGTTGCGCCGGCCTCTCCCCGAGAAGTACCGAGGCAGCCAAAACGTCCCCCACGTCCAGGTACAAAACCGCGGTATGCACGTCGCCGCCCCAAAGGCTTCCCCGAGAAGTACCCAGACCACGAAAACGTCCCGGCCCTCCGGGTACAAAACGGAGCTCCCCAGGGAAACCGAGCTACGAAACTCTGCCGACTCCGCTCTCGATCGGGTGCCAGGTGTCGTCGAGGAAGCCGATGCGGATCCCGTCGTTCTCGACGAGCCTGTCCATGAACGCGCGGTCGAGGAGTGCGTGGAGGGCGAAGCCGTCGGTGAGCGCCACGAGTTCGACCGCGAGCGTCGCCGAGTCGCGCGAGGACACGATCGACCCGTCGTCCTTGCAGCCCTCGACGAGCCGTTCGATGAGCCCGCGCCAGCGCACCAGGCACCGCATCACCTCGGCGTGCACGGCCGCACAGTTCGCCGCATCCGCGTAGTAGTCGAGGAACACCCGAGTGAGCGCGACCCCGCGCTCGTCGATCGGGAGGGTGGCACGAATCGCGAGGTGGAGCTTCTCCATCGGCGCGAGCCCCCGGTCGGCGAGGAGTCGACCGAGTTCCTGCTCGTGCAGTTCGGCCGCGCGGCGCAGGGCACCGAGAACGAGCTCGTCACGGGAATCGAAGTAGTGGCTCACCGTACCGGCCGACCATCCGGTCGCCTTCGCCACCGATCGGGTCGTCACCGTCCGCGAGCCGCCTCGGGCGATGAGCCCGAGGACGGCATCGCAGATCTCCGCGCGACGCTGGTCGTGGTCGACGATCTTCGGCATGGCGATCAGCTCCGCGGGGTGGGGATCCGGTCCGGGCCTCGAGGGGAGTTACCAGGGGGACGTGGTCCGTCGTCGGACCGGCGTGCCGCTCACGCACTCGCGGAGTGGGGAGCTCCGGTCGGTGTGCGTTTTTCGTGCACGTGATCAAGATAACCCGGATCTCGTTTCCCGGTTGTTTCGTTCCACAATATGGATTGTTCACGCAGACAAGCCCCGGCACCGAACCCTCAGGTTCGATACCGGGGCTGTCCCTCATCGCCGGCGGCACGGTTCGGAACCCCGGTTCCGCCCGATCGGCGATACCGAAGCGCTCAGCTCTTCGTGGCAGCGGCCTCCGCCACGTCGACGATCCGTCGGACCGCCGCGTCGGAGTCGCGCAGCCAGTCGGCGAGGAGGAGTCGGCGCACGCACGCCCACCCCATCTGGTCCTCGAGCACGGACACCGGGAGACCGTCACGGTCCCATCCGGTCGGCATCGCGGCCCACGACGGCGGGTCGAGAAGCACCGCGACCCACGCATCCCGCGGAGCCGGTGTCCCAGCGTCCTCGGCCGGTGCGGCCGCAGCCTGCGTTTCAGCGCCGCGGGGCTCTGCGTTCGACGGCCTCTCAGCCGACGATTCTGCAGCCGACGGCTCTGCGTCCGCCTGTTCCGCGCCGTCCTCGACGACGGGGATCTCCTCGGTGTCGACCGCCGCACTCGCGCTCTCCCCGGATGCAGTCCCGCCCGCCCCGGCCGAGGCGCCACTCGCCACCGGATTCGCACTCACCGCGGACTCGTCACTCACCGCGGACTCGGCGCTCTCCGCGGACTTCGCGGGCTTCGCTCCCTGCGTTCTCTCCTCCGAGCCGCCGGCGCCACCCTTCGGCGCCCGCACCGCGAGGTCGACGACGAACGAGGACGTGCCGATGCCGGTCTCCACCTCGAGGTCTGCGGTGCGCAGCTTCTCCGCGATGATCTCGCGGTAGAGGGTGCTGCGGTCGAGGACGCCCTGATGCTTGACGACTGCCCCGCGCTCGGCGTCGTGGAGGTAGTCGCGGAGGTCCCGCAGGCCGCGCGATTTCGAGTTCCGCACGTTGATGTCGGAGGACTTGAGCGAGGTGAAGATGACGACGGCCTCGCGGGCGCGGGAGATCGCGACGTTGAAGCGCCGTTCACCACCAGCCCGACTGAGCGGTCCGAAGCTCTGGTTGAGCCGACCGGTCTTCCGATCGGGGGCGTACCCGATCGAGAACAGCACGACATCACGTTCATCGCCCTGGAGACTCTCGACGTTCTTCACGAACAGCGGTTCCTGCTCCCGATCGAGAGCGGCCCGCACACCCGCGTCCTTCTCCGCGGCGGCTTCGAGCGCCTGCTCGATGTACTTCTGCTGGGAGGCGTTGAACGTCGCGACCGCGAGCGATTTCGAGGGGTCCTCCGCCATACGCCGGGAGACCTCCGCGACGACGGCGTCCGCCTCCTGAGCGTTCACCTTCTGCGCGGATCCGGACACCTTCGTGTATTCACCGCCGACGAACCGCAGGTCGACGGGGAACTCCCGCAGACGCAGGGCTTCCTCGGCGTCGGGGGCTCCGGCGGCATTCGGCGGTTCGGGGAACGAGGACAGACGTCCTGCGTAGTACTTGCGGTTGGAGAACGCGATGAGCGCTTCCTTGCGGGAGCGGTAGTGCCACTTGAGCCACTTCTGCTCGACTCCGGCGTCGACGGCATTCGTGAGCACGGACTCGAGCCGCTTGTTGACGCCGGTCGCAGGCATCCCGGCCTCGGTTCCGGTGGCATCGACCTCGGAGGAGTCGCTGCCGGCGGTCGTGGAACCCGCAACTCCGGCGCCTTCCTGCTCGGCTTCCGCCGCACCTGTAGCGCCACCGACCTCCGGCGTCTCACCCGGAAGCTCCTCGGGCACGAAACCGTCCGCAGAGAAGTCGGCACTCGGCGGCATCTGCTTGGAATCACCGACGATGACGGCCGCTCGGGCCCGGCCGAGCGCACCGATCGCGCTCGACGTCGTGATCTGGGACGCCTCGTCGAAGACGACGGTGTCGAACTCGAGCCCGGACGCCGGCAGGTGCGTCGCGACACCCGTGGGGCTCATGAGCACGCACGGGGTGGTCGAGAGGATGTCGTCGCCGAACTCGGCGAAGAAACCACGCAGGGTCGTGAGCGCACCGGAGCCGGAACCACTGCCGGCCGCGCCGCGCCCGTGCACCGCTTCGACGAACCGGGCGGGCGCCTCGACGCTCTTCCGGTCGGCACCCCACCGGCGCCGACCGGCGACGACACCGGCGATCGTCCGGCGGGTGAGGGCTTCGACCTCGGCGCTGAGCCGCAGATAGGACCGGACGAGTTCCTCGCGGTTCTCGCCCTTGTAGCGCACGACCCCGTCGGCGGCGACAGCGGACTGGAGAGCGTGGCGGGCCATCGCGAGCTGGACGGCCTCGGCGAGCTGTCCGCCGTCGCGTCCCCGGGCGATCTGCGCGGCCGGCTGCACGAGCCCGAGGTCCGCGAGTTCCTTGAGCGCGGACCGCAGCGCGGTGGCGTCGGACGCTTCTGCGGGCGACCACGCCGGGTTGTCCTCGGAGACGTCACCGTTCACGCGCCTGCGGGCGCGGCGGACGCGTTTGGCGACCTCGCGGACCGCCTCGGGGGAGGTGGACGCCGCGATCCTGTCGACGGCGATCTCCCCGGGCTGCCAACCGGACTCCGGGTCGAACTCCTGCTCGAGTTCGAGGCACGCCTGGAACTTGTCCCACACCCCGTGGCCGGAATGGAGGGATTCGGGGTAGGCCCGGAGTGTCGCGAGGCACTGCGCGAGTTCCATCCGCGCTTCCTCGAGCTTCCCCTGCTCGGTCGTGCCCTTCACCGCGAGCGCGGCCCGCATCTGTTCACGAACGGCATCGAGGGTCTGGGTCTCTCCGTGGGCGTCGAGGACGAGGGAACCGAGGCCGACCTCCTCGAGACGGCCGAGCACGACGTCGAGGGCCGCCTTCTTCTCCGCGACGAAGAGAATGCGACGTCCGCGCGCGAGCCCGTCCGCGATCATGTTCGTGATCGTCTGGCTCTTGCCGGTGCCGGGAGGCCCCTCGAGGACGAAGGACCGTCCGGCGGACGCGGAGACGATCGCGTCGAGCTGTGAGGCGTCCGCCTGGGACGGCAGCCAGGTCTTCGTCTCGTCCTCGGGGACGACCTCACGCACCGGGGCGGGGTCCGCGAAGGCGGCGTACGGCGTACGGGCGATGTGGCCGGCGACGGGCATGCGCAGCAGGTCGCGCCAGTGGGAATCGAGGTCCTGCCACAGCGGGAGGGATGCGTACGTGAAGGTCCCGAGGCGCGCCTCGGGGAGCATCGAGGCGTCGACGCCGGCCTCCCGCAATTCGCCCTCGACACGGGTGAGCACGTACTCCGCGTCCACCGCCGAGGCGCCCCCACCGGCTGCCCGACCGGCACTTCCAGTGCCGGCTCCCTGCGGCCCCGCCGGGTGCGCGAGCGCCGCCGAGGGCTCGTCCTTACCGGTCTCGATGCGGAGTTTCTCCACGAGGCAGTGATTCACCTGCAGCGCCCCGCCGGGTTCGAGGGCGAGGGTGAACCCGTCCTTCGCGGAACCGCCGACGACGACGGGGGCGAGGAGGATCGGGGACAGAGCGGTCTGGCCGCCCCGGTCGGTCCATTCGAGGGCGCCGAGGGTGACGTACAGAGTTGTGAAGCCGTTCTCGTCGCGGCTGGCGCGGGCGTCGGCCATGAGCGCGCGGAGGCGGGCCTCGAAACCGGCTCCGAGGGCCTTCGCGTGGACGACCCCGTCCTCCATCGCGTCGACGAGGTGTGAGGCACGGGCGGTCCGTGCCGACCCGGTGGTGGCCTCCGCACCCTTCCACGTCGTGTGCGGCGCGAGGGCGAAGGAGGTGCCGGAGGCGAGCGCGTCCGCGAAGCCGAGGAGCGCGATGTCCGGCAGGACGAGTTCGGCACCGCCGGTCCGCGGCATCCGCAGCAGCGGATTGCGCAGCGAGAGGTCGAGGAGTTCGCGCTTCCACCGGGTGACCGCGCGCGGTTCCGGTTCGTTCGGGTCCCCGGCCGAGGTACCGCGGCCCCGGGCTGCTCCTGCGCCGGTCCCGGCGGGTGCAGCAGCCGGCGCGGCCACACCGATGGCGCGCCGGGCGGTGCCGAGGTCGACGACGGACACGGCGGAGTCGAGTTCGGCGGACAGGACGGGCTTCGGGTCCTCGGCCATGAACGGGCGGGGGTTGTCCTCGGACCAGCCCGGATCCGGCACGGTCGAGAGGGAGCCGAGGACCATCGCGGAGAGTTCGGCGCGGACGGCGGAGCGGCCGCGGATCGAGGCGGATTCCTCGGTGTCGAAGGTGTGACCGGTACCGACGCGCAATCCGCTCGCGGTGCCGATGAGGGCGACCGGGAGGCGGAGGGCCTCGAAGACGGCGGCGATGAAGAGGGCGCGTTCCGAGGCGCTCGCGCGGGAGCGTTCGCGGACCGCACTCGGGCTCACGGGCGTCGTGGTGTCACCCTCGATGAGTTCGGGGTCCGGGGTGACGGAGAGTCCCTCGTCGACGGCGGACTCGACGGCGGCGAAGAGGTCCTCGAGGACGGGGCGGGAGTCCGCGGCGTCCTCGACATCGATGCCGCTGCCGAGAATGCGGGAGACGACGGAGGTGACGGCGGGATCCGTGGGGAGGACGAAGGCGGCGGCGAGTTCCGGGGGCGCGGTCGGCACCCAGACCTTCTCGGGCAGCCAGGCCAGGCCCGCGTGTGCGGCACGGGAACGGCCGCCGGCCCCGACTGCGACGGTGAGCGTATCCGTGACGAGGCCGCCCTCGGCACCGAGGGAGTCCGGCACCGTGGGGTGCCACGCGAGTTCGTGCGAGTCGAGGCGCAGGTTCTCCCCCGCGGGGAGGGTGATCTCCGGGCCGAGCCACACGCTCTCCCGGTCGCTGTCGAGTCCGGCGGAGAGCGTCGAGACCTCGACGGGCGCCTCGGAGTCGTTGGACACCTCGATGGCGACGATCGGTGAAACGCCGGCACGGGCGAGGAAGGGACTGTAGACGCGGAGGACCTCGATCGCAGCGGTGAGGGTTCCGCCCTCGACGCGCACCTGCGCCTCGACACGCTCGGTGAGGCCGTTCTCCTCCTCCTGCGCATCCTGTTCGTTGAACAGGCCGATGTACTCGGCACGGAGGGTCTGTGCGGTGTCCTCGAGGCCGAGGGACTCGAGGATGCCGGCGAGGGTCTCCGTGAAGTGGTCGACGGTGTGGCCGACGACGAGGTAGTCGCGCAGTTGGGCGTCCCGGACGAGCGCGAGGCACTCCTTGGCCCAGGCGGCCCGCAGCGGGAGTTCACCGAGGGTGAGGGAGCCGTCGAAGTGTGCGAGGACCGTGAGCAGGTCGCCGATGTCGTCGAGGGACGGGGTGCCGGAGCGTTCACCGCGGGTGCCGGTCGCATCGAGGCGGGCCGCCCAGGTCTCCTCGTCGAGGGACTCCGGGGAGAGCTCGAGGATGCGACCGAGCAGAGTCGGCACCACGGATGCTCCTGCAGCCGACAACTGCTGCGCTTCGGTCATTGCGTCCATGGCCTTCTTTCCGTCGACGAACTCACTGCAGTGTGTGCCGTTCCACCGCGTCCTCCGACGCTAACCGGAGGCACGGACACAGAACGGTCACACACCCTCGGAAGCCTAGTCGTCCCCGGGTGTGAGGCACCTGAATACGGCTCCACCGCCGGCTCGACTCTACCGACCGGTAATACAGGATGACTGCCCGGAGTGTGCCCGATCGGTCCCCGCGGGTCGGAGCCGAGCGGATCAGTGCTGCCCGAAGAGGTCGCCCGAGGACTCGCCGATCGCACGCTTGCGGCGGAAGTAGTCGTTGATGATCGTGCGGTAGAGATCGGAGTCCGGGCGGGCCCAGTTCCGCATGAGTTCGCAGCCGAGGGCGAGTGAGGTGATGAGCTGCGCACCGGCCTGCACCATGCGTTCGAGCGCGGTCTCGTGGGTCACGGGTGATACCCCTCCGAAGGCATCGACGACGGGGAAGACCTCGTAGCCCTCACGGAGCATGTCGAGCGCGGGGAACGCGAGGCACACCTCGGTCCACAGACCGGCCATGACGATCTTCTTCCGCCCGGTGGCCTCGATCGCAGCCCGGAAGTCCGCGTCCTCCCAGGAGTTCACACCGGTCCGATCGATCTCGACGACACCGGGGAGTTCGTTCGTGAGTTCCGGGATCGTGCCCTCGTTCACGCCCATGTCGACCGCGACGTGGAGAGTACGGTGGGGACCTCGTAGGCGTGGGCGAGCTTCGCGAGGGTGACGGCGCCGACGTTGATCTCCTCCGCGGAGGTCGAACCGACCGTCGCGTACTGGCCGGGCTGGAAGTCGATGAGGACCATCGCGCAGTTCTGCGGGGTGAGGAGGTGATCGGACTGCGGGTCGCGGACGGGTTCGGGGGCGAGCTTCGGCATGACGGGCCTCTCTGCGTTCCTCTGTACTGACTTCGGTGTCGAGCTACGGTTCCGAGCCTCGACGTCGGCGCTGACACACGGGAGGGGTTCCGGTTGAGGTGCGGGCGCGGAGCCCCGGAGGCGGCATCTTGGTGACTCATCGGTAACACGAAGAGAAGACGCTGAACCACGACGGACCCCCGGATCATGACGACAGAACCGGCCACGGCACACATGAGTTCCTCAAGCAATCCCTCGCAAGTTCGGACACGAATCAGGACCACCGCGGGCATATCATCGGGAAAGCTCAAATCTTGGATTACTTAGAGGAACCCCGCGATGCCGGTCTACAAGTCGAACCACCCGATGTCAGCAGCAAGCTTCCGGACCGTGCGCAGCTTCCTCGGGCTCTCGGATCAATGGATCGCCACACACCTCGGGGTACATGTGCGGACGGTCCGGAAATGGGGCGCGGGCGACAGCTCCGTGCCGAAGAGCGCTGCGGCGTTCCTGCGCGAGCTCGACGTCGAGACCGCGAGCGCCGTCTCCGTCTACGTCGAGGCCTTCACGGATCACGAGGATTCCTGGCCGTTCCGCATCCCCCGCTCCGACGAGGAATCCGAGGGATGGGAGGAGTTCCCCGGTAAGCCCGTGGGCTGGTGGAGGAACCTCGCCGCACGCGTGTGCCAGCGGGTGCCGGGCCTGTGGATCGACTTCGCTCCTGCGGATTCCGCCGGGGGCCCTGCCGACCGCCCCATCCTCACCGAGCACACGGTCGAGGAGACCGCCGAACAGGTGGCCGCCGAGAACGCCGCGGACGCGAAGGCCGCGGCCGAACGCACCCTCGCGGAACAGTACGCCCTCACCGAGGACGACGACCGCGGGTTACATGCGGTCGTGAACCCCGCCGAGGCGGTCGGTCCGGAATCCGCGAAGGGGAGTTCCGCCTCGGCGCGGCCTGCGGCGGAGTGAGGACCGCGGCGGAGTGAGGGTACTGCGCATTTCCACCCAGGTCCGGCGTTCCGCCGCGAAGTAGGCTGCCGACGGCAGCGGTGTCCCCGCACCGCGTCTCGACCTGCGCCCCCTCCCAGATACGGAAATCCCCATGTCCGCACCGATTCCCTCCGAACCCTGGCAGTGGCCCGAGGCCCACTGGCGCGCCGTCGCGAACAAGGTGCGTGCCGGCAGACGACTCGTCCACGACGATCCCGCTCGGCGGTGGCCGGGTGGAGCACGCACCGCAGTGCTCCTCACCTGGGACTCCGATCACGAGACCCCGTACCTCCGCGATGCGCAGACGTCTCCGGGCTCGATGGCGATGGGTGAGTACGGCAGCCGTGTCGCCGTGCCGAAGATCCTCGACATGCTCGCCCGGCACGAGATCCCCGCGAGCTTCTACGTCCCGGCGGTGTCCGCGCTCCTGCACCCGGAGGACATCGAGGCGTACGCGGCCGGCGGCCACGAGGTCGCGGCACACGGCTGGATCCACGAGCGGAACACGCAGCTGCCTTACGAGGCGGAGCTCGACCTCATCGGCCGGGCTGCCGATGTCCTCGAGGAGTTGTCGGGTACCCGGCCGGTCGGGATCCGCACACCGTCGTGGGACTTCTCCGACTCGACGCTCCGCGTGATCCGGGAACTCGGATTCGTCTACGATTCCTCGCTCATGGCGGACGACGAACCCTATGAGCTCCTCGCGGACGGCGCTCCCACGGGAATCGTCGAGATCCCGGTGGAGTGGGTCCGCGACGACGCACCGTACTTCATGATGGACCGCTTCGGCGGCCTCCGCCCGCACCTGTCCCCGTACGAGGTCGAACGGATCTGGATCGACGAGTTCGAAGGCGCATACGCCGAGGGCGGGTTGTTCGAGCTCACGATGCACCCCCACATCTCCGGGCACCGTTCGCGCCTCGCGATGATCGAGCGGGTCATCGAGCACATCCGGGCGAAGGGCGACGTGTGGTTCGGCACCCACGCGCAACTCGCCGAGCACGTGCGCGGGCAGTTCGACCTCGGTTGATGCCCGACCCTCAGGACTCCCGCTGGTCCGCCTGTGCGCGTTCCTTCTCCGCGAGCCGCTGTTCCATGCGCGCCGGATCGTACTGCGGGCGGGGCACCTCGAAGGTGTCCGTGACGCGGACGTAGTTGCCGCGCCCGTGGATCCTCCCGACGAGGTGCATCGCCGGGGTGTCGAGGTAGAGCTTCTCAGGATCGCTCACGAAGGCGTCCTGCACGTGGGTGACGAGCACTTCCCCGATGACGACGCTCTGCCGTGTCCCGATGTCGAGTGCCTCCATGAGCCGGCACTCGAAACTCACCGGCGCCGAGGCGATGAGCGGTGGGGCGACCATCGTCGCCGGTGCCGTGTCGATCCCGGCATAGTCGACCTCGCTGAACTCGCGGGGCACGGACGCACAGGACAGGTTCATCTTCTCGACGTCGCCCTCGCTCACGAGGTTGACGACGAACTCGCCGGTCGCCTTGATGTGGGTGGCGGTGTCCTTGTCCTGCCCGTCCGGTCCGTGGAGGAGGCCGAGGACGAGCAGCGGCGGCGAGTCACCGAAGGCATTGAAGAAGCTGTAGGGCGCGGCGTTGACGACGCCGTCGGCGCTCTTCGTCGTCACCCACGCGATCGGTCGCGGAGTCACGCTCGAGACGAGCAGCTTGTACCGCTCCGGTGCCGACAACTCACTCATGACGAACTGCATGGTTCTCTCCTCATTCCCCGCGGTAGATCCCGACGGTCGGTTCCTCGCCGACCCGACCGAACCCCCGGTACATGCCCTCGGTGTTGAACGGCAGCGCGACGTTCCCGGAGGCGTCGACCGCGATGAGCCCACCGTCCCCGCCGATCGTCGGCAGTTTCTCGTGGACGACCGTGCGCGTCGCCTGCTCGAGCGACTCGCCCGCGTACTCCATCCGTGCTGCGACGTCGTACGCGGCGACCATGCGGATGAACATCTCACCGGTGCCGGTCGCGGACACCGCGCACGTCGCGTTCGCGGCGTACGTCCCGGCGCCGATGACTGGGGTGTCGCCCACGCGCCCCACCTGCTTGTTCGTCATCCCGCCCGTCGACGTCGCCGCGGCGAGGTTCCCGTGCGCGTCGAGCGCGACGGCCCCGACGGTGCCGTACTTCGTGTCCGCATCGAGCGGGTCGACGACGGAGTCGGCCTCTCCCCCACCCGAGGCGCCACCCGCTCCCGGCTGAGCCGTCGCCTCGGCCGTGGTCACCTCCGCCGCTGCCGCCTCGCCGTCGTGGTCGAGGACGGCGGTACCGGCGGCGCGCTGCCGGGCCCGGTCGAGCTGGGCGCGGCGTTCGGGCGTGGAGAAGTAGTCGGGTGAAACGATCTCGAGGCCGTGATCGCGGGCGAAGGCCTCGGCGCCCTCACCGGCGAAGAGGACGTGATCGCTGTTCTCCATGACGGCGCGGGCGAGTGTGATCGGGCTCTTCACGGTGTGCACCCCGGCAACGGCACCGGTGTTCAGGGTCGCGCCGTCCATGATCGCGGCATCGAGTTCGTGCGTCGCCGCGCTCGTGAACACTGCTCCGTGGCCGGCGTTGAAGAGAGGTGAGTCCTCGAGGAGGGTGACCGCGCGCTGCACCGCGTCGACGGCGGTACCTCCGGACGCGAGGACCTCCTGACCTGCACGGACGATACCGGCGAGCGCCTCGCGGTACTCCTGTTCGCGTTCGGGCGTCATGCGGCTGCGGGACAGGGCGCCGGCGCCGCCGTGGATCGCGATGACGGGAGTGGGGCCGACCTCTGAAAGCCCGGCCTCAGCATGCGCGGCGGACGGCGTGGCAGGCGGAACTGCGGAAGGGGTGCTCATGGGGATCTTCCTTCGGGTGGGATCGGGGACGTGCGGACCGGATCGGGGACGGAGACGCGCAAGGTGAGGGCGCCTCGGCCACGGAGGATGTCAGCAGGCTACCGCGCTGTACGCGACGACGGCCCCGTCGATCACCCCTCGCCGACGACGACGGAGTCGAGGGTGGACTCCACCATCTCGGGGAATCCGGCCTCGTACGCCTGCGGGCACAGGAGGTAGGCGGTGAATGACCAACCACGGTCCTGGACCACCCGGGCACGGCCTTCGTACAGGTACGGAACGCCGCTGAACGTCGCCGTCCCGTAGGAGCGCATCACGTCGACGACCTCGTCGTTCTCGTCCTGCAGCGCCCAGCCGATCTCCGAGTCGATCTCGTAGTCGGCGGCCTGCTCGAGACTGTCCTCGTCAGCGACGCCGGCCCAGATGCCCGTCGCGTGCCACTCCGAGGCGTAGCTCGTGTCGATCTCGGAGGTGTCCGAGGCGAACTCGAAGAGCTGGCATCCGTTGTGATGGTCGAATGCGCTGGCTCGGGAAGAGGCGTCGTCGGCGAGTTCGGTCTCCACCCAGTCGCGGTCGATGGGGAACTCGAGGGACACCGGCCCCTCACCGTCACCGGACCAGGCCATCGCCTCGCCGGCGTCCATGATCGCGTCGGTGCGGTTGCGCTCGGACCCCTCGAGCGGGTCCGGGAGGCTCGCAGTCCCGGCCTCGCCTCCCCCGGTGCCGCTCCAACTGCCGCTCCGGCTCTCCTCCTCGTCGTCCTCGCTTCCGCCGGAACCGGTGAACGTGATCGTCCCGTCGGAGTCCGGCCCTGCCGTTCCCGGCCCGCGGGTCCCACCGGGCGCTGCACCCGCCGAGGCGTCACTCGCCTCGGCAGTGGCCGGATCCTCCGGCTGTCGCTGGGCCGGGGCGAACGCGTCGCGGACGACGCTGCAGCCGGAGAGGAGGAGCAGCGCGGTCGTGGCGGCAAGCACGGTCGGGACGCGGAAGGACGCGGAAGGGGCCATGGCTCCATCCTCGGACGGAGCCATGGCCCCTGGCTACGGTCTTCGGTGGCGGTCTCGCGACACCGGCTCACGCAGCCCCGCGTCCGCGCACCTCTGCGGCCGCAGGCGCTTCTTCGTCAGACGTGAGCGCCCTGGACGGGCACGCCCTCCTCCGGGGCGCCGATCGCACGGGCTGCGGTCCACGCGTCGATCGCCTCGCGTTCGGTCTTCATGAACTCGGAGATCTCGATCGCGGTGTCGATGTCGTGCGTGATGGGCTTGCCGTCGATCGCGCGGACCGACTGCACACTGCTCGCGCCCATCATCCACACCTGGTCGGCGGTGAAGAGTCGGTCCTTCGTGATCTCCTCGTACGCGGTCTCCAGCCCGGTGAGTTCCGCCCATGCGAAGAGTTCCTGCTGGGTGGTGCCGTGGAGGATGCCGATCGACGGGTGCGGAGTGACGACGCGACCTCCCTCACGGAGGACGACCGTCGACTGCGGCCCCTCCATGACGTACCCGTCGAGGGTGATGAACACGGCGTTCTGAGCGCCTCGGCGTTCGTACTCGCGCTTCGCCGCCATGTTCGTCGCATAGGACAGGGTCTTCGCCCCGAGCAGGAGCCACGGCGCCTTCTGCGCGGAGTCCTTGTTCACCTCGCGGTCGAGAGTGACGATCTCGATCTCCGGCTCACGCGGTTCCTTGCCACAGTCCACCATCGCGATGATCGACAGCGGCGCGTCCTTCGGCGCTGCCGACAACGAGTCGTCCGCCCCGCGGGTGATCATGAGCTTGAGCTGGGCGTACTCGACCTCGCCCATCTGCGCGAGGACCTCGTCGGTGAGGGCGACGAGCGCCTCGGTCGGGGGGATCTCGAGTTCGGCCATCTGCGCGGACTTCTGCAGGCGGGTGAGGTGGAGGCCCCATGCGAGGGGCGTGCCCTTCCACACCGTCGTCGCCTCGAAGATGCCGTCGCCGCGGATGAGGCCGAGGTCGAAGACGCTCACGGTCGCGGTCTCGGGGTCGACACGGGTGAGGGTCGGCGTCGCACCTGCGGGCAGGGCGAGGAGTTCGGTGGCATCGGCGAAGAAGATGCCGAAGGGCTTGGGCCCGGTGGCTTCCGGTGATGCTGCGGAGTCGGTCATGTGGGGATCCTTTGCGGTGAGGGGTGAGGGGTGAGGGGAGTGCAGTGCGGCGGAACGGGTCAGGACCAGTCGGTCTCCGAGTCCTCGAGGACGCGGAGGATGTTCTCGGACGTGAGTTTCCGCAGGTCAGCGGCCGACCATCCGCGGTCGGCGAGCGCTTCGAGAAGTGCAGGGTAATCGGACACCCGCTTGAGGCCCTCGGGGCCCTCCGGGATGCCGTCGAAGTCGCCGCCGAGGCCGATGTGGTCGATGCCCGCGACCTCACGCGCATGTTCCACGTGGAACACGACGTCGTCGATCGTGGCGGTCGGTTCGGGGTTCGTCGCGACCCAGGCGTCGAGGGCGGCGCGGGTCTCACGTTCGGCTTCGGCCTCGTCCGCGGCGAAAGCGCGGATGCGGGCGGCGAGCTCGGCCTTCTTGCCCGCGTGCTCGACGTTCCATTCGGCCACCGCGTCGTTGATGAAGCTGGGCACGAAGTTGAGCATCTGCACGCCGCCGTTGGCGGAGAGCCGGGCGAGCACGTCGTCGGGGACGTTGCGCACGTGCTTGGCGACGCCTCGGCAGGAGGAGTGGGAGAAGATCACCGGCGCGGTGGTGACGTCGAGGGCGTCGTGCATGGTGCGTGCGTGGACGTGGGAGAGGTCGACGAGCATGCCGATCCGGTTCATCTCCTTCACGATCTCCCTGCCGAAGTCCGTGAGCCCGTAGTCGACCTCCTCGCCCGTCGCGGAGGCGGCCCAGTCGGTGTTGTCGTTGTGCGTGAGCGTCATGTACCCGCACCCGAGCTTGCGCATCATGCGGAGCGTGCCGAGCGAGTTCGCGATCGACTGGCCGCCTTCCATGCCGAGGAGCGAGGCGATCTTCCCGTCCGCCCAGGCTGCGCGAACGTCCGCTGCGGTGCGGGCGATCCGGAACGTCTCCGGGTACGCGTCGACGAGGCGGTAGACACCGTCGATCTGTTCGAGGGTCTCGACGACGGCCTCGGGGTGCGGCTGCGCGCTCGAGACGTACACGGACCAGAACTGGGCGCCGACGCCGCCGGCACGCAGGGACGGGATGTCGGTGTGGAAGTCGGTGTTCCCCTCGCCGAGTCCGGCCGCGAGCGCGTCGTAGTCGAACGCCTCGCGCAAGGCCATCGGCAGGTCGTTGTGGCCGTCGAACACGGGCGCCTGCGCGAGCACCTCCCGCACGAGGTCGCTCTTCGTCGTTGCCGCCTTCTGCGGATCGCCGGGGTGGTCGAGGGAAGCGTTCACGTTGTCGGCCTTCTGTTCGAGAGGGATCGGTTCGGGACGTGGCAGGTCCTGCCTCACACAGGACAACCCCTCACACAGTACGACGCGCCGGGCTTCGACGGTGTTACGGGGCGGGCGGGACGACGCGGTTCGCCGTCGTGCGTCGCGGCTCCGGCCGTTCCGAACTCGGCGCACTCGGTGTTCCTACCGCCCGCGCGGCCCGTCTAGAGTCACGAGCATGAACCGCCGCCCGCCGTTCCGCGTCACCGCGCGCACCGCCGTCACTACGACTGCATTCGTGTGCGTGGGCGTCGTGTTGAGCGGGTGCGGGCTCCTCGGCGGCAACGGGGACGTCGTTCCCGGCGGCGGGGCGGGTTCCGATTTCTCACCGACCACCGCCGAGGCGCACCCGGGTTCCGAATCACCCGCCGCTCCCGGCCCCACGGCCTCTGACTCCGACACCACCGGTGCGAACCCCGCACCCGAGGCGCCGACAGGCACTACGGGGAGCGGCGCCTCGGCGGATCCCGCGTCCGCGGGTCCCGGGAACCGGGACTCCGATGCCGGCGGTGATGGCTCGGCGCCGCTGAACGCCGACGCGCTCGACAGGGCGATCAGCGCTGCCGGCCTCTCCCCCATCGCACGTGAGGACGTCGCGGCCGCGATCGCGGATCCTGCGCTGCCGAAGGTCGAGCCGACGGCGTGTCGACTCTCGCCGCTCGAACTCCTCACCGGGGGCGACGCCATCGTGGCGATGGGTTCGCGCGAGGACGGCGGGGCTGCACTCGTCGCGAGTGTGGGGACGGAGGCGAGCGCTTCGGCGGTGGTCGACCGCGTCCGCACCGTCGTGAACGCGTGCCCGACCTCGACCCTCACCAACTCCGAGGGCACCCGCGACCTCACCTTCGAGGCACTCGAGGTCGACGTCCCGGGAGCAGATGCAGTGGCCGCGGTGACCTCGACGTCGACGCTGCGGGACGGTGGAGACGCTGGCGCTGGTGGTGGCGCGAGCGGCAGTGGCGGCTCCGGCGAGGACAGCGCGAGTACGACCGAGACCGTCGTCAACGTGTACGCAGCCGTCGGATCGACGGTGGTGAGTGCTTCGTCCGGTCCGGCGAACGGCAGCGTGAGCGGGGATACGAACGGTTCGGCCGAGGACCCGGCCGCGGTGACGATCGCCCGCGACCTCGTGCCGCACCTCTGAACGCCGAAGTTCTGAACGAGTCGTCACCGGTCGGCACGGGAAAGTTTCATGATGGATGTTCGCGCGAGTCGCCATCATGAAACTTTCCCGTGTCGGCGGGAGGGTCAGCCGGGACCAATTCCCACCAGCACCGTGTGCCGGGACTGGTACGCCGCCTCAGCCCGGCGCAGGCCTCGCGCTGGAATACTGGCGCATCGTGGTTTCTCTTCCCCAGCGCGCACCGGTCCGCCCCCGCTCCCGTAGCGCTCGAGGTGTGCACCTCGCGAAAGCTGCGGCGTCCGGTCTCGCGCTGGCCCTTTCCCTCACCGCGTGCGCTTCCGGCGGCTCCATCCCGGACCCCTTCGGAGTCTTCGGCGGCAACCGCGCCCCGGCAAATCAGGCACCGACCGACTCGAATCCCGACAGCGCGAACGGCGACGCAGCCGACTCCGGCTCCACGAACCCCCGCGACACCGGCGGCGCCGCGGCCACCGACCCCGACAGCACCGCAGCTCCCGATCTCACCACCCCCGGCGACCCGTACACCACCCAGAACCTCGAGGCCGCACTCGGAGCCGCCGACATCACACCCGAGTCCGAGGAGACGTTCCTCGACCGGTTCGTCGAGCAGACGATCGATCCGGAGGAGTGCGCGCTCGCGCCGCGCGAGCAGTTCGTCATCAAGGACTCGCCGCGGGCGCAGGGGCTCGGGCCCGGTGGGCTCACGGGTGAGATCACGACGTTGCCGACGGTCGCCTCGGCGGAGGGCGTCTTCGACCAGTACGAGGGGTGGGCGGAGGCCTGCCCCACGTACACCGTCGAGGCCGAGGGCGAGACCTTCGAGGGCACCGCCTCCCCCTATGTCATGACCTACGTCTGGGCGGACGAGGTCGTCGCGTACGACACCACTCTCGCCGGCAACGGCCACGAGATCGCGGACACCGTCGTCTTCACCCGTGTCGGGTCGACGATCTCCGTGGTGAGGTCCGACGCCCCGGTGGACTCGCGGGAAGTAGCGTCGGACGCGGCGGCCGAGATCCACGCGGCCCTCCCCTGACGCCGAGGCGCCGCGCGGCACCCAGAACAGTGGCGCCTCGGCGAGGCGGAGGGTTCCGACCACGGGGCGGCCCGGTCGCCCGGGAGCGTTGCCGGACCGCAACGCTGCGGTCGGCGGGGCGTCATGTCGAGCCGTTAGGGTCGGTGCCGGGGCCGCTGGGTCCCGTTCCGGCCGCTGGGGCCGGGCCCGCGCCTCGGCGGTGTGCCGGTGCGGGGAGCGGATGTGAAGGATCGTGATTCGTGAAGCGGCTGTTGCCTGTGCTCGTGGTCGCCGGGGCGCTCGCCATGAGCGGATGCGCCGAGCGGATGGTGAACCCGATCGAGGTCGCGCAGGGCGCGCCCGATGTCACGCCGGGTGCTGGTGGCGGCGGTGGCGCGGAGCAGCCGAAGGAACCGACGCCGGAGCAGCCCCCCGCCGAGGCGCCCGCCCCCGAGCGGCCCGCCGCACCTGCCGATGGTGGCGGGGATTCCGGAGATTCCGCTGGTGGCGGTGAAGATTCCGGCGGCGAGGGTTCTGGTGGCAGTGGTTCGGGCGAGGGTGCCTCGGGCGGAACGCCGGCGGAGGCGCTCGAGGCGGCCGGGTTCGACGCCGGTTCGCTCGACAGTCTGCCGGTGGGCGCGTACCCGGAGTTGGGTGCGACGGTCGATCCGGCCCACTGCAAGCTCGACGAGAACGCGATGCTCGCCTCGTCCTCCTCGATGACGATGGGGATGGATCAAGAGGGCGGTCAGATCGGGATCGTTGCGGAGATGGGGAGTGCGCAGGCGGCGCAGTCGGTCGTGGACGAGGCGCGGGAGATCGGCGGTTCGTGCGGATCGGTGTCCGTGACGATCCAGGGGTACACGCAGGACGCGACGATGTCGTCGACCGGTGGCGCGGTCGCCGGCGCCGACGATTCCGCAGGCGTCCAGACGAAGATGACGATCGTGGGCGTGCCGAACACGGCGGTGGACATCTACGCGGTGAAGGGGTCGACGGTGGTCGTGGTGAAGGCGCCGACCGCGGTGGGCGGGAGCGCGAGCGCCGTGCGGCGGGCGGGGGAGATCGTCGGGGCGTTGTGAGCTGGTTTCCCGAACTTCATTTTGCGAAGAACGGGTGCAATCTCTCACGAAGTTCTGGATCACAGACGTAGACATACGTTCCGCGCATCCCTCGAGTGAGCAGGACCGTATAGATGTTGATGACGAAGCGAAGCAAGTCCTCGTCGGTGTAGGTGATCCCGAGCTTCTTGTTGTTCTCGCGACCCTTCTTGTCGTGATAATTCGACCGGTCGAAGACGACGCGCTGCGTAGCCGTATCGAAGCGAAGATCAGGTCCGATGATCACGCCCGCATAGTTGAGGTCATATCCCTGGACCGTGTGGATGGAACCGACTTCATCGATGGCACCGGGAGAATTGATCCAGTCGGTATCTTCGCTGTTCCACCTGAGGCGTTCGCCGTCGAGCTCGATGTCGAAAACCTGCTGGTCCTTCTTGCCTTTGCTCAGCCATGGCCATGCGTAACCGGCCACCAGACGGGCGAGACCGAACTCGTCGTCCCGGCGGCGAATCTCCCGCCGCATCTCACCGAGATCGGTGAAGAACTGAAGGTCATAGTCCCCGAAGGACGCCGGCGTGCCACGTCCCGGAGAAGAAAGCGCCCGCCGAACGTAGCCGACATAATTCTGCCCTGCTGCAATACGCATCTGTGACTGCAGCCGATAGAGCCGCCCACGGCGTCCCGCTTCAGCAACGAGCTGCTCGGTCACACGTGCAGGCAAGTCCGCGGGCCGCACACTCTGCCCGGTATCGAGCATCAGGATCATGTACGTGCTCTTCTCGCGAATCCAGTCCAGCTGCGTCCACGACAGGTCATCGTTCCCGAAGAGCGACTGATTGATCTCGCTGAACTTCTTGTTCAGTGGACCCGACGACTGGTTCGACCGCTGGGTCAGCCGATGCGCCTCGTCGACGATGAGGAGATCGTACTTCTCCGCGCTCGCGCCGACCTCGAACGGTGACAGCACGTACCGCTTCTCCAATCCGGGAGTCACTCTGAACACTTCGGCGATCGACTTCCGGAGAGACTGCTGCGGTACAACGATGCCGACTTTGAAATCTTTGAGCTGCTCGCCGTGCCCCGGCGTGAAGAACTCACTGAACATGGAATCGGTGTCGAGCGGTTCCTCGGGGTCGTGCCGACGGATGTCCTCGAGCAACTTGAGCAAGTAGATCGCGACAACCGTCTTACCGGTGCCCGGTTCGCCGTTGATGACCAAGGTGTCCGGTGTTTTGCTCTCGATGTCCGCGAAGAGGCCTTCGAGAATGTCCTCGACCGCGACGGCCTGGTCGTGGTTCAGCGCTTTGAAGGGCGAGAGCTTGTACAGATCGCTGTTGACGATGTCCGGGAGGCTGCGCTGAAAGAGGTGTTCCTGCACGCGCAATTGCTCGAAGACCTCGTCGAAGGTCTTTCTGTATGTGTCGCGGTCGTAGTAGTCCGCATCGGTGATCCCCGCATTGTGGTTGAGCACCGAGAGGTGGCCGTCGCCGGAGAACATACGGATGAGAAACGACTCGAGATCGAGGCACGCCGACTTGTTGAAGGTTTCGTCGAGCACGACCCTCACATGGCGCAACCTGCGCTTTTCTGCGGAGTCCAGATGCTGTCGCATTCGGCTCTCCGCATTCAAGGACTCACCGACGTAGACCTCGCGGTCATTGTTCATCACGTACACGACGGGCCAGTTCCGATGGCGGGGGTCCGCAGCTCCCCACGCTCGGATCTGGTCCGACACGAAGGGAAAGCGTTCGAGGCTAAAGCCGGTCATATTTGTCGCTCCGCCCTCGCGCCTTCTCGATCGGGTATTTCTCGCGGGTCTTCTCGAGCTTCGCCCTCACGATCGCGTCCGGGTCGAGACCGAGTCTGTCTGACATGAAGAGGCAGTAAGTGAGGACATCGGCGAGTTCCTCCTCCGCCGCATCCATATCGGTGGTCCCCCACTGGAAACACTCGAGCAGCTCCGCGGCCTCGATACTGATGCTCTTTGCGAGGTTCTCAGGAGTGTGGAACTGTTCCCATTCCCGCTCCGACGCGAACTCCCGGAGTTCGCGGATCACCGACTCGTGCATGTCGCCAAACTACCAGCGGGGGCAGACACAGCTTCGGCGCATGCTCTCAGAAGCGAACCATGCGCCGAAGCTGAGCCAAGCAGTCACGGTCAGACTGCCACAGCCTCCGGCTTACTCGGGATCGGTTCCATACCATGGGAAACGGCGTCCTTGAGGGCAGTCTTCTCCTTGAAGACCGGCTGCAAAGCGAGGTAAAGGACAGCCCCGAGCACCGTGGTGACGATCGGCCCCCATGTTGCACCGGAAGGTGCGAGGTTGAGAACGAGAAGTCCGACCGTGGTTGCCACGACCCACGCGATGATGCCGGGGCGATTGAACGCGCGGTAATCCTCGTCCTGCACGTTCCCATGTTCGCCGATTTTGTCGAGGATCGCGTGCGTTACTGCGATGCCGACCCACGCAGTTACGACGATGCCCTGCCAAGCGAGCGCCAACAGGATGTACTCCGTAATCGGCAACAGCATGATCAGGTAAATGAGGATCGCGCCAACCACTGCAAAAGCCCAGGTGGGCGCCTTGATCTTCAGAGCACGTCGCCCGAAGAGGGCGAGGTTCTCGAAAGCGAGCCAATAGTTCGCCGTGTTGATCCGGGTCTGAGACACGAATACAACGAGAAGTCCGAAGATCCCCATGAGCCCAACGAGGCCTCCGGCGATCCCCGTCTCCGAAGCCTCGACTCCGGGGATCGTGAACGTGAGGAAGATACCGATGAGCGCATTCACGCCGAATGCGAGCGTGTAGAAGAGCCACCCGAAGGTGTAGTTACTGTGGAAGACTGCATCCTTCCGTTGCCCCATCGCTGCGTAGTCCACGGTGTACATCATCATGATCCAGGAGCCCATGTAGGCCGCGAAGGTAGCCAGCCAACCGGGGCCCCCCGAGGCAAACGGAAGTGCCAGTTCGGGGCCCTGAGTGAGCCATGTCGACTCGAACCCGTACTTGACGCCGGCGATCACCACAGCGGCTACGAGTCCTAGCCAGTACACCGGCATGAGCCAACCGTTGAGCTTGTCGAGGAAGTTCCGGACACGTCCGACGACGAGTGGCGTCGAGTAGAGCACGACGATCAAGCTCCACATCCACATCGGCCCACCAAACATCGCCTGGAACGCGAATGCCACGATGATGCCTTCGAACACCGCGTAGTAGATAGCGACGGTCGCGAAGATAATCGTCGCAACGATCGACCCCGAATTGCCGAGAATCGTGCGGGAGAACTGTGCCACCGACGCACGCGTGTGCAATGCGCGTTTCGACAGCAGGATGTTGATGAATGTGTATGCGGCTATCGCAAGAGCGATACCGATCAGTGCGTCGCGAGTGCCGTAGGCCACGGCCATCGCCGCGCCGATGTATACGAAGAACATGGCGCTGACGACGCCGTACCAGGCCATCGCGAGGCTACCGCGAGACATCCGCGGGGTGGGGCCCGCGGAGTCGAGGAGATAGGAAACTTCTGTCGAGCTTGGAGTACTCATGTTGGCTCCGGTTTAAAGGATTGCCGATGTGCGGCAGAGGAGTTAGGAGTGTTTGTGGCGGTGAGCCACGGCGTGCTGCACATCGCTCACCGCCACTTTTTGAGATCGCAGTTCAGCCCCAGTGCTCGGCAGAGCGTTTGAGCATGTTGGCGCGGAATTGCTCAGTAGAATTGGGGAAGAGTTCGCCGGTCCCCCAGTCGAGAATGACCCCGTACTGCCGGACTACGTCGAGCGTCGAGAGTTCTCCGGCCACGAACTTCTCGGCCACAACTCTGGGATCGGTGCGGAGCCATTCGGGGCGTTCTGCCCGGATCCTGTCCCGCAGTTCTGCAGTCGCATCCACGTCGATCTCGAACTCGTCGAGTTCACGGTCGATTTCCCGGATGACGACGCCGTAGTCTTTCGCGGCACGTTCGACGGAGACGTACTCGTCGATGA